>JAFURY010000123.1 GCA_017480795.1 Succinivibrionaceae bacterium
AGACCATACTCGTGATATAGCAATCTGCTCAGGAACGCCAGCGAGTCTTTGGCTATTTCTGTAAGCATGCTCATATTTTCAGCGTCTGCCAGATTCAGTCTTGCTGTAGAGCAGATGTCGATTTTTTCCCTCAGCGAGTTTCTGTTTGCTTCGCTCTGTTTGTCGCTTTCCAGAAGAAAACTGTACTTGTCAAAAAGATTGTTGAGAATTATCTTCATAACGCGCATGGCATCTTTAAAATTGTTGCCGTCGACGTCCTTGAGGGAGATGCTGATGACCGGATGGCGGCCCATGTGTCTGTCGCAGAACTCCCGGTTGCCATACACGTTCAAATTGTGGAAAAGTCTTTCCTGGCGGCTTCTGTCCTGTGGATCCGCGTAGTTGAGTTCAAGAAAATTCTGGAGCATGCTCATGGAAAGAGTCTTTCCGAACCGGCGGGGTCTCAGCAGCAAAGCAACGGCATCGCCGGATTCCAGCAGATCTTCCAACGATCCTGTTTTGTCCACATATTTCTTGCCCTTGGTAACCAATTCCTCAAAATCTTCGATACCGACAGGAAAATTTCTGGCTGATAATGTCATTGCTCAATCTCCGCGGGTCTTCCGTAACGTGTAAACAATCGCTAGCAGGAGTCTTCTTCAATTATTATCCATGCTGCGACAGTCAAACGCAAACATTCTTTAATGGTTAGAAGGACATTAAGTTTATTGTTACGATTGTGGTAACACGCTGGCTTGATGTAGTGCTTTTATGTCAGACGGGATGTTTTTGTGTATACAGTTAGGCTTGCGAACGAATTTTTGCATGAACCGATTGGATATACGATCAGACGATATGATCCGTTTAAAACATCCTTTGACAAGCATAGAATCGTTACAAGGTTTAAGTGAAGAATTGGCAACGTTTATGATTTGTTTTTGGTCTCAATGCAGGCGACTGGGTTTGCTTTTGGACTGCGCGATACAATGCCGCACTGCCAGGGACGAATGAACCTGCTGGCAAAATCAGGCATAGGCTGGATGAGATCAATGACGGCGGTTTCCTGGCAGAGGAATGGCATAACCAATCGAGAAATTGACCCTGGCTGTGAGAATTGTCGGCGCATGCCGGTCATCGCTGAGTTTCTGACGCATAAGAAAGCGGCATAGTCTACATCCGAATAAACCATGCCGCTGTTCTTGCTTTTCGGGCGAAAGTCAGGCACGCAGCAGGTGTTGGTCGCCTGCTTTAGAGCGCCTGCTGCAAATCAGAGCTTTCTGATCTCTTCGATCTGGCTGCAGATCTTGTCAAGCTGGGTTGTAAGATCCGCCAGTCTGGCCTTTTCCTTCTCCACCACGGCGGCAGGAGCCTTGCTGACGAAAGCCTGGTTGGCAAGTTTGGAACTGATCCGTTCGCTTTCGCTCCTGAACTTGTCGGCTTCCTTGGTCAGACGCGCGATTTCCGCGTCCTTGTCGATAAGACCGGCCAGAGGAACCATCAGCTCGGAATTTCCTACCAGCTTGGTGACGGCCAGGGTGTCAAGCTTGGAACTGTCGGTCAGAGCGATGTCCTCAAGGTTGGCAAGGGCCATGATAAAGGACTTGTTTTCGGTGGCCGCGCGGGCGTCGGCGCCGTTGGCCTTCAGCATTATCTTCAGTTTTACCGAAGGACTTACTTTCATTTCGGCTCTGACGTTTCTGACGTTCACGATGAGCTGCTTGATGAATTCAAGCTGGGTGGCGGCATCCTCGTCGATAGCCGATGCGTCGGTCTGCGGATAGCTGCTGAGCATGATGGTGTCGCCTTCCTTGTAGTCATCTCTGATGAGCGGAGCCACGTTGCCCCAGATCTCCTCGGTGATGAACGGAATGATCGGATGCGCCAGGCGCAGCATGGTCTCAAGCACTGTCAGGAGAGTATGGAGAGAGTTGTTCTTCTCCTGCTCCGTTCCCTTCCAGATCACCGGCTTGGTGAGTTCAAGATACCAGTCGCAGAATTCGTTCCAGATGAATTCGTACAGGGCCGATGCGGCAAGATCGAAACGGTAGGAGGCGAAGCTTTCGGTCACGCTCCGGATGGTCTGCTGGAGTCTGGTGAGGATCCAGCGGTCCGCAAGCGTGAGCGCGCCTTCAGGCTTGACGATCTTTCTGCCTTCGGCGTTCATCAGCGCGTAGCGGCTGGCGTTCCAAAGCTTGTTGCAGAAGTTGCGGTAGCCCTCAAGTCGCTTCATGTCCCAGTTGATGTCGCGGCCGGTGGAGGCCAGAGCGGCCAGGGTGAAGCGCAGCGCGTCGGTGCCATGGGCCTCGATGCCCTCCGGGAACTGCTTCCTGGTTCTTTTGGCTATCTTCTCGGCCATCTGCGGCTGCATCATGTTTCCGGTGCGCTTCTGCACAAGAGCGTCGATGCCGATGCCGTCGATCATGTCCAGCGGATCCAGCACGTTGCCCTTGGACTTGCTCATCTTCTGGCCTTCCTCGTCCCGGATGAGGCCGGTGACGTAGACGGTCTTGAACGGAACCTGGCTGGTTCCGTCAGGATTCTTCATGAAGTGCATGGTCATCATGATCATGCGGGCTACCCAGAAGAAAATGATGTCGAATCCGGTTACCAGCACATCGGTAGGGTGGAACGTCTTCAGCTCCGGCGTCTGCTCCGGCCAGCCCAGGGTGGAGAAGGTCCAGAGGCCCGAACTGAACCAGGTGTCCAGCACGTCCTCGTCCTGCTTCAGCGCCAGGCCCGCATCCAGTTTGTAGTAGCTGCGGACGTCGTCCTCGCTGCTTCCGACATACACGTTGCCGGCCTCGTCGTACCAGGCGGGAATGCGGTGACCCCACCACAGCTGGCGGGAGATGCACCAGTCCTGAATGTTGCGCATCCAGGAGAAATACATGTTCTCGTACTGCTTTGGCACGAACTGAATGCGTCCGTCCTCCACCGCCTCTATGGCGGGCTTGGCCAGCACCGAGGCTCTTACGTACCACTGATCGGTCAGCAGCGGCTCGATAGGCACGCCGCCCCGGTCGCCGTAAGGCTGCATAAGAACGTGATCCTCGATTTTGTCCAGCAGGCCCAGCTTTTCAAGGCTCGCCAGGATGGCCTCTCTTGCCTTGTAGCGCTCCAGCCCCCTGAATTCCTCGGGAATGAAGTCAGGATACGCGTCGCTTGGCTCGCCGTTGACGGTGAACACCTCCGCCTTCTGACGGATGCAGGCATCCTCGGTGAGGATGTTGATCATCGGCAGGCTGCAGCGCTTGCCCACCTCGTTGTCGTTGAAATCGTGGGCCGGAGTTATTTTCACGCAGCCGGTTCCCTTTTCCATGTCGGCGTGCTCGTCTCCCACCACCGGAATGAGACGGTTCACCAGGGGCAGGCATACCTTTTTGCCGATAAGATCGCGGTAGCGGGGATCGGCCGGGTTGACGGCCACGGCGGTGTCGCCCAGCATGGTTTCAGGTCGGGTGGTGGCCACTACCAGATAATCCCTGCCGTCGGCGGTTTTCGCCCCGTCGGCCAGCGGGTAGCGCAGATGCCACATGTGGCTCCTGATTTCCTTGTTCTCCACCTCAAGGTCGGAAATGGCGGTGCGGAGCTTCGGATCCCAGTTCACCAGGCGCTTGCCGCGGTAGATGAGATCCTCCCGGTACAGGCGGATGAACACCTCCTGCACGGCCCTGGACAGACCCTCGTCCATGGTGAACCTCTCTCTCGACCAGTCCACGCTGTCGCCCAGTCTTCTCATCTGCCTTGTAATGGTGCCGCCGGATTCGGCTTTCCATTTCCAGACGCGGTCGATAAACGCATCCCGTCCGTAGTCGTGTCTGGTTTTGCCTTCCTCTGCGGCGATCTTGCGCTCCACCACCATCTGGGTGGCGATGCCCGCGTGATCGGTGCCGGCCTGCCAGAGAGTGTTTCTGCCCTGCATGCGCTGGTAACGGATAAGGGTGTCCATAATGGTCTGCTGGAAGGCGTGGCCCATGTGGAGACTTCCGGTGACGTTCGGCGGAGGAAGCATGATGCAGTACGGCTTGGCGGCGGCGTCTCCCGAAGGCTTGAAGTAGCCCTTTGCCTCCCATTTGCTGTAAATGGCCTGTTCTATTGCTTTTGAATCAAATGTTTTTTCCATTTTTTTAATCCGTTGAAAGGCGGCAGATGGGCAGCATGGCGCTGCCGCGCGCTGAAAAAATCTCTTTGACATGGCGCGACAGACGGGAATGGAACGCCTGCCCGCACTGTTTGCGAGTGTATCAATTTTAGTGATTCATCCCTGATTTTTCAATCTGTTTAAGCCCCGGGACCGGGGCGGAAGGGTAGTGGCGGGCGGGCTTTTGGAGGGGCGGGAGACTACTTTCTTTCCTCCATCAGCTTCCTGTATTCGTCCGGCTCGGCGCGGGCTCCGGAGATTTTCACGGTCTTGTGTCTTCCGGTAAGCCCCTTGATGATTTCCACGTTGGAGGGCGCCGTTCTGAACTGCTTGGCCAGAAACTTTTTCAGGTGGTCGTTGGCCTTGCCGTCCACAGGCGGGGCGGTGATGGCGATTTTGATTTCATCCCCCAGCCAGCCGGCAAAGGCGTCCCGGGAGGATTTGGGCTGCACCGCGATGTTGAGCAGGATGTCCGTCATCAGATGACAAGCGTCCAGAGGAACACGGCCCCGTTCGGCACCGCATACGCCAAAGTTTTGAAAACCAGGCTGTCAGCCACGGTCAGGAGGATCATGAGGATGATGAAGCTGATGTCAATCATGCCGATGGGCGGAATCACCTTTCTCATGGTGGAGATCACCGGATACATGAGACAGCGGGTGACCTCGGAGAGGGTGTTGGCGCCGAACCATGAGAGGATCGCGTCTATTATCATGGTGAAGAAGAAAACGCAGCCGGTGTAGCGGAGCAGAAACAGCGCCGGCTTGGCGATGTATATCGGGTGGGCCAGCTCGTCGGACGGGATGTCCAGCATCAGGTATATGCCCAGGTATTTGATCACCAGAACGATGAGGATCCAGCCGATGGCCGACAGGTTGATGCCGTTCATGGTCCGGTTGCCCAGCAGTTCCACCGGGGTTTTGGCAAGTCTCATCACAAAATTCGCGATCGGATTCCGGGGATTGACGCCGCATGCCTGAAACCATACTCTCAGCATGAAAAACGTCATGACAATGTTTGCCGCATAGCCAAAGACTATCACAGACATGGGCAGACCGTACATTTGAAACTCCTTGCGGTAATTTTCCGGCGGGCGTTCAATTCCACCCGTTCCGTCGGGCGCAGAACAACCCGTTTTTTCAGGATCCGTATTTTATCAGATCCTCGGATTTTGTGACATAAGCGCATTTTGCCGTGTTTTTTTGGCGGCTGATTTATGTTATTTTTACCCTGAACGTCAGGAGGCCGTCCGCTTCGCGCCGGTCTCAGTGACGGAAGTTTTTTCAGTTGATTTGGAATTGAGACGGGATATTTTCAATGGCACTTTCAGGCAGCAATTCGAACAAGGACAAAAGACCCCTGATATATGTGGGCGCGACAGTGGCGCTGGCGCTTCTGATCGCCGTGATCAACCATACCATCGTGGTGGTGGACGAGGGCGAAAAGGGCGTAGTGACAACCTTCGGCGAAATCTCCAACACCTTCGAGCCGGGACTGCACTTCGCCATTCCCGGAGTTCAGCAGGTTCACAAATACAGCACCCGCGTGCACAAGAATGTCTTCGGCGCCACCAAGGATTCGATCCTCAGCGCATACTCCTATGATCAGCAGATCATCGAGTCCTATCGCATTTCCATAACCTGGCAGTACAACGGCACCAAGATCGAGGATGTCTACAAGCAGTTCGGCGTGAACGAAACCATTTTCCACACCGTGGTTTCGCCGCTGGTGCAGCAGACCTCCAAAATTCTCTTCGGCCACTACACCTCTCAGACCATCGTGCAGAAGCGCAGCGAGCTGAGCAAGGAGCTGGACAACAGCATCAAGAACCAGTTGAAGGACTATCCTATCATCGTGCTGTCGGTGCAGATCGAGGATGTCAATTTCTCCCGCTCCTACGAGAACATCATAGAGCAGACCGCCCAGAAGAAGCAGGAAGTGGAAAAGGCCAAGAACGAGCTGCAGAAGGTTGAAATCGAATCTCAGCAGCTGGTGGCCAGGGCCGAAAGCGCCAACAAGGCCAAAAAGCTGGAGGCGGACGCCAGGGCGTATGCCATCAGAGTGCAGGCCGAGGCCGAAGCCAACGCCATCAAGCTCAAGGCCGAGGCTCTGAAGGCCAACAAGGAGCTGGTGGCTCTGACCATAGCCGAAAAGTGGAACGGCTCGGTGCCGCATACCGTGCTGGGCGAGGCATCGGGCGTGGTGCCGATTTTCAGCGTCAACGCCAATGCCGATGGACTGGGCGCGAAGAGCGGATCGGCATCCGGACGGCAGCCGGCCGGCGAGGAGCAGAATTAGCGCAACGCAGCTCCGGCAAGCCGGGGTCGCAAGACGCTTGAAAGAGAGAAGGGGACAGTCTGCGCTGCCGGCCCCTTTTGAATTCTGTCGACGGGATTGCGAAGTCATTGATCCGGGTTTTGCATCAGGCGGCTGAAAAGCGACGCAAGTCCCGGCACGGCATAGCGCGGTCGGCATAAAAGACTTCTTTGGACAGGCCGTACGATTCTAAGGCCTGGGATGAAAGGTTGCCATTGGTTCGCGTTCGCAAGGCTTGCGATGTCCCTGGCCGTATCAAATTCTGCGATTGGCTGAAATCGACTCCGGAATGCGCGCGGCCGCTTGCCGATCATGATCCAGGCGGCCGTCGATATTCTCATTCAACCGTTTCGTAGCGCGTGAACTGCCGCGCAGCCTTGTCGCCGTTGAAGACAAGAGCGATCTGCAGAAGATCTTTTCCCGGCAGCTGGTCGCCGTACCTTCTGGTCCTGATCTGATTGACCGCCTCCTTAAGCAGCGCCTGGCAGCCTGCTTCGTTTTCGGCATACTTGAGTTCAAACACCACCCTGCGATTTTCGTACTCAAGAACAATATCGCTCCTTCCCGATGCGCTCTGAACCTCGGTCCGCACCGGCTGAGCGGCGCCGATGAAAAAGGCGTGGAGCAGTCCCTGAACCGTTTTTTCGTTCATGCTTTTATAATTTTCGTAGCTTATGGTGTTCATCAGAGAGTTCAGCTTCTCAACTATCTCTTCAGGCGATGCTTCTGAAAAAA
>JAFURY010000124.1 GCA_017480795.1 Succinivibrionaceae bacterium
AAATTATTTTTCAAATTTGATCCTTGTATCACATTTTTTGGGTATTTTAGGGTAGTAGACAGGGTTGTTGCGTGTGAGGTGTATTGGCTGGTGCTATGCCCATCCGGGGAGGCTGTCCCCGGGGGTGTGAATAGTAACGGCACGGCGCGCGCGACCGGGAAATCTTTTCAAAATCTGACGGCGGCGATACTAGAGTAAAAGCGAAAAATCATATACAATTAGACCTAGTTTAGGTTGATTTTTTTATAATATGGAGATTAAGCAATGCCAAATTTAGGCCTTGAAAAATACGGTATCACCGGTGCTACCGAAATAATCTACAATCCTTCCTACGAGCAGCTTTTCAAGGATGAGACCGATCCTTCCCTGACCGGCTACGACAAGGGCCAGGTTACCGAAATGGGCGCTGTTAATGTAATGACCGGCGTGTACACCGGCCGTTCTCCTAAGGACAAGTTCTGGGTAAAGGACGACGTAACCAAAGACACCATCTGGTGGACCTCCGACGAATACAAGAACGACAACAAGCCAGTAACCCCAGAAACCTGGAACGAGCTTGAGAAGATCGCCGGAAAGGAACTCTCCAACAAGAAGCTTTATGTTGTTGACGCTTTCTGCGGCGCAAACCCGTCTACCCGTCTCAAGATCCGCTTCGTAATGGAAGTGGCATGGCAGGCACACTTCGTGAAGAACATGTTCATCCGTCCAAGCGAAGAAGAACTTGCCAACTTCGGCGAGCCTGATTTCGTGGTTCTCAACGCTTCCAAGGCAAAGGTTGAAAACTACAAGGAGCTCGGCCTCAACTCCGAAACCGCAGTTGTGTTCAACCTGACCAAGAAGGTTCAGATCATCATCAACACCTGGTACGGCGGCGAAATGAAGAAGGGCATGTTCTCCTACATGAACTACCTCCTGCCGCTGAAGGGCATGGCCGCAATGCACTGCTCCGCCAACACCAACGAAAAGGACGAGACCGCAATCTTCTTCGGTCTGTCCGGAACCGGCAAGACCACTCTTTCCACCGATCCGAAGCGTATGCTTATCGGTGACGACGAGCACGGCTGGGACGATGACGGCGTATTCAACTTTGAAGGCGGCTGCTATGCCAAGGTTATCAACCTTTCAAAGGAAAACGAGCCAGACATCTGGAATGCGATCAAGCGCGACGCTCTGCTTGAGAACGTTACCGTTTCCGCCGATGGCAAGATTGACTTTGCAGACAAGTCTGTAACTGAAAACACCCGTGTTTCCTACCCAATCTACCACATCGACAACATCGTCAAGCCAGTATCAAAGGCAGGTCACGCCCGCAAGGTTATCTTCCTTTCCGCTGACGCCTTCGGTGTTCTGCCTCCAGTATCAATCCTGACCCCAGAGCAGACCAAGTACTACTTCCTCTCTGGCTTCACCGCCAAACTGGCTGGTACCGAGCGCGGCATCACCGAGCCTACTCCAACCTTCTCCGCCTGCTTCGGCGCAGCATTCCTTTCTCTGCACCCAACCAAGTACGGCGAAGAGCTGGTCAAGAAGATGGAAAAGTCCGGCGCCACCGCATACCTGGTTAACACCGGCTGGAACGGAACCGGCAAGCGCATCTCCATCAAGGATACCCGCGGCATCATCGACGCCATCCTCGACGGATCCATCGACAAGGCCGAGACCAAGCAGATCCCTCTGTTCAACTTCAAGGTACCTACTGCGCTTCCTGGCGTTGATCCTGCAATTCTTGATCCTCGCGACACCTACAGCAACAAGGCTGACTGGGAGACCAAGGCCAAGGATCTGGCAGATCGCTTCATCGAGAACTTCAAGAAGTTCGAAGGCAATGCAGCTGGCAAGGCTTTAGTGGCAGCAGGTCCTAAGCTGTAACAGCTGAACACTGGTTCAACAATACATTAAAACGCAAGGCTCCATGTTTATGGAGCCTTTTATTTGAGGATTAGCCATGCCAACAATGATCCTTACCCGCGAGGGATACAACAAACTGAAAGAGGAATTCAACTACCTCTGGACCAAACTGAGACCCGAGGTTACCGAGAAGGTATCCTGGGCGGCAAGTCTCGGGGATCGCTCCGAGAACGCGGACTACCAGTACAACAAAAGATATCTGAGACAGATCGACGGCAGGATCCAGCATCTGGCCATGGTCTTTGACAAATCAAAGGTGGTCGACTACAACCCTCAGCAGGACGGCACCATATACTTCGGCGCGTACGTGGAGCTTGAAAACGAGGCGGGAGAAATCAAAACGGTGCGGATCGTGGGCTCGGAGGAGATCTACGGCAGGACAGACTATATCTCGGTGGACTGCCCGCTGGCCCGGGCGCTGCTAAAGCACCAGGTGGACGACGAAGTGAAAGTGCATGCGCCCCAAGGCATAATCACCTGGTTTGTCACAAAGATTTCCTATCAGAAAGAAGACTGGTACAAGGAAAACATCACCAACAACGATCTGACGCGATTATAACGATCAGGATCGGGGTCGGTGGGTTGCTGAACTAGGCAAAAGCCTGAATGGATGTCCTGAACGGACTCCATGAAGAATTGTAACGGTTTGAAATAGCAGCGTTGCGTCTGCTCATGAGTCTTGAAACGTCCGAACCGCCGGAATCAAGATTTCCGGAGGTTGAAACATTCGAACCCTTGCCGCTGCCTTCGGCTTCGGCCACTTCCTTCGGATCCTCGCCCTCGGTTTTGGCCTTTCTGATCTGAGCCTCAGCCTTGTGCTGAATGGATTTGGCCTCGGCGGCCACCTTGCGATCCTGTCCTGAAGGCTCTGCAGGCGCCAAAGCGGCGGCATAAACCTGCTTCATTTTGGCAACGGTCTTCTCCGGAGTCGATTCCTCGGATACGGATATGCTGACCTCGCCGTCAACGATGTAATCCTTTCCGTCCGGTCCCTTTTCACGCGTGTAGGACGGCTGGGAGGCGTACTGTCCTCCGGTGGCCTTGTGCTGCTTCTCGTGGACCTGAACCTCGCGATCTCTGGCCTTCATCTGCTCGACTTTGGCCTGTTCCTCGTCAGTGAGGCGATCGCCGTTCAGTTTGACATCGTTCTGCTGATACTTTGCTTCCTTCTTTTCTTCCTTGGTCTGAGGATCGGTTTCGGCGTCGTCGCGGCCACTTTCCCCCTCGCCATGCTCGCCGCCATGACGGGAGTGGATTATTGAGGAATAGGTAACATCCTCGACATCGGATTCAGAGCCGGCTTCATGACCGTGATACCTGGTTTCGTTGTTCTTTTCGCGCTCCCGCTGACTCCCGACTTCGTTGTCATGAGCGGATGACGTAAAGGCCTGACTGGCGGCAGGCACAACCTGACGGGCGGCCGCATCATGCTGGGCCGACTCGGTTGGCACATTCAGATTAAGCGCCGGAATATTCGGATAAGTGGCAACTATATTCACAGCCTTCAAGCCTCTATGTCGATAATGGAACCAATTGTCTTTTCGTATACGTCAATCAGTTTGGCGCCTGCCTGAGCCTGAATTTCGCCCTCCTTGAGGGCTACAATATCCTCGACTCCCATGTCGCTGTCAAGGATGGAGCCGGAGGCGATATTCTCAGCGGCGGCATCGGTCATTTCCACGCCTTTGCTGACAGCCGAATAAGCGCTTGCCATCATGCCGTAGTCAAAGCCAACGCCTGAAATCTGCATAAAACCCCCTGACTCTGATAGAATCTCTATTGTTTAGTATCGATCAATCTTGCCTAAATGCAACATTTTTCGAAATTATTTTTAGAGGTTTGGGTTAGAATCAGACCGATTATCCAGCAGCAGAAGACCGGAACTCAACCCTTCCAGGGTCGCCGCGCAGCTTCCATTCATGCTGGGAAACATCCTTTACGAACCGAAGGATTCTGCGCAAATACAGCGACAACAAAGTTATGAGCGAAATTTTTGATCTGTCAAAATTCAACGAGTACCGTGAGGGCAATCGTCTTGAAGTCAAACGCGCAAGCGATAATCTCCCGAACGAGATTTGGCCAACCTACTCCGCGTTTGCAAATACCGCAGGCGGGTGCATTATTCTTGGCGTGAAAGAAAAAGCTGATAAAACCTGGGTCACCACCGGTCTGAAAAACGTTCGCAAATTAAGGAAGGATTTCTTTGACAATCTGCACAACAAAAACAAAGTCAATGTTGCTTTGGTGAGGGATGAGGACGTTGCGGAATACAAGATTAACGGTCATGAAATACTGGTAATCAAAGTTCCGAAAGCGGATCGCGAAATTAAACCGGTCTACATCAGGAACGACATATGGAATGAAACCTACCGTCGCGACGGGGAAGGAGACTATCGCTGCTCGCGGGAAGCGGTTCTTGAAATGCTTCGTGATCAGACTGAAAGATCCCCTGACATGAAAATCCTGGAAAACAAGGAAATATCAGCTCTCAATCATGAAAGCATCAGGTCATACCGGATCAGATACAATTACTCTCACGACGGCCATCCCTGGACAAAAAAATCCGATGAGGAATTTCTTGTGCAAATTGGAGCCGCAAGCGACGAGACCTCGGACCACAGGATTCATCCCACAGCGGCAGGCCTGCTGATGTTTGGAACGTATCCCGTGATCATGCGAGAGTTTCCCAATTTTTTCCTTGATTACTACGAGAAGATCGATCCTACGTTGCGCTGGACAGATCGGGTCGCCGCGCATGATGGTGAATGGTCGGGAAATCTGTACGACTTCTACAGTACGGTTTACCCAAAGCTGGCATCCATTCTGAAAAAACCGTTCAGACTGAACGGAATTTACCGCATCGACGATACGCCTGTTCATGTGGCTGTAAGAGAAGCGATGGCAAACTGCATAGCAAATGCCGATTACTTCCTCCCCGAATGCGTAAAAATCGAAAAATTCTCAGACAGAATTGTGCTGACAAATCCTGGTTCAATCATAATCGGAAAAAAACAGATGCTCCGCGGAGGGAAATCAAGGCCTCGAAACAAAGTGATCCTGAATATGCTTAATTATATCGGCATTGGAGAGCGGGCAGGAAGCGGCGTGCCAAGCATCTACACCACATGGGAACAGGAAGGATTCGATGCGCCAACTGTTGAAGAATTAAGTGGCAGAGATGGCGTTATTGCCACTGTTGTCACTCTGCCTCTTGTCCCCAAAAGCCAAAATCAAGGTAGCGAAAATGCTGAAACGTCAGGGAACATAGGTGATGAAGTTTTTTCCGGGAAAAATTCTGTTCGTCCAGATGATCTTTTAGGACGTCCTGAACGTCCTGAAAAACGTCCTGAACGTCCTAAAATCTCCTCCGAATATACCCAAAATTCTTCCGAACATTCTGAAAACTCAAATACAAACAACCTGGAGGACATGGGCAATCGGTGCGCCGCAATTCTCCAGGAGTTAAAAGAAAACCCGAAGATATCCCGACCAATGCTCATGGAAAAACTGAATCTGACGGAAAGACAGGTCAAAACCGCCATTGAGCACATCAAGAAATCAGGCAAAGCTCGCTACAGCGGAGCGCGCCGGGGCGGCAGTTGGATCGTCAACGAATAGAGACGCAAATCACGCCTGCAGGAGCTCGCATTGCTCTTGGTTATTTGATTTGCGCTCACGACACAGGTCTCATTATTTGCCGGCCGAGATCCGCACGCTGAAGCGGCGGCCGATACCGGACCGCGCAACAGCCTTAATTCTCAGCTGTTTCGAATGACAAAGTTTTTCAGAACCGAAGAAAACTTTTCAGGATTGGAAAGAAACGGGTTGTGCGCGGTTTTGGCGAATATTTCCACCTCAGCTGAAGGGATCCGCTGCCAGTACAAGGCGACATCAGACGAAACAATCCGGTCGCTGTCGCCAAAGATATGCATAGACGGCAGCTCCAGTTCCCTGCACGCCTGTCTCAAATCAAGGGCGCCCAAAAGTTCAAGTCCGAACCTGAGAGCTTCGTAGCTTGGTTTCGGCCTGGCAGCCAGCGCCTTGCGCAGACTGCGGATATCATGACGGATGGAAGGGCTGCCCAACGCCTGCATGGCAAGAAAATGGTCGCACACCTCATCCTTGTTCTTCGGTCTGACAAGCCTGGTGAAGGCCTTGAGGATCCTCATCTCCACACCAGGCCAGATCTGATCATGCTGATCCATTTCATCAAGTTCCTCGCAAAAACGTGGCGATGAACAGACTGTAAGATAGGATGCCACCTCGTTGCGGTACTTGAGGGCGTAGGCCATGGCGATCTGCCCTCCCAGGGACCATCCCAGCACGCTGGCGCCTTTGGGGATCACGCTGTGAAGAGACTTAAGAACGCTGTCCAGTTCAAAGTCGATTCCGGATTCCAGATTGTCGCCGTAGCCCGGCAGATCTATAAGATGAATCCTCAGATCAGATGTCAGCAGAGGAAGAACCGAGTCAAACGCAACGCTGTTGATGCCCCAGCCATGGAGCATAACCAGATCCCTGCCGTCTCCTGCCACCCTAGATACCAAAGCCATAAAGACCTCCGTTGCAACCGCCCTGTTTTTATACTAACAGTTTCGAATTTTTTTGGCTGAGAAATTTCTCGCAAAAAAGGATCTGCTCAGAATCTTTTTTCGGAAAACCGCAACCGTCAGGCGAAAAACATATCGGGAATAAACCACCGCGCAAAGTGCAGTCAAATTTGCCGAACAAACAAATTTCCGCCAGGGGCGTTCTGCAAACGGACTAAAAACCCGATCTCAGAGGGATCGGGTCTTATGTATTATTTGCAGGGTCTGCCTCAGCTTCAGCTTCAGCTCAAACTCCGGTGAATGGCCTTGGCCGCTCTCCGTCCGGCGCCCATGGCGCTGATGACGGTCATCGGACCGGTAACCGCATCGCCTCCGGCGTACACGCCGGCTCTTGAGGTTTCCATGGTGTCAGGATCGACCGTCAGCCTGCCCTTGGCATCGTGGGCAAGGCCGCAGGCATCAAGAAGCGCGGTATCGGCGCCGGTGCCCACCGCCATGATGACGCAGTCGGCCTTGACCGTGTGCTCCGTTCCCGGAATGTCCACCGGCTTGCGGTGACCGCGGGAGTCGTCCTCGCCCAGTTTGGTCTTCAGACACTCAAGACCGGCCACATTGCCTTTGCCGTCATCAAGCACCTTCAGCGGCTTGGTGAGGAATACGAACTCGACTCCCTCGTCCCGGGCCTCCTTCACCTCCCCTTCGTAGGCCGGCATTTCAGACTCCGAACGACGGTAAACGATCATCACTCTGTCGGCGCCGGTTCTCACCGCGCTGCGGCAGGCGTCCATGGCCACATTGCCGCCGCCGACAATGGCGATGGTGCCGTATTTAGGAAACTCTCTCTTTTCATCCAGGTTGATGGCGTTGAGAAAGTCCTGCGCGTCATAGCATCCCTTCAGATCCTCGCCCGGGATCTCCATGCTCTTGGAAACGCCGGCGCCGAAGCCCAGGAACACCGCATCAAAACCCATGGTTCCCTGCAGCTCGTCCAGAGTGAGATCCTGCCCCAGCGCCCGGTTCATTTCAAACCTGACGCCCCGCGATTTGAGTTTGTCCACCTCATGGGCCACCACGGCCTTCGGCAGTCTGAATTCAGGAATGCCGTAGGCCAGCACGCCGCCGATGACACTCGCCTTGTCAAACACGGTCACCTCGTAGCCCAGGGCGGCCAGATCTCCGGCCGCGGCAAGACTTGCCGGACCGGATCCTATCACCGCGATCCGTTTGCCGGCAGGCGCGATCTCCTGACTCTCAGATGCCTGAACATGAGCGCGGTGCCAGTCAGCCACGAACCGCTCCAGAGCGCCGATGGCAACCGCCTGTCCCTTGATGCCTCTGACGCAGTTGCCCTCGCACTGCTCCTCCTGCGGGCAGACGCGGCCGCATACAGCAGGCAGACAGGTGGTGGAGCTGAGGATCTGATACGCCTCCTCGAATCGTCCCTGGCAGATGCTGTCGATAAATGCCGGAATGTGATTGTGAACCGGACAGCCTCTGCTCATGCATGGATGCTTGCGGCACTTCAGACAGCGCATGGCCTCGCAGATCGCCATCTCTTCGGTGTAGCCGATCTGGGATTCCGTAAAATTGGCGCGGCGCAGAGCCACCTCCTGCTCAGGCATACGGGTACTTTTCCTGGTGAAATTTATCATTTTTTAGGCTCCATGCTGTTTTTACGGTTTATAAGAGTCTCGTAGCGTTCCATTGCCGCCCTTTCCGATTCCCTGAACACGTCATCGGCCCGATCCGGGAACTTGAGTTTGAGGGAATTGTAGCGGACCTCGCCCATCAGGAAGCTGCGGTAATCCTCCGTAGGTCTCAGACTGTCGATGGACAGCGGGTTCTTCCCCGCCGCCGCAAGATCCGGATTGTACCTCAGCAGGTGCCAGTAGCCTGCCCGAACCGCGTGCTGCATTTCCAGCATGGAGTTGTTCATGCCGGCCTTGACGCCGTGGTTGATGCAAGGAGCGTAGGCGATGATGAGAGACGGTCCCTCGTAGCGTTCGGCCTCCTTGATGGCCTTGAGGGTCTGAGCCGGATTGGCGCCCATGGCGATCTGAGCCACGTAGACGCTGCCGTAGGCCATGGCCATCTGCGCCAGATCCTTCTTTCTCACCATCTTGCCGGAGGCGGCGAACTTGGCGATGGCGCCCAGCTGGGTTGCCTTGGAGGCCTGACCGCCGGTATTGGAATAAACCTCGGTGTCGAACACCATGACGTTCACGTTCTCTCCGGATGCCAGCACATGATCCAGACCGCCGTAGCCGATGTCGTAGGCCCAGCCGTCGCCGCCGAAGATCCACATGGAAGGCTTCACCAGAAAATCCGAATTCTCCACCACGTAGGCGGCGGCGCTGTCGCCGGATGCCGCCTTGCGGCACTGCTCCAGCAGCTCGTTGCCGGTGCTCTCGGAGAGCTCGGCATCGTTCATGCTGGCGATCCACCGCTGACCGAGGATCTGCAGATCGCCTGAGAGAGAGGCCACCGCGGTCTTCAGCTCCTGCCTTCTGGCGTTCACGGAGACTCTCATGCCAAGTCCGAATTCGGCGTTGTCCTCGAACAGGGAGTTGGCCCAGGCCGGACCGCGTCCGTCGACGCCTGCGGTATACGGCGTGGACGGCGCGCTGCAGCCCCAGATCGAGGAGCAGCCCGTAGCGTTGGCGATGAACATCCGCTGTCCGAAAAGCTGAGTGACCAGTTTGGCATATGGAGACTCTCCGCAGCCCGGGCAGGCGCCGGAAAATTCCATCAGCGGCTGTCTGAACTGGGAATTCTTGACGGTGATGTCCTTGAAGCTGATGTCGCTGACATACTTTCTGCGGGCGAAGAGGGCGTCGTATTCCTTCTGCCGCCGCTCCACGTCAGGCTCCTGCGACACGGTCATGGACAGCGCCTTGCTGTGCGCCGGACATACGCTGGCGCAGGAACCGCAGCCGGTGCAGTCCTTCACGGAAACCGCAATGATGAAATAGCGTCCGGCTCCGTCCTTCATCGGCACCGCACCAGGATAGGCGGCGGCCTCCTCGGCCGAAAGGATGAACGGACGGATGGCGCCGTGCGGACAGGTCAGGGAGCACCAGTTGCACTGCATGCAGTTGTGGCGCTGCCAGACCGGAAGATCGGCGGCGATGTTGCGCTTTTCGAAGGCGGCGGTGCCCGACGGCAGCATGCCGTTGGCGGTGGCCAGGAACTTGGATACCGGGATCCGGTCGCCGTCCATGCGGTTGGTAGGCAGCAGGATGTCGTTGAGATAGGCGGTCTGGAACTCGTCGCGTCCGGCAAGAGGAGCCGGCGGAGCATCGTCGGGCGCGTTCTTCCAGGACTCCGGAATTTCCACCTGATGAACATTCTTCACGCCCTCGTCCACGGCGGCGTTGTTCATGTCCACGATGTTGCGGCCCTTCTTGGCGTAGGTGTGCTCGATGGCCTCCTTCATGTACCGGACGGCATCGTCAATCGGGATGATGCCGGCCAGCTTGAAGAAGGCGGCCTGCAGCACCGTGTTGGTGCGACGGGCGCCAAGTCCGATGCGCTTGGCGATGGAGACGGCGTCGCAGGTGTAGAACCGGATGCCGTTGTTGGCCAGATAGCGTTTCACCCTGCCCGGCAGGTGGCGATCAAGCTCCTGGTCGGACCAGGCGCAGTTCAGCAGGAAGTATCCCCCCGGCTTCACGTCCTCCACCATTTCGTACTTTCTCAGATACGAGCTGTTGTGGCAGGCCACGAAGTCCGCCTGCTTGACGTAATAGGACGACTTGATGGGAAGATCGCCGAACCGCAGATGGGAAATGGTCACGCCGCCGGACTTCTTGGAGTCGTACTGGAAATACGCCTGCACGAACTTGTCGGTGTGGTCGCCGATGATTTTGACGCTGTTCTTGTTGGCGCCCACCGTGCCGTCTGCGCCCAGACCCCAGAACTTGCAGGCCTTGGTGCCCTCCGGAGCCACGTCCGGATTTTGGGATCCGGCAATGGACAGATGGGTGACGTCGTCATTGATGGACAGGGTGAATTCCTTCTTCGGACTGTCGCTCCAGAGGTTTTCGTAAACCGCCAGCACATCCTGAGGCTGCACGTCCTTGGAGCCCAGACCGTAGCGGCCTCCCACCACCGTGGCGTTCTCGAAGGCGCTGCCCTTGAGAGATGCGACCACATCAAGGAAGAGCGGCTCGCCGATGGAGCCAGGCTCCTTGGTCCGGTCAAGCACCGCGATTCTGGTGACGGTCTGCGGAATGACGCTCAGAAGATGCCTGGCCGAGAACGGACGGTACAGATGAACCTCCACCAGGCCCACCTTTCTGCCCTTCGCGTTGAGATAGTCCGCGACCTCCTCGACGGCATCGCAGACCGATCCCATGGCGACGATGATTTCCGTGGCATCAGGGGCTCCGTAGTAGTTGAAAAGCCTGTAGTCGGTGCCGATGGCCTCGTTGACGCGCCTCATGTAGTCGGCCACCACGTCCACAGTGTTCAGATACGCGCCGTTGGAGGCCTCGCGATGCTGGAAAAAGGTTTCCGGCTGCTCGGCGCTGCCCATGCAGTGAGGATGGTTCGGATTAAGCGCCCCGATCCTGAATTTTCTGACCCTGTCGAAATCCGTCATGGACTTGAGAGTTTCGTAATCCCAGACGCGGATCTTCTGATATTCATGGGAGGTTCTGAATCCGTCAAAGAAGTGCATCATCGGCACCTGTCCGGCGATGGTGGCAAGATGGGCCACCGCCGCCAGATCCATCACCTGCTGCACGTTGTTGGAGCAGAGCATGGCAAATCCGGTCTGACGGCAGGACATGACATCCGAATGGTCGCCGAAAATGGACAGCGCGTGGGATGCCAGGGCCCGGGCGGCCACATGGAACACCACCGGAGTCTGCTCGCCGGCCAGCTTGTACATGTTCGGAATCATCAGCAGCAGGCCCTGAGAGGCGGTGAAGGTGGTGGTGTAGCATCCGGCGGTGACGGCGCCGTGCACCGCGCCGGCGGCGCCGGCTTCGGACTCCATTTCCACGATTTTGACTTTTTCGCCGAAAATGTTGAGCCGGCCCTGGGAAACCCATTCGTCCATGCTCTCGGCCATCGGCGAGGATGGCGTTATAGGATAGATGGCGGACACTTCGGAGAAGGCGTAGGCCACATGCGCAGCGGCCGTGTTGCCGTCCATGGTTTTAATCTTGCGGTCAATCATGTTCTATTCCCCCTTTTCCACCGTTACTTCAATGCGCTCAAGCGCGGTTCGCTGCAGCTCCACCTCCGGCGGAACCTTCATCTCCCGGATGACGTTTCTGCCGCAGACATACTGGCAGACCTTGCAGTTGACGCACAGATCGGTATCCACCACCGCATGCATTTCCTTCATGTAGATGGCGCCGTTAGGACAGTTCTCCACGCAGTCGCGGCAGGCGGTGCAGCCGGAGTCGCACACCAGGGCCTTGTCGTAGTAGTCGGCCTGGCTGGCGCACGGCACCAGCTTGACGCCCCTGTACGGAGCGATGGTGATGAGCTTCTTCGGACATTCGCGGATACAGTCTCTGCAGCCCACGCATTTTTCCGGATCCACATACGCGGTGCCGTCCACGACAGAAATGGCGCCGAAACGGCAGACCCTGGTGCAGGAGCCGAGACCGCAGCAGCCGGAGGTGCACAGATTGTGCTCCTTGCAGTCAACCTTCATAGCCTCATGGCAGTCGGCCACCTTCAGAGCCTGGTGAACCGCCTGAGCCTTGCTGCCGCCGCTGCACTTGACGAAGGCGACCTTGTCCTTGAGCCTGGTCAGATCATGCAGCGTGTCCACGATGATCTTCTTTTTGCATTTCACCAGACAGGCGCTGCAGCCCACGCACTTGTCGTAGTCTATGACCGCATGGTTGTCGACGATGGTGATGGCACCCACCGGGCAGGCCCGCTCGCACTCGCCGCAGGCGATGCAGCCGAAGCCGCAGGTGGAACGGACGATCTCCTCGTCCTCCTCGCGGGAGGAGCACGGAATGAAGTTGGTGGCATCCCGCGGGATCATGACAATGAGGTTCTGCGGACACGCACCCCTGGCGCAATCGCCGCAGCCGTCGCACAGATCGCGCTGGACGACGATATGGCCGTTTTCAAGTTTTAGCGCGCCCTTGGTGCAGGAGGAAACGCAGCTTCCCACTCCCACGCATCCGCTTCTGCACTCCGCCCTTCTGAAGCCGGATGCCACAGCCTCGGCGCAGGTTTTGCACGCAGCAAATCCCGGCGACGCGGCGGCATGACCGGCGCAGGCGACGAACGCCACCATATCGATCTTTTCTGCACTACCTTTCTCGTCAACATTGCCCATATAGACCCCTTGAGATCCGCACCGGATCGTTCATCACTGAAAATTGCGGCCGAACACGGCTCAGCCTGATTCCATTTATATCCCCTTGAACGGATTTCTATGATCTTTTTTGTTCCATTATGTGAAACAACATTAAAAATCAGCAAGTTACCTATTGCTAACCGACGCTTTCGCAACATAGTTAGCATACGCTAACCAAATACGGCGACAGAATGTCGCGTTTGAGTCGGGAACGGAATGTCAGATGAAGAACGAAGCCGATACCGGAGTCGAAAAAATCGCGCGAACCATCATCCCGGAGGCGGCCTGAAGAGTGTTTTTGATCGTCTTTCACAAATATTTAAGATGCATGCCGATTTCAGTACAATTGAAAGCGATGATGCCATAGCATCGGATGCTGGATTCGAAGGATCCGCAGATCCTGCGGCTTTCTGCCAGCGGCGCCGGCGCGGCCCGCTCCCGAATGCCGATACCAGCCACGCACCCAAATGGAGAAAACATCTATGATCGACAGTTTTATGAACTATGTGAACGGTCTGAACTTTCTGCAGCTTTGTCTTTTCTGCTCCATGGTCGGAGGAGGGCTTCTCTTTCTGATCGAGGTGGTGATCTCCACCATCGGCGGCGGGATGGACGGAGCCGGCGCGGACGGAGTGGTTCAGGATCTGGGCACCTCGGACTACGCCTTCAGATTCTTCTCTCTGTTCTCGGTTTCGGCGTTTCTGTTCTGCGCCGGCTGCTTCGGACTCTGGACCTATTCCGCCAGCGAAAGCGGCTTTCTTGCGGCGCTGGTGGCGCTGGTGTCGGGAGCCGGCGCCGCGGCCCTGGTCACTTTTCTCAAAAGAAGCGTTCTCAAGCTTCAGACCGAGGGCAACGTCAGACTTGAAAACGCCGTCGGCAAGGAGGCCATCGTCTACCTGAAGATCCCGTCAGGAGGCAGAGGCCAGATCGAAATGACCCTTCAGGGCCGCAAGAAGTTTCTGGCCGCGATTTCCGACGAGAAGCATGAAATTCCCACCGGAAGCAGAGTGACCGTCAAGGCCGTCAGCAGCGGAGTGCTGGTGGTTCAGCCGGCCGAGGCTTCCGCGGGGGAACAGCAACAATAGAACACCAACAACAACAGTGCATTCAGAAATAAGGAGAGCCCTTACACATGAACATCTTCGGCATAATCGGGACGATATTTGTGGTAGGCATTATCGTCTTCATATTCATCTTCTTCGTGAACCGCTACCGCAAATGCCCGTCGAACCAGATCCTGGTGGTGTACGGCATGGTGGGCAAGGACAGATCCGCCAAGTGCCTCCACGGCGGCGGCACCTTCGTATGGCCGGTGATCCAGAACTACGCCTACATGAGTCTCACCCCGATGACCATCACCATTCCTCTGACCGGCGCCCTGAGCATGCAGAACATCCGCATCAACGTGCCGTCCAGCTTCACGGTGCAGATTTCGCCTGAAGAAGGAATCATCGAAAACGCAGCCGACAGCCTCCTGCATCTGTCCAACAACGAAATCGAGGAGATGGCCAAGAACATCATCATCGGCCAGCTGCGTCTCACCGTGGCTTCCCTGACCATCGAGCAGATCAACGGCGACCGCGAAAACTTCCAGTCCAAGATCATGAGCAACGTCGAGCCCGAAATCAACAAAATCGGTCTGAAGCTGCTGAACGTGAACATCACCGACATCACCGACGAGGCGGACTACATCGCCTCCATCGGAAAGAAAGCGGCAGCCGAGGCCGTGAACAAGGCCAAGATTGACGTGGCCCTGCAGGACAAGCTGGGCTCCATCGGTCAGTCCGAGGCCAACAGAGACAAGGACATTCAGGTGGCCCGGAACCAGGCCGAGGCACTCAAGGGCATCAAGGAAGCCGAAGCCAACCAGCGCTGCTACGTGGCCGATCAGGAATCCCAGGCCATCAAGGGCGAAAACACCGCCAAGCAGACCATCGCCAAGTCCAACGCCGATCTGAAGGTCATCGAGGCCGAGGCCTTCAAGAAGGCCGAGGTGGCAAAGCGCGAGGCCGAGGTGGAAATTCAGAAGGCCCAGTACAACGCCGAGAAGCAGCGTCTGAACGCAGATCAGATCGCCCAGCAGGAGATCAACAAGCAGAAAGTCATCATCGATGCCGAGGCCGTGGCCGAAAAGGCCCGCCGCGAGGCCAGCGGTGAAGCCGACGCAGTGGCCATCAGAGCCAAGGGCGAGGCGGACGCCATCCTGCTCAAGTACAACGCCGAGGCCGACGGTCAGAAGGCGCTGCTGGAGGCCAAGGCCGAAGGCTACCGGGATCTGGTCAAGAGCGCCGGCGACGACGTCAACTCCGCCGCTACTCTGCTGATGATTGAAAAGATCAAAGATCTGGTGGAGCTCCAGACCGAAGCCATCCGCAACATCAAGATCGACAAGGTCACCGTCTGGGATTCTGGCTCAGGCGGCAAGGACGGAAAAACCGCCACCGCGGATTTCATGTCGAACATGGTCAAGAGCCTGCCTCCGCTGCATGACGTGGCCAAAATGGCGGGACTCAATCTTCCAGAATATCTGGGAAAAGTCACCGGCGACAAGCTTCTTCCGGGATCTGCGACTGATAAGGCAGGCAAAGCCCAGAACGATAATGCCGGGAAACAGGCGGGCGCAGCCTCTGCAGGCTGATCTGTAGTTCGAATTCGAATCCATGAACAGAAAATCTCAGCGTGGAGGCAACCCCGGCTGAGATTTTTTTTCTGGTGGTGAGATGGAAACTACACCTGTCTCTCGCAGAAGATATCAGGGAGATGGTGACATCAAATATTTTTAATCGCACCATTGATAATCAAATTCCAGACAAGTAAAATCTAAAGTGCAATCCTATTTAAATATACCTGATTGCCAGCAAAATGACGCTAAACGCTAAAGCGTTGAATTTTACTTAAACGCAACTTGAGATTATTGCGAGAATAGCGTAATAATCTCACTCTAATATTCATAATCTGATTTCAATTTGCAAGATACTTCCCTATTCCAAACCTCACGTAAAGGATAAAAATGTACAACGATAATTTCGATGAACTTATTACTAGTTTTAGTGGCGGACGTGATAGCGATTTGGAGCATCTTTTCGCCGACATGTCAGGTAGAGATGACCAGTATGCAGACAGATTTTGGGAATATGTTTATCGCGAAGAAACTAAAAAAGCTCCTAAAGATCCCAATGAAGATAACGGACTTGTGCCAGTAGTTGAACTTCTCTTAAATCAGACAAACAACTTGATCAAATCATTTTACGAATCAGAAGATTACATAAGTGATGCGCAGTTTGTCAGATGCTTGCTTACTATCGGTATCCGCTTTGCAAGATCACGTTATGCAAAACTTGAAAAGGTTGATACTACCTACAAGCGAATCATCAACAACAAAAATTATGTGAACATGGTATGTCGCGATTTTCTTATGAATAATAAAATTCATTGGGATAAATCAAAATACGATGCGTTGAACAGTATTGTGTGCGAGATAACGAATAACACAAACATGATATCTTATCAAAAAGTTGCTGTTATTAAAGATTTTATACTGAACAATCTAGATGCAAACAACATTACAGCAGCAAGAACAGGTGTGTTTTCGTTTAGAGAATTACTTTCGGCAATAAGGTTCTATTTTCTGCACAATGAAATTAAATACTTTAATAAAATCTTACAAAAAACCGGACTTGATTGTTTTAAAGATATCTATACCAAACTGTACGGAAAAAAGAATATAGATATACTCTCTAAAGAATTTACAAATCAAAATTTTAATAAGCATAGTACTTCGATGGTGTATTTTTATCCAAGATTTACGCGTGAACTGATTGAAAAAGCACTTTTAGGTTTCCTTACAGATGATGATAAAAAATTGGAAAACATTGAGAAACTATGCACAGACTATTTTATTGTCATAAACCAATTTGTAAATAATTTGAAAAATGGCAAAACAATTGGTTGTGAAGATGCTAGCGCAGATGCAACTGAAGCAAATTCTGATCAACAATCTGAGGAACAGCAGGCCAAAAGTGAAAGAAAGTATTCGTTCAGATGCTCTACTCCTGACATTGATGACTATGACTAGATCTAATAAAATGAATTATTTTACCTTCAAGCTACTAATATACCCCGGGATCTTTTGTGAAGTCCGTCACAAAATTGGAATGTGACATATAATGTCATTACTAATATTATTGTGTAAGTATTACGTAATACCAGCACTCGAACGCTGCTGGGTATAGTAAAATAGGCGAGAAACGGAAA
>JAFURY010000125.1 GCA_017480795.1 Succinivibrionaceae bacterium
AAATTATTTTTCAAATTTGATCCTTGTATCACATTTTTTGGGTATTTTAGGGTAGTAGACAGGGTTGTTGCGTGTGAGGTGTATTGGCTGGTGCTATGCCCATCCGGGGAGGCTGTCCCCGGGGGTGTGAATAGTAACCGCGCGTTACGGCGCGGGCGGGAAGAAACTGACGATTATTAGGAGTTGAGCAACAAACTTCCCCGGTACGGATGCTAGAATAATACGAAATATCGCATTTAAGCCGTGCTCAGCCCATCGGCTTGCATGATTCTGTTTTTCGTCTGTAACATACGAAAGTAAAAGCCACTCCGTGACGACGTGTGACCTGTTTCACAAAACATCATGGGTACAGTCCAAGCAGAACACGAATGTGCAAGCCATCGTTGTGGGAACGTGTCAATTTGGCAGTAGTGCAAAAATTCCGCTTTCCGAAAGAAGGCGCGGCATATACGGAGAAAATGTATGACGTATAGACCACTCAGGCATTCCAGAACGATTCCCGGCGCCTTTGTCAGACAAGAAATACACAAGGGCGACACGTTTGTGTTCGGAGTTGACACCTACACCGTGGGCCGAGGCATTCCGAAGCTCAGCTGGATCATTCTTGAACATGAGCCCAAGACTCACAAGCTGCTGCTGCTTAGCAGACAGATCCTTATTATCGACAGTTTTACCGACCGGAGCGAAAACTCCACATGGGCTACGTCCTACGCCCGCCGTTTTCTCAACACCGATTTCATGCGGGAAGCCTTCACCGACACTCTGATGGCCCGCATCTGCACCACTGACGTGCCAAACGACGAAAAAAACGAGTTCGGCGTGTCAGGGGGCACAAACACCAAGGATCAGATTTTTCTGCTCAGCCGAAGCGAGTATTATCGCTATCGGGATGTGATCCCCGACAATATGACCATACCGCCTTACATCATGATAGGAAGATTCAAAAACGAATACTTTCTGCCGGAATCGGAACAGGAGAAGCACAGCAGACAGTATCGCGATCTGGATGAGTTTCACGATGATGCTTCCGATGATTCCGACACCAGATGGCCGCAGGTATCGGCCCGTTCCTTTTTCTCCACTGTAGGCTGGTGGCTGAGAACGCCGGGAGTCGGCGAGGGCGAATTCATGTATGTGGACAGGTACAGCGAGGTTTCATCTCATGGGATGAACGGGGTCTTCGCCGTTCACGGATATCGGCCGGCCATGTGGCTCAAGTTTTAGAAAGTTTTCAGGAGATTTCTTATGAGGATACCGGGAGAATATTTTGCCGCGACTCTGCTTCTGGCGTCGGTTATGGCATGCTGTCCGGCTTTGGCCGATGTCAGTATCGACGAGGCTTACGGCATTGCCGGCAGGGCGGCGGGCAAAAGCATGACGCTGGTTCGCGAATCTGACGTGAAGGTTGCCGGTGAGGACTGCTACATGATAGCCGCCGGCGAGAATTCCGATGCGAAGCTAACCATCCTCAAGCGTTATGCCGTGGGGCAGAAATCGGGAAAACTCTACCTTTACGACATCGTCATGGACGATTTCCAGCCGGTGGAAACCGTGGAGGAACGCTGATGAAAAGAGTCTGTCTTGCAGTCGTGGCGGCGCTGCTTTTGCAGATGCCTGTCTGCGGCGCCGATCCGGTTGGCAATGAACAGGTATCCGGCCAGCTCTCAACGTCGCAAGGGGAAACCACCGCAGGCGATCTCTGCATATCCGGGGCGGACACCGATCCGTCGGCTTTTGTCGTGGTGGAGGACGAGAACATTGTGCGGGAAATACGTTACCGCACGTCTCACAATTTTACCGGCAGCCCTGTGCCTGGCTACCGCGACGACATTGTTCTTCTGACCCGTCCAGCGGCGCAGGCCCTGAAAAAGGCCGCCAGACTTGCCGCCAAAGACGGTTACAGACTCAAGATCTATGATTCCTACCGGCCGCAGCAGGCCGTTGACGGCTTCATGTCCTGGGCCGGCGATGCCCAGAACATGGGATTGAAAGAGGAGTTTTATCCCGATCTTCAGAAAAACGAACTGTTCAGACTGGGGTACGTGGCCAGAAAATCAAGTCACACCAGAGGCAGCGCGGTGGATCTGACTCTGGTGGATGCCGACGGCAAAGAACTGGACATGGGCGGCACCTATGATTATTTCGGAAGGATCTCCCATTATGGCTACAGCGGAATTTCCAAAAAAGCCGCAGCCAACCGGGCCTATCTGCGGGGAATAATGGATGCGGCCGGATTCCGGCCTCTGTTCAACGAGTGGTGGCACTTCAGTCTCAAGAAAGAGCCTTACCCTCAGCTGTATTTCAGATTCCCGCTGGAAGAGCGGTATGTGAAAGAGGCCAGACCGTGCTATGAGGCGGCAAAGTGACGGGATCTGGCTGCGCGGATCCCGGCCGACACCGAGCCTTCAGCAGGCGGTGAGAAACTATCCGCGGTCATAGGAGCCTTCAGCGGGAAGCAAGAAGCCTTCAGCGGGAAGCAAGAAGCCTTCAGCGGGAAGCAAGAAGCCTTCAGCTGGAAGCAAGAAGCCTTCAGCTGGAAGCAAGAAGCCTTCAGCTGGCGATAGTTGATGAGCTGTCGGGTAACCCTGCCGGGTTGCACGCGGAGGATTTCGCCACATCCCAAATCCGCCAGTTGTCAGCTCCCAGAATTCTGCCGGCATCGCTTTTCAGACGCCTCAGCAGCATGTTGTGATCCCGGATCCTCTTTACCGGATTTTTCTGCAGTTCCGATTTATCCTCTATGATCCCCGCCGAAGCAAGCAGGCAGGTGCGGGTGAACATATGACAGTTGTTGGACAGCAGACGGTATTTCCCCATGTCCTGATCGACCTGCTGCAGAGCCGCTCTTGCGGCTTCCTCGTTGCCTACCGCCTCTTCGCCGCGGCATGAGACGTAGATATGGACTCCGGTGCCGCCGCTGACGAATTCGTCCGGCGTCACCCGTCTGATGCAGCATTTCCCGCCACCGGTGCGCTGCAGTTCCACAATGCAGCGATCCTCTCCTCCCACATAAATGCCGGAGTGCTCGATATATCCCACCAGCAGATCGGTATACAGCACGGATCCGATTTTGGGCGTGACTCTGTCCCTCAGACGGGAGTCCACCACCGATCTTACCAGTGCTTTGGCGGGTACGCTCAGAACGGCAGCAGCGGCCGCCGCCGCCGCAACCTTCGCCATTGTGCTTTTTTTCACGCCTTTCGGAAACCTCTCAAGACAAAATCAGCCCTGAATCAAAATTCCTTCCCCTCAGCCAGTGGTGGAACAATGCCGGCGGGAGGGAAACCGTCGACGGTGGCGGATCTCAGTCGTTCTCCAGCCGGTCCAGGATCAGCTCGAGCAGTTCGTTCTGAAGCATGGTGCTTTCCAGCACGAAGTCCATGGCGTCAAGACGCACCATGGATCCGGTGTCGGTGCTTGACACGAACTCTGCGCCTGCTTCCTTGTACTTGATCCAGTCCACTTCCATTTCCTTGATGGCCGGTTTGAGATGCCGATCGTTGCCGACTCTCTTCATGATCTTCTTGTAAAGCTTGTTCAGCTTTTCATCCTGCTTTTTGATGGCTTTGCCGCTGCAGTCGTACATTTCGGTCATGGCTGTGGCGTTTTTCATGCATTTGTCCATGCCCGGAAATGCCTGCTGGTACTGGCGGTAGGTGTATCTGTTTCTCAGGGCCAGATATTCCTTGTCCCGCTCGCCGGGATCGAACTTGTGGGCGAAGTCGTTTATGATGTCGGTGAAATGCACCGTTACCGCCAGCTGATACTGCTGGTTCCGGATGTCCGCCTTTTCCATGCTCATTATCATGAGCATTACCGCGCCGATGTCGCTTTTGAAGTCTTCCAGGTGTTCCACCGCCTTTTTCAGATTGGCCTCCACCGGCAGATCCGGCGCGTCTTCATCCTGCGGGCGATTAAGAACGTCCTGCACGGCCTGTTTCAGTCTGGCGTTGGCTTTGGGCAGGCTTTCCCTGGTGCACTGGGCTGAAACCTGCTGGCGGCGCTCGGATGTCAGGGCGCTGAGGGAACTGCCTGCTGCCGTCTGGACACAGGTTTCAAAGTCATAGCCCAGATTTCTTACATGCTTGAGCTCGTCGGCGCTGGCGACGGGATATGAAAACGCAAGCATCGCCAGAGCGGATGCGAGGATGGATGACAGTTTTTTCATGCTTATGGTTGCTCCCTTGATGGAAAACGCTGCAGCGGCAAATCGCCCTGTCAGTCAAGTTTTTGAGCCTGGATGGAGAACTGCGCCTCGACGCTGTCTCTCAGGATGATTTTTTCAGGATTGAAATAGGATTCGTCCGGGCGCGCATCCAGACTGCGGTTTTTGGCCATGACTCTGTTGCTGGCGGCTACGTACTGGACATCGTTAAGATCGTAGTTCTGCCGGTAGTTCACGCTTTCCACCTTCACTAGTTTCGCGCGGTAGAGCGCTGCCAGATCCTTGGCCTTGCTGATGGAATCCTCCACCGCCGACGCTCTTGCCCTCCTGGCGAACTCGGAAGGTTTTTTCAGAGCGTAGCGCACGGACGAAACATACACGTTTTCAATCTCCGCTGCTCTGGCTACAATCGGTCCGATAAGCTTGAAGTCGTCGGTTCTGATCCGGATGCCTCTTCTGCCTTCAAAGCCGATCTGCACTCTGGTTTTGGCGGCGTAGTCGTACAGGGGCCAGATGCCGATGCTCTCGGCCACGATCTGCTCCTTTTTCATTTTCAGTTCGTTCTCCAGGAAATCGGTCATGGCGTTCACGGATTTCTGGACGGCGCTGTTCACCTGGTTTTTGTCTTTGGCCGACACCTGAACCTCCAGGGAGATCTCCGCAGTGTCGGGATCCACCGCCAGCGTCGCGCTGCCGGTAACGGAGATGCAGGAGCTGCTGCAGTCGGCCTGGACCGGAGCAGAGGCGCAGATGGCGGCCAGCGCCAGGGGAAGAAAAATTCTGCCGGTTGTTTTCATGATGTGTCCTTTTTGAACTTGTGCGTGGTTTGAATCAGGGATGCCCAAGGCGCCGCGGGTCGGCGGGGCCTGTCCGCCGCTTTCGTGAAACTCTTCCGGAATTCCGGGCTTTCATGCCATTCTTTCCCGGGTCTCGTCTCTGAGGCGGTCGCATTTTTTCAGCAGCACGTATATCGCCCCGGGACCTCCGTGGTAGGCCATGGCATGATGGCAGGCCAGCACGGGCTCGGCATCCTTCAGCCACTGGAACACGAAGCTCTTGAGCATCGCCTGAGGCTTGGTGAACTCTCCCTTGCCGTGAATGATGATGACAAACCGCATGCCTTTTTCGTAGGAGTCCACCAGAAACCGATCCACCGCCTCCCGGGCCTGATCAAGGTTTTTGTTGTGAAGATCAAGATAGTCCCGGATCCTGTACTCGCCGTTTTTGACCTTGAGGTAGACGCCGTGCTGCACGCCCTCCTTTTTGAAGCCGGTGACATCGGCGGGCTTGAGATAGTGCACCTTCTCAAGAGACAGCGCCAGCTTCTCCCGGTAGGGCTCGTTTTCAGCCCAGCGGCGCCGCGCCCGGGACTGCTCCTCGGTGAGAGTCTGCCCCTTGAGTCTTACGGCGTCCTGCACCATAGGCTTCACGTCGGAGCCCATCATGCTGGAAAAGGATTCCTGCTCCTCCTCCCTGCTGATAGCCATAAGCAGGTTTTTCAGCTCGAATTCCAGCGCCGCCTGCTCTCTGTCGGCGCTCTCCTTCCCCGTCTGCGTTCTGGGCGGCTCGGGCGCCGGCTGCGCCAGCTTCTGGCGGATCATGGCAAGAACTTCAATCGGATCCTGCATTGTTATTCCTTTACTTCAAATTCTGTTCCCGCAAAGCCGCATACCGGACAGGTGAAATTCGCCGGCAGCCGTCCGCTGTACTCGTAGCGGCAGATCGGACAGTAGTAGGTGCTTCTGAAAAACGCCACCGACGGCGGTCTGCTTACCACCTTCGGCGCCATGGAGGCGATGGAAGGAGATCTCCGGGCGGAGGACGGCTGATCGCCGGATTCGATCCCGTCGGCCTCAAGACTGCTGCGCAGCACCTGATCGAAGCTGAGAACCGGCTCGCTTCTTTCGCTGCTCAAAACGCTGGAGAGCAGCGTTTCCCGAACTTTGCCGCCGCCATCGTCGTCGCTTGCCGAGCCGATGCCTATGGCGCCGCCCGGAGCCTGCTGGGCGGAAGCACCGGCTATCCTTCCCTTGAGGCTTTCTTCCATGGAAAGCTCGTCCCTGGATGGTCGGCGGATCACCTCCTCCTCAGGCTCGTCCTTCTTTTCGATGATGGTGAAGGAGTAGCCGGCGGAGGCTTTGAACTTGTTCTGTCTGCCGTTTTCTCCTGCGGCGGAAGGCGCGCCTGTCGCCTCGTCCGGCGCGGAACCGACGTCATCGGGTTCTTGCGGCGCGCTCTGGCTGGAAGAAATTTCTGTTGCGGCCGGATCCGCCGTTTCAGCTTCGCCGAGAGTTGCTTCCGCGCTCGCGCCGGTCAGAGCGCCGGATTCGCCATCCGGAACTGATGCGGATGCCGGCGCGTCTGCTTTCCTCTCAGGTTCCTGCTCTGGCTCTGACAGTTTCAGGGCTTCGGACAGCCGATCCGACAGCGGAGACAGGGCGGAGGCGAAATCAGGCTCCAGGGACTGGTCGTCCTCATCCTGATCCGCCGCGTTTTCGCCAGCTTCAGGCCCGTCATCAGACGGCAGAGGCAGATCCGGCGCCTGTTTGGAACTCAGATCCGGGCCTGACGGAGTCTCCTGAGCGGCGCGTTCGGCGGTTTCGTTCTTTTCGGCGGCGTTTTTGGCCACGTCGTTTTCCAGAGCGGTGAGGAGATCGTCAAGGGTTTCGAATCCGCCTTCGGAATCCGGCTCTACGTCGTCGGTGTACAGGGACTCGTCTTCGGCCTCAGGCTGCAGCAGCTGCCGGATAAGATCGTTGTCGGAGGTTGCGGACTGCTCTTTCGCATGCGGGACGGTTGCGTCCGGCTTCTCCTCTTTCCCGTCTCTCTCCGTGGCGCCTGAAGTCTCTGAAATTTTGGCGTTTTCCTGCAGGGCTGCGTCGGAGTTTTCGGAGGATCCGGCCGCCTCGCGAAGGACGTCTTCGGCCTCCTGAGGCATTTCCAGAGTGATGGCCGCCTCGTCATCGCCATCTGCCGGCGCGGTTTTGACGGTTCCGGCAATGTCGTCAAGTACTAGGTCGCCGTCGCCCTGCGCGCCATCGGCTTCGTCGTCAAGGCTGAGACTGATGGCCTCGTCGCGGCGCTTTGAAGGAGGCTCCTCCACGTCACCGGCCAGGGACTGCTTGATGAGTCCCTCCATTTCGTCCAGGAAATATCTTACCGACAGCGGACGGTCGCTGCTGAGAACCTTGCTGTCTGTGATCTGGACAAACCACAGATAGTGGGTCCGGTATTCCATGCGGCCGCAGATCTTGCCGTAGAGACAGCCGGTGGAATCGCTTTTGGTCAGCACCGGCAGGCCGTGAAACTCTTCCGCCTCCACCGTCGACCATTTGTCAATGTCGGCTCCCGAAAAGTAGCCGAACTTTTCGATGACGGTGTGGCTGCACTTTCTTGCCAGAATCGAGACGGTAAGGGGCGTGTCGAAGGACAGGTTCTGGGAGGTGTAGGAATTGCGCCTGGTGCTGATCACGATGATTTCCGGACTGGTCTCAACCTGGGTAAGGGCGGTCACCACGCATCCGGCGTCGCGGTTTTTGGAATCCTTCAGTCCCAGGACATAAAGTCCTCTCACCATCTGCATTTGCGGCAGGTTAGCCATATGTTCTCCAGCTGTCCCGAAAGAGACGCGACGCGTGTTCCTTCCCGAAGGCGCAGATTGCGATCTGCGGTCCTGTTTCAGTCCGGCTACGCCGCAGATGCGAAACTGCGACGTGCCAGCCGTATCCGGCATTATACATGAAACTTCAAGTCTGAACTGATACCGAGATCTATTTACCCGGTCCGGAAAATATCGCGCGGATCGGAAAACGCGTTACTATTCACACCCCCGGGGACAGCCTCCCCGGATGGGCATAGCACCAGCCAATACACCTCACACGCAACAACCCTGTCTACTACCCTAAAATACCCAAAAAATGTGATACAAGGATCAAATTTGAAAAATAATTT
>JAFURY010000126.1 GCA_017480795.1 Succinivibrionaceae bacterium
ACTTGGCAGGATCGAAAAAAGGTAGGTGGGATAAAGGTTTATACGGACTCAAAAATTTTTTTCAATCAAGAAAAAATTTTTTTTGGGGGGGGGATAGGATCGAGGAAGGCGGTCAGACGTCTACTACCCGCCTAATTTAGAGATAATAATTACAATGTGCTAGAACGGTTTATCAATTACTCTGAAATATGGGAGGATAAAACAAATCCACAACTCTCAAGAACTGACCACCTTACTAAACCAGAAATAAATTTAATTGACGTAATTGGCAAACAATATGAGGAATTAACATTTTCAAACTGGCTAACCTTTTATCTGAAAAATCCTCAGGTTTGCAAAAAATTTATTTCTGAATGCATTTTAAAAGATTCAAAAAAATACCAAGAGTCACTTAAAAAAGACAAATTATTTACAAACTTAAAATTGCCACAACGTGAATTCCACAACATCGATATATGGCTCGAATCAGAGAATATGGTTATTGTCATAGAAAACAAGATTGATTCAGGATTAAACGGAATAAAGAAAACAAACGACGGCTTTACTACTCAATTAGAAAATTACTACAACTATGCCAACCAAAAAAAGAATAACAGAGACTTGTATTGTTTTATAATCAAGCCTGATTACAGCACTTTATCCACCAGCAACAAATATTGGAAAATAATAAATTATTCTTCAATATTCGACTTTTTTACAAAAATATCACAAGATCAAAATTTTAAAGAATTGCCATACATACAGGAATTTATAAAAGCATTAAAACCTCTTGCTCAAACAAGAAAAACAGACTATAAGGACATTATTGAAAGTAGATTAATGGAAAGAATTACGGAATTAGATAATTCGTCTGCACATAATTGCAAGATCAAGAATGCTGTTTAACATACCTTTCTACATCCTTACGATTTAGTGGACTTTGAGACTTTTCGGTTCATTTCAGCGAGTCTTTCTTCCCGGACTCTTTTTCATTCCTATCTTCAGAGCCTGTTTCGTGCGACTGAAGGGTTTCAAAGTGCATGCCTTCCTGTCGCCGCTCGCTCTCGATAAGCATCCGGCCGATGGCCTGCCTGATCTGCTCCGTGCCCGAAATTCCGGTAAGGATCAGCCGGGTATTGGTCAGCCGATCCAGCACCACCACCGCGGGGGTGCTGCTGATGCCCAGGGCCTTGCCTTCCAGCACATCCTCCCGGATCCGCTGAACCATTGCCGGATCCTGCGCGCAGGCGGAAATGCGATGCTCGGAGACGCTGATGCTCCGGGCCAGCCTGGTATAGTCGGCTGAGACGAAAAGCCTGTCGGCGGCCTGCCAGAAGCTGCGGTTTCCTCCGGTCACGGCGGCGCATTCGGCAAGCACCGCTCTCAGCAATGTCTGAGGACCGTGCTGCTCCAGCGGAAAATGTCTGAACTCAAGACTAAGTTCCCGAGGATTTTCCTCGATGAGTTTCAGCATGGGCCGAAACAGACGCTGGCAGAAGGGACATGAGAAGTCGGTAAAGAGATACAGACGAAATCTGGCATCCCCGGCGCCGTAAAGATGTTCGGCGCTGACAAGAGGCGCCGCGGCAAAATCATCCCGGCTCAGTTCTCCTCCGTCTCTCACCGCCATGAGAGGCAAATCCTGCAAACCGGCGCCGCGGGTAAACCCGCCGCGCGCGGAAACCTGCTCTCCTGGTTCCGTTTGAGATCCGGCTTTGAGTCCTTTCTCTGGCATCTGCCCCTCATCCATCGACGCGGACGTCAGTCTGTCCTTCTGACCTGAACTCCCCTGCTCCGCCCCTTTTTCCACCTGAACCAAAGCCTTGCCGCCCTGGCGCGCGCTTACGCCCTCCATCCTGATCTTCTCCCCGGACGATTGAATTTGTCCAAGTCTCGCGCCCATCTCGTCCACATGCTCAATCAGCGCCAGCTGCATCGCCAGCAGCGCAACCTGAAACGCCGCCACCGTCAGCGCCGAAAGCAAAAGCAGATATCTGATCATTTTTCCATCTCCTCCTGTTGTTCTGTCCGTTTCGTTCTTTCCAGCTTCGTCAGTCTTTCCCGCTTCGTCCGTTCTTTCCCGCTTCGTCCGTTCTTTCCCGGTTTGTCCTGTCCCGGAAGGTCATGCATCATCCCCGCCTCACGGTTTTCCCTGCAGCCCCGCCTTGGATGCGATATCCCCGGCGGCGCGGCCTCCGGCGTCCAGCTGCTCCACCCGTCCCGCAGCGTTGGCATCCAGCGCGAAATTGATGACGCTGCCGGCATGGAAGTCGCTCTGCATCAGGGAAAACAGTTTCGCCCGGCTGCTCATACGCCGCATGTCCTCAGGATTTTCCAGATTCATTCCGTGCTCTGATGCGTACTCCCGCAACGGACCGCTTGCTCTTATGCCCGCCTCGTCCATAGGCAGCGGCATCGGAGACGAAACCATCCGGCCGATGCCCGCAGGAAGACTTTCAAGCAGTCTGCCCTTGGCGGCCAGACCCGACTGATCCGAAGCCAGAAGATCCGTTCCTCCTCCCGCCAGAGCCGATGCGGCGGCAGCCCCCATGACGCCTCCTTCTCTGGCAAGACTGCCGGGATCAAGAACCCTACCTGAGGAATAGACCACCTGCCTCCCGGCCGAATCCTGCACCACCGAAACCCTGGCCCCGATGGCGCCATTAATGGCTTCCTCAGCCTCGGAGTAAGCAGCGCGAGCGATGCCGGCGCCAGCTCCTTCAATCCCCCGGCGCTGATCGTTCGGTATCGACCCGGCAGCGGACAGTTGCGATGACGCCCTGGCGTCCATGTCGTCAAAGGCGCCTCTGGCCGCCGAATATCCCGCCCTTGCGGCGGAAGTTCCACCGTAAACCTCAGTCTCGCCCCGACGTATCTCCTCCGAAACCGCCGCCTGATCCATGCCGGCGCCCGCAGGCTCGGGTGCCGCGCCGCCGTTGAGCTGCGACCACAGCGCAAGAACACCGGCTTTCTGCTCCGGACTTCCTTCATGGCAGGCTCTTAAAATCGCCATGTCCCCGGCGGTAACGGAATCGGAGATGCCAAAGCGATCCCGGTAATCGGCGGCGTAGCGGGAAAGCAGCGCCGCGGCTTTCGGATCGCTGGTGAGAGTTGATGCCATGTCGTCAAGACGGCTGCCGAAACGCCTGCGGGCGTCAAAGGCGAAAGATCTGAGATCAGCCTCCTGACGCCAGGCGGCGGAGTTCATTTCGGTGCTGACGCTGGAGAACTGGGACAGTTCGGTAAGCGCGCTGGAAAATCTCTTTTCCCGGCTGCCGAGGGTGGAGGACTCATCCCGCATGGAGCCGGATCGCCCGGCGGATGCGGAAATGCCTCTTGAAAGAGCCAGAGTCAGAGAACGGCTTTCCGAGCCCGAATACTCCGCGGCGATGGATCGGCCCAGATCCCTGGCGGAGGTGCTGGAGGAGGAATAGGAGCTGCGGCTTTCGTCGGAGGAACTTGCGCTGCTGCCGTCCCGGCTTTCGGCGAACGCTCCGGCGCTGCGGGAGGCTGAAACGTTACTCCCCGCCCGGGCCCCCGCGGAGCCCCCGGCGGCAAGGGCGCCCGAGACGCCCAGAGTTCCGGAAAGTCCCTGCCGATCCCCCTGAGAGACGGATGCGGAAGTTGATGCGATCTGACTCATGGCCCCGGCGAACACCGCCGAGGCATCGGTTCCGGCGCGGCTGGCCTCCTGCACCGACTTTTTCCACACATCCGACAGCATGGAACTGCCGGATGCGGTCACTGCATCCTGAATGGCGATTCTGCTGTCGTAGGATTCCGAACTCCCGATGGAATGCAGCCATGTTTCGTTGAGGGATCGGGAGGCGGCAAGAGTGCGGGAAAGCCCGGTCTGCCAGGCCGACGACAGCGCCCGGGCGTCGGAGGATCCGAAGGAGATGGACGGCAGCTGGGCGGCTCTTGATTTCAGAACGGAGCCGGTGGCGGTCAGCACCGCCGCGTTCTGCTCGTTGGCAAGTATCGGCGGCTGGGAAAGAGCGTCGGGAGCCATGATCTTCTCGTCCACATGATCCCGCCCTCCCATTCGCCCGGCCACGGTGGTGAAGGTGTAGGTGCTGGCCGTCACCACAAACAGGGCGATCAGCGGGGTGGCGGCGGCCAGCATCCCCGCGGTGGCGGCCCAGTTCTGGGTCGCGGCGTGCAGCGCATCAAGGGCCGAGGGAGAATCCCAGCTGCGTCCGGCTGTCAGGCTCCGGGCCACCTCCGCCTTCAGCCCCGAATAGACATAGGCGTTGATGATGCACAGGATGGGCATCCACAGTTGGATCCAGATCAGAGTCTGAAAGTATCTCAGGGCGATGCCGATGCCGAAGCCTCCCATGCAGATGAGAATGGCCATGAAGGGAGAAATGGCGTAGACGAAGCCCTCGAAGAAGGTCACGAAGGGCCGCACCGTGGTGACGAACACCGACTGCTCCGCCGCCCACTGGATGTTGCGCTGCATCACCGCCTGCCCCACCATCAGCCCGGCGGCGTAGTCCTGCCGGCTGTGGTAGTAGTCCCGACCGCTTTTGCGGAAAAGAGGCAGCAGCAGAGAAGCCTTCACCATGGCGGTGCCCGTGGCCGCCGATGCCCCAAGGAGCTCCATGGAACTGTCCAGCAGTTCGGAGGACGGGACGGCCGAGGCGCCGGGCGTCCCTTCCATTCGCGATGCGCCGAAATATCCGACGCTGTTCACCAGCTCCGGCGTCACCTTCTGCAGAATGGCGTTGACCTTGGCCGCGGCCTCCTGGCAGGTCACCTCCTGCCTGCCCGAGGCGCCGTAGTAGACGGTGCCGTAAATCTTCGAGGGAAAATCCGAAACCAGATCCGCCAGGGATCGGTCGGCATCCCTTGCGGCCGATGCGCCGTCGAGAAACTGGTATTTGGTCATCACGCAGTCACGCCAGAAGCCTGCCACCGAGGCCCGGGCGTCGTCCCCGCCGCTTTCCTGCGCAAGCCGGCGCCAGACGTCCCCTAGAAACTCCTCGTCCCGCAGGCGGCTGATGACCGTCAGTGCTTCGAGAAACGGGCGACGGGTGATGCCGAACTCCGCCGAGGGAGAGGAAAAGGCCTGATCCACAAGCTCCGAAAGGCTGAAGCCAACCCTGGAAATGAAATGCCCCGGGGCCGCCACTCCCACCGGCACCCGATCCACGGTATAGACCGCGCCGGTGTAGGTGTCCTCCACCAGCACCGTCACCTTGGGAACGAACATCAGAGAGAAAAGCAGAAAGGACAGGAAAACGTTCCCGAACTCGATTTTCATGGCGCCCTGGCCAAGAGAGCGGAACATGGTGGCCACCACCCCGGCTAGAAGCCCGATGCCGCATGCGGCCATGAAACCGCCGGAGGAGGCGATGGCAGCCACCGAAACGAAAATCTCGTGGAGAAAGCCGCCGTCGCCGATGGAATAGATCTGGTAGCAGCCGCTGGCGGCCTGACAGTTCATGATCAGTTCTCCCTCAGAGGCAGATGACTGTCGGTGCGCCGGCGCAGATTTTCAAGATGCTGCTCCAGCTCCCTGGTGCCGCCGTAAAGTTCGATGAAATTCCGGTACTGACGGTTCAGGCTCTCCTCGGAGCCGTTCAGCACCTCAAGGGCCCGGCTGACGTTGCGGCTGCCGGACTGGCTGAGAGACAGCCTGGCGGCCCGGAAAACGCTGCGCATAAGTTCGTGGACCGCCATGGCGCTGAGGACCCGGGAATACTCGTGGACAAAGGAGAACAGCAGCTCGCTGCTGCCGGACAGTCCCAGATCATGCATGGCTCCCGCCAACACCGCCGAATTGTCCAGCAGCGCCTTCTGCTGGGGGCTGAGCTCCGCGTCCAGTTCTCCGGCGTGGGTGTATTTCCACACCGCAGAATCCCGCCCGCCGTCCAGATGCTCTCCGCACAGCAGTTTCTCGATACGCACGGCGAGATTCACAAAGCCCCCGGGACTCCGAGCCGCGGTGTCCACCTGAAGACACTCCTCGTCACGGCAGACATAAACCTGGTGCTGAAAGTCCTCTCCCGCCTCCATGAGATCCGCAAACTCCACCAGGGGCGGCTTTTCGATGAAATCCAGCTGCTCCTCGGATCCGGAGGACCCCTGAGAGGAGATGTCCACAATCAGGGTGCCGGTGATGGACATCAGCTCCTCGATGCCGCGCCTGGCGTCGCTGTAGCCGAAGGCCCGCACCGCCTGACTGTTCTTCAGGGCCTGATAAATCACGTTTCCCGCCACCACCTGATTGAAGGCCGCCGGATCGCTGGTCTTCAGCCGGGACAGCACGCTGTCGCGGCCGGACTGGTGCATGGCGTCGAAATAGTCGCTGAACCAGCCGCCAACTGATCCGGCCACGCTGGCGGAGGTGCGGGCCCGGTTGGTCTGAGACCAGATACCCCCGGTGAAATCGTTCACAAGTCCCTGGGCCAGCTGGCAGGAGTTGGCCTGGGCCAGATTGAGACGGCTGACAATCCCCTGCAGCCACTGGATCACCGACAGGATTTCCGGGGACATTTCACCCAGCGCCAGGGCGAAGGCGTAGCCGGCGGCGTTGGAGGCGATGGAGCGCATGAGCTGCAGCAGCTGCTGGGAATTGATGAACGAGAAGGAGCCGGCGAATATGTCGATCCCGCCGCATCCGGCGTTGATATGAGGCGGCGCGAAGGAGATGAGCTGCAGATCAAGGATCCTGGTTCTGGCGGCGATGCCGCCTCCAGACAGCACGCCCCGGCGGGAGGACTGATAGTAACCTCCCGAGGTTCGGCTGGTGACCAGTTCATCGAACATCCGATCGGTCTGCTCCGACAGCAGTCCCGCCTGACAGGGAAGACTCGCCGCCAGAAGCAGCATTGCTCTGAAGAGTTTCATGGCTGACCTCGAAATATCTGACTATGTCCCGGGGCTGGAGGAGATGTTCCTCGCCGATCCCCGACGCGAATAGCCGTGCGGGATCATCGCCCTTTGCGATAACCCTTGCTGCCGGCAGGGTGGCCTCGTATTCCTCCGGGGTCAGTATGCCCTCCCGGCGGCACACGGCGATGAGACGCCGCGCCAGCTCCCGGCCGGAAACCAGCCCCTGGGCCAGGGGCACCAGTTCGCCCCTGCCGGAAAAGATGAAGACCGCAGGCAACGCCACCAGCTCAAGCTCCGATGCCAGCTCCCCGGCAAAAGGCGCGTCGGCGAAGGAGCCGGTGTCGTCGGCATCTTCCGTCACCCGCGCCGCCCGGATATAAATGCCGTATTCCCGGGCGAATTGACGGATCAGGGGCGAAAACACCCGGCTGGCCTCGTCGGACGCGTCAAAGAGGTAGATGATGCTCACCCGCCTGGAAAGAGCCTCAAGCGCCGCCTTTTCTCCGGCCAAAGCCCGGGCGTCCATCAGCCGGGCGCCGGCGGTGGACACCGGACGGCGGACGTTCTCGTCCAGCAGGGGATTGCCTGCCACCGCCTCCTCCACCGCGGAGGAGAAGCGGGAAGCCCGATCAAGAGCCAGGTGCTGCAGATAGAGAAATGCCTTCACGTTCTCGGGGGTGGGATTGTCCATGGCAAGATCAAGATAGCGGGGAAGATTCGCCCGCAGCCACGCCGTGGACAGAGGGATCTTCGCGGCATCCGGCCGAAACCGCGCGGGATCGGCGGAGAGCTCCGGTTCCTTTGCCGGATCGGCATAAAAGAACCAGCCCTCGGCCTTGCGGCCCCAGTAGCTTTCAGGATCGGAGACCCCGCGCCTTGCCGGAGCCTGTGCCGAAGCATCGTGCTGGTCCTGATCCTGCGCCTGACCAGGCTCGCCGCCGGCAACATCTTCCGAAAGCGCGCATGCGGCGGAAAAAGCGCATACTGCAAAGATAAGTCGGACACGACATGCGGGAAATGCCGCATGCACAGACGGCGCAAGGGCGGGAGAAACGGTATGGAAAGGCGAAAGATTCAAGGCAAAGACTCCAGATGACTGTTGGATTCACCATATCACAACCTGCCCCAAGCACCCGGGCGTGAAACGAACCTTTGGGAAGAGATATAAGCCGTATGCAAGAGATGCGTTCTCCTGCGCGCCGGGACAACATTCTCAGATACACGGAAAGAAGAACGAATCAGAGTTGGTTCCGGCGCAGATCCGAACAACATCCGCGGCGCGTGTTATGCGAACCTGCAAGGATCAAGGAACGTATTATTCTCGAAACGCCTCCAGAAGCAAACGACAGAATGTGACACATAACATAGTGTCAAAATAAAACACCATGTTACTATTCACACCCCATGGATGGGTGTCAAATGCAACGTCCCCACCCATGACGGCAGCATGACAGGAGCGGAAAACTGAGCCGTAGCATCCGCCCCTCCTACCCTGCTGAAGGAGGTGACGAAGAGTAACGATGTTGA
>JAFURY010000127.1 GCA_017480795.1 Succinivibrionaceae bacterium
AACATCGTTACTCTTCGTCACCTCCTTCAGCAGGGTAGGAGGGGCGGATGCTACGGCTCAGTTTTCCGCTCCTGTCACGCTGCCGTCATGGGTGGGGACGTTGCATTTGACACCCATCCATGGGGTGTGAATAGTAACTGCTTGTCCGAACGGATTTTCCTTCGCGCTGAACGGCGCTGACGGATCGATGACCTTGCTTGGGGCAGAGACCGAAGGCGACGATCCCGGATTCCGTCATGTTGCCTACGCGGGCGTAACCTAACGCGGGGCCTGTTGCCGGATGCCGGCGCAACGCAGGATTTTCAACGTTGTTCACACTTTTTGAAAATCATAGTAAAATTCGGTACTACTTGTTCTTTTTCAGATGGATAGAGGATCACGTGAAAAAACTTTGTCTTTCTCTGCTGTGCGGAGCTGTTCTCTTCGCTTCAGGGTGCGATTCAGTCAATCATCTTATGACCTACCGTTCGCCTGCCAACATGTCTGTCCAGGAGGCGGAAGACACTTTCAAGGAGCTTTCGGTCAGCGGCAACGTCTTTGACGGCGCCGTGATCGTCCGCAGCGCCATGGATGACGAGGTGGCTTTTGATGCGAAATCCTCGGTCTATGATTTTGAAACCGGCCGCAGCGTGTACAGAACCTACAATCTTCCGCTGAACGCCACCAACCTGAAGGTGGACATCAGCGTTCAGATCGGACAGACGGTGTTCGCTCCTTCGGTAGCCCTGCTGAACAAGGAAAAGAAGCTCATAAAGATGTTTGATTTCAACAGCTTCGAGTACCGGCCGTACAATGATCTGGTGGCCGAGCGACTGAGATTCAAATTCAGCCTCAACAACTTTTCAGCCGGCGAGCGGGCTGTCGCCTATATGGTGATATTCAGCAAGGAGCAGGATCTGAAATCCTTCACCAAGGTGGTTCATCCGGCAAAGCTTTTCGCCATCAGCCACCGCCAGCAGGTTCCTCAGATCGAGGATCCGCTGATCCCTCATTCCAGACTTGGCTCGATGACGGTGGTTTTTTCCATGGATGCGGAATCCATAGATACCGTTTCGGATTTTCTTGATTCGCTGAAGGGCCCGATCTGGGGCGGAGAAACCCATCAGTACATGACCGACGATGACGACGGAAGCGTTATGCCGACCGTCAGCGTGAACGCCGACAGCAACATTCGCGCGGTCAATCCGGCAGTCTCCGCCGACGGCAACGTCGCCGCCGTCAATCCGGCAGCTTCCGGCTCCGCAAGATCGACGGCCGGAACGTCCGTCGCTTCCGCCGCCGCCAAGACCGCGCCTAAGGCGGCTCCCGGCTCCATGATGAAGGAGACTGAAAACATGTACAACGCCATGATTGAGTCTTCGGTAAAGGCCGGCGACATTTCAAAGGCCATGCAGCTTGCGGCCGAGGCCACCAATGCCGGCTCGGCATCCGCCAACGATACGCTGAATCGGGCTTTAAGAAGCTACCGCAAGTAACGGCTTGTCGGAGAGCGACGTTGGCAGGGGGCGCATTTCAGTCTGGGGTGCGCCTCTTGTTTATTTTTGGGGGTACTGAACCGGAAAATTTGAAAAAATTCGAAGCGCTCTGCCAAAAGGGCTGATGGACATGATCCGTCGCCATGACCGCCTTTGCGCCAGCGGTGATGAACCTGCGATCTTTAGCGGCTGAATATTCTCTGACTACTGCGGCCGCGCGCATAATTTGTCCAATCTGAATTGCAGTCATTAAGCGCTGATGTTACCTATGGAACGCAGTATCAGCGGCGGAAGAGCATGTAGGACAGTATGCGAGTTCCGAGCTGCGGCAAATCGCAATGGCTAGTCTTCGGCCATTTTGACCTTGCAGCTTTTGCCGTGGAACGCTATGCCGTATTTCAGAATTCTGTCGTAGCCGTCCTGTTTGAGATTGAAATCGTATCTGTTGATGTTTATCTGCTCCATAGCCTTTTCGCACAGTTTGATCCACTCCACAGGTCTCTTGTCTTTTGTCTTTTTGAATTCCAGAATTGCTGCGCTCAGATCGTTGTCATTCGTCAGAATCAGATCATGGAAGCCATCGCCGCTTTCCTGATTGGATGTCATCTGTATTTCGTTTGAGGTTGCGATGGAAAGAACTCCCGCCATGAAGCCATGATAGAAGCTTTCATGCGACGCATCCCGGACGCTGATGAAGTTGATCAGCATATCGTTGATGATATTTTGGACCTTTGGGGCATCGCCAGCAAACAGCGCGTCTCTCAGCGAGCCGGCGCTTTGCGCCCATTCGGGATTTCTTTTGCTGAACATGCGTTCCGCCTTCTTTTTGAAGCAGCTTCGCACTTCCTCGTTGGGTATCCTTATTTCTGCCATGTCATCGGATGGCACCGGCCTGGCGGCATAGGTGAAATAGCCTGTATGAAGCATCATGGTGGCGAAGGTGTCGAAATCAGTATCGTTTTTTATCTCGGGATAGGCGGTAAACTCGGTCAGCGTTATCGATTCCGTTTTGCCGTCTATGAGATTCTGCAGTCTTTGCGTGTCGTCGGGGTCGGGATGTTTCATGCAGATCTCGATTGCGTCGTTGCCGCTGGAGTTTGCCCAGTATGACTCTGGCATGAATGTGGCCGGGTCGTTTTCGGGGGCGAGAGCTCTTGACAGAAAGTTAAGCACGCTCCATGGGCAGAGCATTTCGCTTCCCCCGATATTGTAGCCGTCATACCAGGTCAGGACATCCTCAAGACGGTTCTCCATGCCGCATTCCTTCAGCAGATTCACCGTCTCTTCCCTGGTGAAGCCTATGAATTTGGAGTAAGGAGCATCCTTGACTCCGTAACAGCTGAAATTGTTTATTCCGGTAAAAACGCTCTGATGGGCGATTTTCAGACACCCGGTCACAAAACCTTTCTTCATGAAGCTGTTGGTTTTAAGCGCCGCGCTCAGCATTCCGCGGACAACGTCCAGCATCTGGTCGTAATAGTCAAGTTCTTCCGGGCTTGTTTTTCTCTTTGAATTCGCCTTGGCTTTCTGCAGCGGCACATCGTACTCGTCGACGATGATTATCGACTTGAGTCCGTACTCGCGATAAAGCATTCTGCTCAGGAACTTCAGCGAACTTTTGACTACTTCCGTAAGCATGTTCATATTTTCAGTGGCTGACAGATTTAGTTTGGCAGAAGAGCAGATGTCTATTTTTTCTCTCAGGGAGGATTTGTTTGCCTCGCTCTGTTTGTCGCTTTCCAGAAGAAAACTGTATTTGTCAAAAATTTCGCTGAGAAGCGTCTTCATCGATCCCATCGCTTTTACAAAATCAATTCCGTCGACATCCTTGAGGGAAAGGCTGATAACCGGATAGCGACCCATGTGTCTGTCGCACAGTTCCTTGTTGTCATACACCTCGAACTGATTGAAAAGCCTTTCCTGGCGGCTTCTGTCCTGTGGATCCGCATAGTTGAGTTCAAGAAAATTCTGAAGCATGCTCATGGAAAGAGTTTTTCCGAACCTGCGGGGTCTCAGCAGCAAAGATACGGCATCGCCGGATTCCAGCAACTGTTTCAGCACTCCTGTCTTGTCCACATATTTTTTGCCCTTGGCGACAAGCTCTTCAAAATCCTCGATTCCGACGGGAAAATCACTGGCTGATAATGATGTCATTGCTTAATCTCCTGGCATGTCTGTTCCATGGCGTGGCGACACCCGTCCGTCAACATGGCTGTTATATTATTATCCTTTCGTTATATAAAAAGGCAAATGCTATTTGATGAATTCATCGCGTTCGGCAAAAAATTTGGATGTATTTGGATGCGCCGCCGTCTTCTCTGAAATGCGAAGCAACGCTTGTCGCGCGCGTCGCCTTGCGAATCAGACCTGGCGCCGTCGCCGCTTTTTTGAGAAATCTCCTTCTGGAACTATGCCTGACTCGTCGGCTGTCAGGCGCCGATGGTCATTCCTTTCGGTCTTTACTCCCGCCTGCCTGCGTATCGTCATTCTGGCATTCGATGGCCGCTGTCAGTTTTTCTCTAAGTTTTTCCTTGGTTCTGTCGTTCAGCGCCCTGCCGTCAAGAGAGATGGTGAAGCCGTCGTCCGCCCTTTCTCCGGTGGTGGCGATTCTGGCGGCGCGAATGTTGATGCCAAGATTTTCTAGGGTGGATGCGATGCAGGCCAGCAGTCCTGGACGGTCCAGAGCCGAAACCTCCATATGCGTGACGCCATGTTTTTCGGATCCCGGAATGTCCAGATACTGCACGACGGTTTTGATTTTGAACTGCAGGTACTTGCGGGGAATGCTGCAGCCCGGCGGGGCGGCGAAGTCGTTTCCGATGAGGTTCATCATCATGAATTTCTTCAGCGGTCCGTTTTTCTCCGGCGATATCGGAGCTCCGGCCCGGTCCAGAATGGTGAAGGAGTCCATGATGTAGCCGTCGGTGGAGCTAAGTATGGATGCGCTCATGATGGAGATCTGCTTTGCCAGCAGGATGCTTACGATGCGGGCGAAAATGCCCAGCCGATCCTTCATGTAGATGAACAGCTCGGTTCCCAGGTGATTGACGGATTCGCCGAAAACGACCAGAGGAAGATCCTGATGGTGATTGAGTATATGCATGGAGTGGTGGCAGATCTGGGCCTGATTGTGGCGGATGAAGTAGCTTTCCGGAAAGGTCCGCCACAGCCCGGCCACCGCCTCCGCGTCAAATCCCGCGGCCGCAAGAAGCTTCATGGCGGCGGTTTTGTTTTCCTCCACGGTAAGCGCCCGCTCGTCCGACCGGCGCTCCGGATCCTGCCGCAGCGCCCGGCGCGCGGCGTAGTACAGCTCCTTGAACAGCGCGTCCTTCCAGGAATTCCAGGCACTGTCGCTGGTGGCGCAGATGTCCGCCACGCTGAGGCAGTACAGGTAATCCAGGTGCGCCTCGTCCTGCACCATGGCGGCGAAGTCGGATATCACTATCGGATCGGAAATGTCCCGGCGCTGGGCGGTGTTGGAAAAATCGATATGGTGTTTCACCAGCCAGGTCAAAAGTCTTACCTCGGACTGGGGAAGTCCGTGCAGCTGGAAGAACTTCTGGGTGATTTCCGCGCCCACCAGCGCGTGATGGCCTCCCTGACGTCCCTTGCCGATATCGTGCATCAGCGCCGCAAGATACAGCAGATGCTTGCGGGGAAGGTTGCGGCAGATGTCCCGGAACAGATTTTTGGACGGATCGATATCGGGACTGTGGGAGAACTCGTAAACGTTGGCCACCGCGCGGTATGTGTGCTCGTCCACGGTGTAGGTGTGGAACATGTCAAACTGCATGAGTCCGGTGAGACGGATCCACTCGGGCATGTACATGGCCATGACTCCGTGGCGGATCATCAGCTTCAGGGGCAGCAGCATGCCCTCCGGATTGCTCATGATTTTCAGAAAATATTCCCGGCAGACAGAGCTGTCCTCCAGACGTCCCGAGAACTTCAGCCGCGCCTCTCTGATGCTCCTTACGCAGTTGGGATAAAGTCCGGCGATCTCAAGGCCGTCCTTCTGGGCGGAAAACCGGGAGACGACGTCCATCATCTCCATAATGGCCTCCGGCTCCCGGATGAACAGATCCGGATCCACCACGTCGATGGCGTTTCCCCGCAGCACGAATCTGGAATTGACGATCCGGTTCTCGCCGTGTTGCCGGGTTTTGAATATGGCCTCCTCGTACATTTTCAGAATCATCTGGTTGATTTCCTCGATGCACTGGGAGGCACGGTAGAAGCGGATCATCATGTTTTCCACCGGAACGTTGCCGGATCCGATGTAGCCCAGGCTTCGGGCCACCGTTACCTGCCGGTCGAAGGTAAGCCGGTTGTCGTTGCGGCGGCTGATGAACTGCAGGGCGAATCTGACCTTCCAGATGAAATAGGCGTTGAAGAACAGATCCCGGTTTTCGCTGGCGGTGAGAAAGCCCTGGGACTGGATCTCGGCGGGAGTGGCGGCGCCGCTGAATTTCCGGGCGATCCACATGATGGTCTGCACGTCCCTGAGACCTCCGCACATGTTTTTGAGATCCGGCTCCAGCAGGTAGATGGTGTTTTTGTAAAGGCGGTGTCTTTTCTCCTGTTCCTCCATTTTCGCCCGGAAGAATTTCTCTATGGGCCAGAACACCCTGGGATCGGTGGCCTTCTGCAGCAGATCGTAGGTCTCCTCCGATCCGCAGATCAGGCGCTTTTCCAGCAGGTTGGTGGCGATGGTGAGATCCTCAAGTCCCGCCGTTGCGCACTCGTCCACGGTTCTGACGGCGTGGCCCACGTCAAGCTTCAGATCCCACAGCAGAGTGATGAACGCGCCGGTCTTTTCGCCGAACTCCGGGCTCAGCGGTCTTTGGGACAGGATCAGCATGTCGATGTCGGTGAAGGGGTGCAGCTCCTTGCGTCCGTATCCGCCTACGGCAATGATGGCGATGTCGGGGCAGGCGTCGAGGCCGAACTGCCGGTAGAGCATGCATAGGAGATGATCGATGAAAAAGCAGCGATCCTCGGCCAGATCAAGAATGCTCCGTCCCCGGAAAAAATTCTGGGCCAGATGGCTGTTGAAGGTTTCCACCAGTTTTTTTCCGTTTTCCCGGGTGATTTCCCGGTTGCCCAGGTATCTGGAAAGCACTTTTCTGAAGTTCAAGGGACCCTCCTTTTGAACAACGGGCGGCGCGGAGCGCGGATAATCTGGAGCCTTGGGACATTTGAGGGCTTTCGCCCGGGGCGGATGCGGCGGATCCCGCCTGGCGGGGATTCTGACCGCTCGGCTCTTGCAAAGGATTCCCGCCTTGCTCCCGCAGACAGCCAGCGACGGCCGACAGCTCTTTCGCGGGGCGGAACGCAAGGGCTTTGGGAAGGAAAACCGTCAGCCCCGCGTTTCCGGCCAGGCGAGGAAAACACGCCTCGGGCGTCTAGGCGACGGATGGACCGCGCCTGGGGAGGCGCCTGAGCCGCGGGGGTCAGAGGTTGTGAAACACCGGTTCGATTTCGGTTTCCTCGGCGCGGCGCGTGGTGATTTCGCAGCCGTCCTCGGTGACGATGACCGTATGCTCGTACTGGGCCGACGGCTGCTTGTCGGCGGTGGTCACCGTCCAGCCGTTTTTCTTGTTCACCTTGCACTTCCAGGTGCCGGCGTTGATCATGGGCTCGATGGTGAAAATCATGCCCGGCTGCATGATGAGCGAACGGTAGCTGTTGTTCCGGTAGTGCACCACGCAGGGATCGGTATGAAATTCCGTGCCGATGCCGTGACCGCAGTAGTCCCGCACCACCGTGAATCCCGCCTTGTCGGCAATGGGCTGGATCACGTCCCCGATGTCGGAAAAGGAGGCTCCGGGCTTTACGATTTTCAGAGCCTTGTAGAGGGATTCCCTGGCGCATTTGCACAGCTGGCGGCAGCGCAGAGACGGCTCCCCCACCATGAACATTTTGGAGGTGTCGCCGTAGTATCCGTCCTTGATGACGGTGACGTCGATGTTGACGATATCGCCGTTGCGAAGCTTCTGAATTCCGGGAATGCCGTGGCAGACCACCTCGTTCACCGAAATGCAGGTGGCCTTGGGATAGCCGTGATAGCCAAGACATGCGGAGATGGCGTGCTGCTTGTTTTCGATGTGGTCCAGCATGATGTTGTCCAGTTCAAGTGTCGTCACGCCCGCCTTCACATGCTCGGCGATCATTTCAAGCACCTCGGCCGCAAGCCTCCCCGCCACGCGCATTTTTTCGATGGCCGCCGCATCGTGGATTTTGATGTTCATTTTGTTTATGACCTTATAAATTCAATGGCATTGTATCCGAATCATTTTACCATAAATCGAGGTTAGTTGTGGCTAACCGATGCCTTGGCAACAGGACGGACGGCTGGAGCCGTCCCGCATGTCCGTGTCCGCGGCACTGCCGGACTGGCCGGCCGACACGAAAAAAGCCGGGGCGATCCCCGGCTTTCCCGCATCCCTGCCCGATGCGGGATTTCTTTTCTGTGGCATTTGTCGCAGGTTTGGGATATAATTCCTACGGTCTGTTTTCAGACAGGTTTTTTATTGTTTTTTACGACACACATTTATCGGAAAGTTCTGCCGGGTGCCTGCCAAAGCGGGTTGTCAGAACAGATAAATGGAGGCATAACCCAACTAAGGAAAATAAAATGTCAAAAGTCACAATGAGCGATATGCTCAAGGCCGGCGTTCATTTCGGCCACCAGTCCAGTTCCTGGAATCCGAAGATGAAGGAATACATCTTCGGCAAGCGCAACGGCGTGCATATCATCAATCTTGACAAGACTCTCCCTCTTTTCAACGACGCTCTCAACTTCCTGGGATCCGTGGCTTCCAAGGGCGGCAAGGTTCTGTTCGTGGGCACCAAGCGCTCGGCGGAGGATGCGGTGAAGGTGGCTGCCGAAAACTGCGATTCGTTTTACGTGAACCACCGCTGGCTCGGCGGTCTGCTGACCAACTGGAAGACCGTGAAGCAGTCCATCAAGCACCTGAAGGATCTTGAGCTTCAGTCCACCGACGGCACCTTTGAAAAGCTTACCAAGAAGGAAGCTCTTCTGCGCCAGCGCGACATGGACAAGCTCAACCGGAGCATCGGCGGCATCAAGAACATGGGCGGACTGCCCGACGTGCTGTTCGTGATTGACGCCAACCGCGAGCAGATCGCCATCAAGGAAGCCAGAAACCTCGGCATCAAGGTGGTGGCTGTCGTGGACAGCAACTCCAATCCTGACGGAGTGGACTACGTCATTCCCGGCAACGACGACGCCATCCGCGCCATCGAGCTTTATCTCAATGCCGCCAGCGACGCCATCAAGGAAGCCAAGAGCGTTCAGCAGGAAAACCAGCAGGCTCAGGAGAAGGACTCCGCCGAGGCGTAGTCAGCAAGCGATCGGCATCCCGCGCGGATGCCGGCATGAGCAAACCGCGGGGGAGCGTAACGCAGTCCCCCTTTTTCAAACATATTTAAGGATTAGAAATGGCTAACGTAACCGCTGCAATGGTTAAGGAACTGCGCGAGCGCACCGGCGCAGGCATGATGGATTGTAAAAAGGCTCTTACCGAGGCTGACGGCAACATTGAGGTTGCCATTGAGAACATGCGCAAGAGCGGACAGGCCAAGGCCGCCAAGAAGGCGGGCCGCGTCGCCGCTCAGGGCGTGGTGGTGGCGAAGCGGGAAGGCAACAGAGCCGTTCTGGTGGAGCTGAACTGCGAAACCGACTTCGTGGCCAAGGACGCGGGCTTCAGGGAGTACGCCGCCAAAGTGGCCGACATCGCTTTCGCCTCCGGGCTTGAGGACGTGGCCCAGGTAAACGCCCAGCCTTACGGCAACGGCGAGACGGTGGAAGAGCGCCTGAAGGCCATGATCGCCAAGATCGGCGAGAACATGAACCTCCGCCGCATCAAAATCGCATCCGCCGACAATCTGGGCGTGTACATCCACAGCAACAGCCTTATCGGCGTGCTGGTAAGTCTCACCGGCGGCGATGCCGAACTGGCCCGGGACGTGGCGATGCACATCTGCGCCAGCGACCCTCAGTTCGTCAAGCCTGAGGACGTGTCTGCCGAGGTCATCGAAAAGGAGCGCAGCGTGCAGGTGGAGCTGGCCATGCAGTCCGGCAAGCCTAAGGAAATCGCCGAAAAGATGGTCGAAGGCCGCATGAGAAAGTTCACCGGCGAGGTTTCTCTTACCGGTCAGGCCTTCGTCAAGGATCCTTCCGTCACCGTGGGCGATCTTCTCAAGTCCAAGGGCGCCGATGTGGTGGCCTTCACCCGTTTCAAGGTTGGCGAGGGCATCGAGGTCAAGCAGGTTGACTTCGCCGAAGAGGTCAAGGCTCAGGTGGCTGCTGCCCAGGGTCAGAAGTAATTGTCGGAAGCTTTGCCTTTCCGCCGGTTTCCGGGACGCGGCTCCTGTCGCGTCCTTTCCGGAATCCGTCTTTAGATTTTATCAACCGCGGCATTTGTCGCGGTTTTTTTAGGCTGTTTATTCAAGATTAAGAGGAGTGATGGCATATGGGTAGCGCGGTTTACAAAAGAATACTGCTCAAGCTCAGCGGCGAGGCGCTGCAGGGATCGGAAGGCTTTGGCATCGATCCCGCCGTCCTTGATCACATGGCGCGGGAGATCAGGGAGATTGTGGAGCTGGGGGTTCAGGTGGGTCTGGTTATCGGCGGCGGCAACATCTACCGCGGCGCGTCTCTGGCCAGGGCCGGCATGAACCGGGTTATCGGCGATCATATGGGAATGCTGGCCACCGTCATGAACGGTCTGGCCATGCGGGACGCTCTTTTCCGCGCCGATGTGAACGCCAGACTGTTTTCCGCCATTCCGCTGCAGGGCATCTGCCATCCCTACAGCTGGCTTGACGCCATCGACGGCCTGCGCCGCGGCAAGGTGGTGATCCTCTCCGCCGGCACCGGCAATCCTTTTTTCACCACCGACTCCGCAGCCTGCCTCCGGGGCATCGAAATCGAAGCCGAGGCCGTGTTCAAGGGCACCAAGGTGGACGGCGTGTACTCCGCCGATCCCGTGAAGCATCCCGATGCCGCGCTGTACTCCGAGCTGGATTACAGCGACGTGCTGGAAAAGGAGCTGAAGGTGATGGATCTGGCCGCCTTCACCCTGGCCCGGGATCACAATCTTCCTATCAGAGTCTACAACATGAACAACCCGGGAGCGCTGAAGCGGATCGTCATGGGCTCCTCCGAGGGCACGGTGATCCATTCCATGAAAAAGTAGGCGCCCGCGCTTCCTGGCGCTCCTGCCCGGAGGGCTGAACATCTTGTTTCTGTCAGCTTGCGGGCAGTTATGATAAAATGCCTCAGATTTGTTTTTTATAGGTTACTAGCAAGGAAAATCCATGATCAGCGATATTAAGGATTCTGCCAAAGGCAATATGGAAAAGGCCGTCGAAGCCTTCAAAACCCAGCTTTCCCGCGTGCGCACCGGCCGCGCCCAGCCGGCGCTGCTTGACGGCATTATGGTGGACTATTACGGCTCCTCCACTCCGCTGAAGCAGATCGGCAACATTGTGGCGGAGGATGCGAGAACTCTGTCCGTCACCGTTTACGACAACGCCGCCATCAAGGCGGTGGAAAAGGCCATTATGGATTCCGGACTAGGCCTCAACCCTCAGACCGCCGGCAACAACATCAGAATCCCGCTGCCCGCTCTCACCGAGGAGCGCCGCAAGGAACTCATCAAGATTGTCCGCGCCGAGGCTGAAAAGGAGCGCGTTTCCGTGAGAAACGCCCGCCGGGATTCCAACGCCGAGCTCAAGGCGCTGGTGAAGTCCAAGGACATTTCCGAGGACGACGAGAAGCGCGCCCAGGACGACATCCAGAAGCTTACCGACTCCCACATCAAGAAGATCGAGGAGATCCTCGCCGCCAAGGAGAAGGAACTGATGGCCATCTGACAGGGCGGTGGCAAGGGGCCCGCTCAAGGCTCGGCTCCTCTTCTGCGGTGGCCGCGCGCCACCGCTGTCATTTTTCGTTTCACCTTTTCTGAGGAATTTCTGCATCAATGGAGCAAGCTACGGCGCCTGGAAATCTGTCCCTGCCCCGTCACGTTGCCATCATTATGGACGGCAACGGCAGATGGGCCAAGCAACGGGGAAAAATCCGGATTTTTGGACACAGCAACGCGGTGGAGGCGGTGAAGGCGTCGGTGCGGCAGTCTCTGGAAAGCGGCATCGGCAAGCTTACCCTGTTCGCCTTCTCCTCGGAAAACTGGCGGCGTCCCCAGAGCGAAATCGACCATCTGCTTTCCCTGCTGGCCAGATTTCTTGACACCGAGATCCCCGAACTGCACCGTCAGGGGGTGAGGGTCAGGTTTGTGGGAGACATGAGCAGATTTTCCGAAGCGCTCCGGGAGAAAATCCGCAAGGCCCAGAAACTGACCGAGGACAACGCGCGGCTTGAACTGAACATCGCCGCCAGCTACGGCGGCCGGTGGGATATCGTTTCCGCCTGCCGGAATCTCATGGCGGAGGAGGGTGTCCGTCCCCAGGATGTCACCGAGGAGCTTTTCGCCAGCCGCCTGGCGGTTCCCGACGACGTGGATCTGATGATCAGAACCGGCGGCGAAATGAGGATCAGCAACTTTCTCATCTGGCAGCTGGCCTACGCCGAGCTTTACGTCACCGACGTGCTGTGGCCTGATTTCAGCCAGAAGGTTTACGCCGATGCGCTGAAGTGGTATTCCACCCGGGAAAGACGCTTCGGCTTTACCGGCGATCAGGTGCGGCAGAGACAGGATTCAAACAAGGCAGATTGATTATGAAACAGCGCATACTTACGGCCCTGTGGCTGATCCCCCTGGCTCTTTTGTGGATGTTCGCCGCAAACGATCATGTATTCGCCGTCGGCGCGGCGGCTCTGCTGGCGCTGGCATCCTGGGAGTGGGGCAAGTTCGTCTGTCCGGCAAAGCCGCTGCTGTACGCGCCGGCGCCGGTTCTCTGCGCCCTGGGCGGCTGCATCGCGCTCAATCCTTTCTCTCCTTCCTTCGGCGCGTCCGTCGCCGCATCGCCGGTTTCGGTCGCGCTGCTTTCAGCAGGCGCGCTCTGGTGGGTCATCGCCCTTGCGCTGGTGCTGCTCTACCCGCGGAACGTCTCTCTGGTGAGAAACCCGTGGCTGGCCGGCACCGCCGGAATTCTTGTCCTGACGCCGTTCTTCTGGTCTCTTCTTTATCTTCACGCCATGCATCCGGCGGCGATTCTGCCCTTTGAGTCAGGCGGCGCAAATCTGTTTTTTGTCATGCTGCTGGTGTGGTGCGCCGACTCCGGCGCCTATTTCGCGGGCAAAGCCTTCGGCCGCCATCGCATGAGTCCGGCGGTAAGCCCCAACAAAACCCTGGAGGGTCTGGCCGGCGGCGTGCTGCTGTCGCTGGCGGCGGCGCTTGGCGCGGGACTTGGCGCGGTGAAGGACGGCTTTGCGGTGAACGGATGGTTTGTGGCGGCGGTGACGCTGGCGGTGGCCGCCTCGGTGCTGGGTGATCTGGCCGAAAGCATGTTCAAGCGGGCATCCGGCATCAAGGATTCCAGCAATCTGCTGCCGGGGCACGGCGGCGTGCTGGATCGGGTGGACAGTCTCACCGCCGCGCTGCCGGTGTTTTCGCTGGTGATGTATCTGGGATCGGGGATCTAGCTTTATGGAAAAAATCACTGTTCTGGGCTCTACCGGATCCATCGGCCGCAGCACGCTGGACGTGATCCGCCGCAATCGGGACCGCTTTAATGTATTCGCCCTGGGAGCATGCCGCAACGCGGAGCGCATGCTTGCCGACGTTATGGAGTTCGGACCGGAATTCGCCGTTCTTGCCGACGAGGATGCCGCAGGGCGCCTTGCACAGAGGCTTGAGGCCGAAGGCTCGGCCACCCGGGTTCTTGCGGGATCCGACGGTCTCTGTCGCATCGCATCAAGCCCGGAATGCGACAGCGTCATGGCCGCCATCGTGGGGGCCGCCGGGCTGGTTCCGGCCCTGGCCGCGGTAAAGGCGGGCAAGAAGCTGTATCTTGCCAACAAGGAATCCCTGGTGATGACCGGACATCTGTTCGTCCAGGCTCTTGCCGAATCGGGCGCCGCGATTCTGCCGGTGGACAGCGAGCACAACGCCATCTTTCAGTCGCTGCCGGAGACCGAGCAGCGGCGACTCTGCTTCTGCAGCATGCAGGAGGCGGGCGTGGACAAAATTCTTCTCACCGGCTCGGGAGGACCTTTCAGAACCACGGATCTCCGGGATCTGGCCTCCGTCACTCCCGAACAGGCGGTGGCCCATCCCACCTGGAACATGGGCAGCAAGATTTCCGTAGACTCCTCCACCATGATGAACAAGGGTTTCGAGTTCATCGAGGCCAAGTGGCTGTTCAACCTGAAGAACGACGACATAAAGGTCGTCATTCATCCCCAGTCGGTGATCCACTCCATGGTGCAGTACCGGGACGGATCGGTGCTGGCGCAGCTGGGCAATCCCGACATGCGCACCCCCATCGCCAGAGTCATGAGCTATCCTGAACGCATTGAATCCGGGGTCGGGCATCTGGATTTCTTCTCTCTGAAGGAGCTGACGTTTTTCGAGCCGGACTACCGGCGCTATCCGTGTCTGAAGCTTGCCGTCGACGCCTGCTGGAGCGGGCAGGCCGCCACCACGGCCCTCAACGCCGCCAACGAGGTGGCTGTGGCTGCGTTTCTTGATCGCCGCATAGCCTATCCCGACATCTGCCGGATCTGCAGCCAGACGGTGGAGAAACACTGCGGCGACGCCATTGTGGACGTGGATTCGGTGCTTGAGCTGGACCGCCGGGCGCGCCAGACGGCATCGGCGCTGTTTTAGGGTTCCGGCGCCGGAGTAGGAATTTTAAGGAATTTTCCGTCAATGGAAATCATCAGAAGTCTGTTTTTCTTTCTTGTGGCCATTATTGTCCTGGTGGGCTTTCACGAGTTCGGGCACTTCATTACCGCGCGCCTGTGCGGCGTGAAGGTGCTGCGGTTCTCCCTGGGCTTCGGCAAGGTGATTTTCGCCAAAACCGGCTCCGACGGCTGCGAATACGCCATCTCCCTGATCCCTCTGGGAGGCTACGTGAAAATGCTGGACCGCCGGGAGGGCGAGGTGAAAGACGAGGAGGCCGCTCATGAGTTCACCTCTCAGAGCGTCTGGAAGCGTCTTGCCATCGTGGCCGCCGGTCCCGTTTTCAACATCATTCTGGCTTTCTTTCTCTACTGGGCCATGTACGTGATGGGTGTGGCGGCGGTCAAGCCCTATCTCACCGGCATCATCCAGCAGTCGGCGGCCTGGGAGGCGGGACTCAGAAACGACGATCTGATTCTGGAGGTGGACGGCAGAGAGGTGGCGGACTGGGAGGATGCCATCTACGAGCTTATCCAGCATGTGGGGGACGAGAAACTGGAGCTGAAGGTCAGGAGCGCATCCGGCATCGAGGCCATGCGCTCGCTGGACATTTCCGGCTGGAGCATTCACCGGGATCAGATGGCCAACGTGTTCTCCCAGCTGGGCTTCAATCCCAAGTATTTCAACATATCAAACCGCATCGCCGCGGTGATGGACGACTCTCCGGCCAGAAAGGCCGGTCTTGAGGCCGGAGACGAGATCCTCTCGGTGGACGGCAGAAGCATGGCCTCCTGGTACGATTTTTCCGACTATGTGGCAAAGCATCCCGGCGCCACCGTGAATGTCAGAGTTTCCCGTCCTCTGATCCCAGACGGAGCGAAACCTGATGACAATTCGCTGGATCTTGACGCCCTGCCGTCGGATATCATGGATTTTTCCGTGTCTCTCACCTCCGTGGGGGAGGGGGAGAAGCGACGGGGCCAGATCGGCGTGGCCGCCTGGCGCACGCCCCTGGACAAGGGCGTGCGGTTCGTGCGCAAGTACGGTCCCTTCGAGGCGGCGGGCAAGAGCCTTGACAAAATGGTGGCCGTCTGCCGGCTTACCGTGGTCACCATCGGCAAGCTCATCAGCGGATCCATTCCGGCGGACAACATCAGCGGCCCCATCGCCATCGCCAAATCCGCCGGCATTACCGCCGAGATCGGCATCGAGTATTTTCTGGGGTTCATGGCGCTTATCAGCATCAATCTTGGCATCATGAACCTCTTTCCTCTGCCGGTGCTGGACGGCGGACACATCATGTTCTATGCCATCGAGGCCGCGGTCAGACGTCCGCTGCCGGATAAAGTCATGCAATGGCTCATGTATTTCGGCATATTTGTGTTATTATTAATTATGGTTTTGGCAGTGTACAACGACCTGGTTTACGATTGAGAAACGGCGCCGGAAACGCGGTTTCCGCTCTGTTTTTTTCTGTTTCCTGTCTGGAACGATTACCAATTCTTGAATTTTGCGAATACGACACGCTCCGTCCGGCGAACCCGTCAGGCGGAATTGCGCCGCAGGTGAGGTTATGAAAAAATTTAGTATCGGACTGCTGGCTCTCCTGGCCGGAATGAACGCCATGGCCGCCGAGATCAGAGACATCAAAGTGGACGGACTGCAGAGAGTGTCCCTAGGTGCCGTTCTTCTGAACATTCCGGTAGGCGTCGGCGACAACGCGGACGATGCGGCGGTGGCCGAAACCATCAAGAAACTTTACGCCACGGGCAATTTCGACGATATCAGCGTCAATGTCAGGCAGGGCGGGGTGCTGGCCATCAGCGTCAAGGAGCGCCCTACCATCTCCAATATCGAATACGCCGGCAACGACGACATCAAGGAGGACAAGATCGAGCCCATCATCAACGACATGGGCATACGTCTGGGCGAGCCTCTGAACCGGGCGAAGCTGGTGGAGGTTGAGCGGGGGCTTACCGAGTACTATCACACCAACGGCAAGTACCAGGCCTACGTAAGGGTTCTGGTCACCGATCTTCCCCGCAACCGCGTCAAGCTGCGCATTCAGTTCGCCGAGGGCAAAAGCTCCAGGATCAAGCAGCTGAACATCATCGGCAACAAGGCCTTCAGCGAAAAGAAGCTGCTGTCCAAGCTGGATCTGGACGACGATTCGCCGTGGTGGGATTTCTTCTCCTCCGACAAGTACAGCAAGACCAAGCTTGAGGGCGATCTGGAGAAACTCAGATCCTTCTACCTCAATCGCGGCTACATCCGCTTTGACATCAAGAACACCGACGTCTCCATCACTCCGGACAAAAAGGGCGTGTACGTCACCCTCAACATCAACGAGGGGGAGCAGTACACCGTGAAGGAGGTCACCGTCTCGGGGGATCTCGTCAAGCATGACGACGACATCAGAAAGCTCGTCACCATCGAGCCCGGGGACATCTATTCCAAGCAGGTCACCACCAACAACGAGCAGATGATCGCCAGCTTCGTGGGCAAGTTCGGCTACTCCGACGCCCAGGTGACAACCTATCCCAAGATCGACGACGAAAAGAAGGAGGTGACCCTTCACATGTTCGTCTCTCCCGGACCGCGGGTTTCGGTGAACGAGATCAGAATTTCCGGCAACAAGGTCACCAAGGACGTGGTGGTCCGGCGCGAGCTGAGACAGTTCGAGGGCGCATGGCTTTCCAACGAGAAGGTGGAGCAGTCAAAGCGGCGTCTTGGCCGTCTGGGGTTCTTCGAGAAGGTGGATATCGACACCGTGAAGATCCCCGGCTCCGAGGACGTGGTGGATCTTGACGTCAAGGTCAAGGAGCGCCAGGTGAACTCCATCTCCGGCTCCATCAGCTACGGCACCGTGTCCGGCATTTCCTTCGGCGCCAAGCTGGCTCAGGACAACATGCTGGGCTACGGCTACCGCGGCGAAATCGAATGGAACTGGTCCAAGGCCCACCGCAAGTACGGACTGTCCCTGAGGGATCCGTATTTCACCCTGGACGGCATCAGCCTCATGGGCAAAATCTATTACGACGACTACCGCGCCGGCGAGGACGATCTCATCAACTACGAGAACCGCACCGTAGGTTTCGAGCTCAAAGCCGGCTATCCGGTGAACGAGCTGAACTTTCTGGAGTACGGCCTCAACGTGGAGCGGAGCAAGATCTCCCAGGCCCAGTCCTACGCCCAGGTGCAGAAGTTCTGGCGCATTTACGACAAGTACACCGACAGCGAAAACCGTCTGAACATCAACACCTTCGCCTTCACCTTCGACTGGACGAGAAACAACCTTGACAAGGGCATTTTCCCTACCGACGGCGACAAGGAGGAATTCTGGTTCAAGGTGGCAATCCCGGGATCGGACGTGCAGTACTACAAGGCCACTCTCGAGGCCACCAAGTTCTGGCCGCTTACCCGGGAGCATGACTACAGCTTCAATGTCAGAGGCATCGCCGGCTACGGCAACGGCTACGGAAAAATCGACGGCCACGACCATGTGCTGCCGTTCTTCCAGAACTTCTACGAGGGCGGCGGTCCGTGGCTGCGCGGCTTCAGAAACAACTCCGTAGGTCCGAAGGCCATCTACTCCTATCCTTATCAGGGTCGGATGACCGAGGTGGGCACCAGCAGCGCCATCGGCGGCAACGCCATGTGGGCGCTGACGGCCGAGCTCGTCGTGCCGACCCCGTTCGTGGACGAGGGCTACGAGGATCAGCTTCGCACCTCGGTCTTCTTCGACATGGGCAACGTGTTCGACACCACCTACGACAAGGATCGCTACAACCACTGCATGTCGCACTGCAACAAGATTTATGATATGAAGGATCCGTGGCGTTACCGCTCCTCGGTGGGCGTGACGCTGCAGTGGATTTCTCCGGTAGGCCCTCTGGCCGTTACTCTGGCGCGTCCCATCAAGGAGCGCAAGGGCGACGACACCGAGGTGTTCTCGTTCAGTATTGGAAAAACGTTTTAACAGAAAGAGGTTTGAAAATGAAGAAGTTACTGGCTAGCGTCGCTCTGAGCGTGTCCCTGGTTTGCGCCCCGGCTGCCTTCGCCGGCGCCCCGACATCGGTGGCTGTGATCAATCTGGCCAAGATCATGTCCGAAATTCCGCAGTCAGCCCAGGTCAAGAAAAAGCTGGAATCCGAATTCGCCGGCCGTCAGGCCGAGATGAAGAAGCTCAACGATCAGTACGTGGCTCTGGTGGAGAAGCTGAAGAAGAACGGATCCTACATGAAGGAGCAGGAGCAGATCAGCACCCAGCGCAAGGCACAGGAGCTGCAGTCCCAGCTTCAGATCAAGGGTCAGGCTCTGATGGAGGATCAGCGTCGCCGCGTGGCCGAGGAAGAGACCAAACTGATGGAAAAGGTCGGCACCGCCATTGAGAAGATCGCCAAGCAGCGCGGCTATGACGTGGTGCTGCGGGGAGAGATGGCCACTGTATACTTCAGCGACTCCATCGATATTTCCAAGGATGTGATTCAGCTGGTCAGCAAGAGCAACTAATTTATGGCATACACACTAGGTCAGATTGCAGAGCATCTGAAAGCGGAACTTCACGGCGATCCGTCGGTGGAAATCTCGGGTATCGCCAATCTTGCTTCCGCCGGCAGCGGGAAAATCAGTTTTCTCAATGATTCCAAGTACCGCGCCGATCTGTCCACCACCGGCGCCAGCGCCGTGATCCTCAGAGCTTCCGATCTGGAGCACTGCAAAACCGCGGCTCTGGTGATGCGTGATCCTTATGTGGGCTTCGCTCTGGTGGCGCAGCTGCTGGACACCACGCCGAAACAGAAGGTGGAGATCCATCCTTCCGCCGTGGTGGCGGCCGACGCCGTGCTGGGCGAGGGCGTGTCCATCGGCGCCAACGCCGTTATCGACAGCGGCGCCAGGATCGGAGACGATGCGGTGATCGGACCGGGCTGCTACATCGGCTGCAATTCCTCCGTGGGCTGCCGCACCAGACTCTGGGCCAACTGCTCGGTTTATCATGACGTTCATATCGGCGACGACTGCTTGCTGCAGGCCGGCGCCGTCATCGGATCCGACGGCTTCGGCTATGCCAACGACATGGGCCGCTGGATCAAGATCCCCCAGCTGGGCGGAGTTGTCATCGGCAACCGCGTGGAGATCGGCGCCAACACCTGCATCGACCGCGGCGCCATCGACAACACAGTCATCGAGGACAACGTCATCATCGACAATCAGTGCCAGATCGCCCACAACGTGAAGATCGGCTCCGGATCGGCCATGGCCGGCGCAGCGGTGGTGGCCGGATCCACAACCATCGGCCGGTACTGCATTATCGGCGGCCGCAGCGTGTTCAACGGCCATATCAGCATCTGCGACGGCACCACCATCGCCGGCGCCACCTCGGTGATGCGCAACATCAAAAAGCCTGGCACCTATTCCTCGGGCGTTCCTGAAATGACCGATGTGAAATGGCGCAAGGTGATGGCTTGTCTGCCGATGCTGGACGAGATCTACCGCAACTCCAGAAAGGCCGCGAAGTTTGCGGCAAAACAGAAGGACAGTGGCAGAAAAGAGGATGAAGCTCCGCAGGAGCAATGATCCTGTTTTCATCTGTTTTTTCGCTCAGGCGGGGGATTGCATGATCCTCCGCCTTTCCGATTCTGTCGATGCCAGGATGTCGGCCTTAAGACGGATGTGTGCGGGAGCGCGGCATGCTTGGCCTCCGGGATAAAAATCAGCCCGCACAGAGAATTCTTCTGGATTCGATTAGTTCTGATTCCTGCATTCCTTGTGCGCCACCATGCAGTGCTTGCCATGGAAAGCAATGCCGTACTTGTGAACTATGCTGTAATCTTTACGGAGGTCAAAGTCGTAGTTCTGCAGGTCAATCTGTTCAAGGGCTTGGCCCGAGAGTTCCTTCCATGCCGAACGGGATTCGCTGTCGGACTTTTTGAACTCTATGATTGCCGCAACGTCTTTATCGTCGTTGCAAAGAACCAGGTCGGAATAGCCGTCTCCTCGCTCGCTGTTGGATTTTATATCCGCATCAGCCTCATCGGTGGCTATGGCTAGAATTCCCAGCAGAAATGCGTGATAGACGCCTTCATACGCGGTGTTCCTTGAACTGAGAAAGGAGATCAGCATGCTTCTGATGATCGTTGCCACGCTTTCGGCCTCCCCGGCAAACAGCGCCTCCAGCAACTTTTGAGATTTTGCCAGCCACTCTGGGTTTGAACGGCCGAATACTGTGTTTGCTTTCAGTCTGAAGCACTCCAGAACCTCCCGGTTCGGAATCCTCACCGAAACATTCTGTCCGGAAGATTCGGCATTTCTGTCAACGGTAAGATATCCGGTATGCATCATCATTGTGGCAAAGACATCGAAATCATGGTTTTTTGCGATATCAGGATAGGCTGTGAACTCGCGCTCTGCAATAACTTCGGTTCCACCGTCGAGAAGGTTCTGCAGCCGCTGTGAGGTATTTGCCGTTGCATGTTTCATGCAGATTTCCAGAATGTCGTTGCCGCTAGAGTTGGCCCAGTAGTTTCTCGGTTCGAAGGTTGCTGGATTGCTGTTTCTCAGCGCATTGCGCAGAAAACTCAGCACACTCCAGGGACAAAGCATATCATTGTCGGCGAAGTTGTAGCCGTCATACCAGTCAACGGCATCCTGAAGTCTGTTCTCAAGACCACATTCGCTGAAAAGCTGCCGGGTTTCTTCCAGGGTAAGCCCGATGAAACCGGCAAAATCCTCGTCGCATTGCCCAAAGATTGAAAAGTTGTTCACGCCGGTAAAAATGCTCTGGTGAGTAATTCTGAGACAGCCGGTGACATAGCCCTTGAACAGGTTGGTGTTGTCCTTGAGGGTCGAACTCATGATGCTTCGGATAAGTTCAAGCATTTCGGGGTAATAGCCGTTGACGGCGGCCTTCTGCAGCGGAACATCGTACTCGTCAACAATAACAGCAACCGGTCGACCATATTCTTCCACAAGCGTGCTCATAAGAAACGCAAGTGCTGTATTAATCACATTTTTGGCTGTTTCCTTGTTCTCTGGCTTTGTGAGTTCTCGGTTTACTCGCTTACAGAACTCGAAACGTTCCTCAAACCCGCTCTTGACCATTGAATCAATTTTCTGACTGTTCATAAGAAAATTGAACTTTCTAAAAAGTTCGAACAGAATGTTCAACAGTGAATTCATGGCGTCGATTTCGGTTTTGCCGTCCGCATCCTTCAGGGAGATGCTGATCACCGGATAGCGTCCCATGTACCGGTCACAGAGTGGCTTATTGTTCTCGTAAACGTTCAATCCTTTGAACAGTTTCTCCTGACGGCTTCGGTCTTCGGGATTCTGATAGTTCATTTCCAGAAATGCGGCCAGCATGCTCATGGAAAGAGTTTTGCCGAAGCGCCGTGGTTTTAAGAGCAGATGGACTGCAGTGGATGAATCCAGCAACGACTCCAGATACGATGTTTTGTCGATGTATTTCCCGTTTCTGGAAATAAGAGCATCAAAATCGGAAATACCCACAGGAATGTTCCTGCTGTCGATGTTCATTTGCTGTCTTCCTCTTTTGTAACTGTTGGCAAAACGTATTGAGATGAGGTTCAATATACCACAGCAACATGCTTTCCGATACTGCACCGGGCCCGGTTTTGAACATGTGCAAACTACGATGTGAAACGGAGCCGTCTGTAAATGGAGTCTCTGGTCTCCAATGGAGTTCGGAATTTCTTTTTTATGATTTTGTCGGGTTGATCAGTCGCCGACATTAAATCAACGGGGGCAAAATGCTATAATTTGGAAAATGCGCTGTCATTATCGACAGCATGCGGTTTAGTCAGATGTAGATATACAAAAGGATTTGAAATTGAGTACCGAAGAAAAAGAAGAGTTGCACCCTCTGAACGTAAGAGAAATCATGGATCTGCTGCCTCATCGCTATCCGTTTCTGCTGGTTGACAAGGTCATTGACTACACCTACACCCCGGAGAAAAGAGTGCTCAAGGCCATCAAGAACGTAAGCGTCAACGAGCCGTTTTTCCAGGGGCATTTTCCCGGCAAGCCGGTTTTCCCCGGAGTGCTGATCCTTGAAGCTCTGGCTCAGGCCACCGGAATTCTTTCCTTCAAGTCGGTGGGCAAGCCCAACGAGGACGAACTTTATTACTTCGCCGCCATCGACAACGCCAGATTCAAGCGTCCGGTGTTCCCGGGAGATCAGCTGGTGCTTGACGTGGTGCTGATCCGTGAGGTCAGAGGCGTCGCCAAGTTCAGCGGCACCGCTTCCGTCGACGGCGAGGTGGTCTGCACGGCGGAACTCATGTGCGCCAAGAGAAAAGCCTGATTGGGAATTACTGATATGATAGACAGCACTGCAAAAATTGACAGCACTGCGCGTGTCCACGAAACCGCCATCATCGGCAGGAACGTGGTGGTGGGCGCAGAGGTTGAGATAGGTCCCTTCACCCTGGTTGGGGACGATGTGGAGATCGGCGCCGGCACAAGACTGCTGTCTCATGCGGTTCTCAAGGGTCCCACCAAGGTGGGCTGCCGCAACCTGATCTACCAGTTCGCCTCCATCGGCGAGGACTGTCAGGACAAGAAATACAACGGCGAGACCACCTATCTTGAGATTGGCGACGACAACGTCTTCCGGGAGCACAGCTCGGTGCATCGCGGCACCGCCCAGGATCAGAGCGTTACCCGCATCGGATCCCGCAATCTGTTCATGATCAACTCCCATATCGCTCATGACTGCGTCATCGGCAACGACTGCATCTTCGCCAACAACGCCACCCTCGCCGGTCACGTTCATATCGGCAACTACGTCATTTTCGGCGGTCTTACCGCCATTCACCAGCATGGGCGGGTAGGGGATCACGCCTTCGTGGCGGGCTGCGCCGGTCTCAACAAGGATTGTCCTCCGTTTGTCATGGCGGCCGGCCATTACGCCGAGCCCGTGGGCATCAACTCCGAGGGCCTCAAGCGCCGCGGCTTCTCCTCGGCTCAGATCGAAAGCGTACGTCAGGCCTACAAGGTGCTTTACCGTTCCCATCTGTCGCTGGAGGAGGCCCGCACCCAGATCGCCAAAATGGCCGAAACCGAGCCGTGTCTTTTGGTGATGGTGGATTTCCTCAACGCCACCGAAAGAGGAATCATCCGCTAGATGGCAAAGCCGCTGGTCATAGGCATCGTCGCCGGAGAGGTGTCCGGAGACAATCTGGGAGCGGGGCTCATCGCCCAGCTGAGAAGTCGTCTGCCGGATGCCGTCTTTGTGGGCATTGGCGGTCCCAAAATGGCCCAGGCCGGAATGGAGATCTGGTATCCCGTGGAGGAGCTTTCGGTGATGGGCCTGGAGGTCCTGCGAAAGCTCTTCAGCATTCTCAGGATCCGCCGGGAAATCGTGAAACGGATGAAGGATCGGGGAGTGGACATGTTTATCGGCATCGATGCTCCGGATTTCAATCTTGCGGTGGAGGATCGGCTGCACGCCTTCGGGGTGAAGACGGTTCATTATGTCAGTCCCTCCGTCTGGGCCTGGCGTCAGGGCCGGGTGAAAACCATCAGGCGGGCGGCGGATCACGTGCTCTGCCTGCTGCCCTTTGAAAAGAAATTCTACGATCAGCATGATGTGCCGGCCACTTTTGTAGGTCATACCATGGCCGATCAGATCCCCATGGAGTCCGATGTCTCAGCCGCCCGCGCATCTCTGGGACTTGAGGCCGAGGGCCGGTATCTGGCCCTTCTGCCGGGAAGCCGCACCGGCGAGGTGAAGGCTCTTTCTCCGGTGTTTCTTGAAACCTGCGCGCTTCTTGCGGGAAAATTTCCGGAACTTCAGATTCTGGTGCCACTGGTCAATCCGCGCCTTAAAGAGATGTTCATGGCTGTCGCCGCCGGATCCGGTGTTGAAGATCGGATCCGCGCCTTTGACGGAAGAGCCCGGGAGATAATGGCCGCATCGGATGCGGTGCTGCTTGCATCCGGCACCGCCACTCTTGAGGCGCTTCTGGTGGGACGTCCCATGGTGGTGGCCTACCGGGTGTCGAAGCTGGCCGAGTTCATCGCCCGCCGCATGCTCAAGGTGGATGTGGTATCCCTGCCGAATCTGCTCATCGACAGCAAGCCGGTGGGAGAGTTTCTCCAGGACGACTGCAATGCCGCCAAACTATGCCAGGCCCTTGCCGCGCTCCTTGAGGCGGACAACCGGCAGCTGCTGGAGCAGTTTGCGGCGGTTCACCGCCAGCTTTCCAGAAACGCCGACGTGACGGCGGCCGAAGCCTGCATCTCGGTGCTGAACCGCTAGCGCCTTTTCGTAAAACCTTCTTTTGCTTCCCTTGTTTGCGAGTCATATATGAGTTTTTCCTATCCCCGGGATCCCGCCGTCTGCGTCTTCTGCGGCGTGGACGAGGTGGGCAGAGGCCCGCTGGTGGGCAACGTGGTGACGGCCGCGGTGGTGCTGGATCCGGCCCGTCCCGTATCCGGACTTACCGATTCCAAGAAGCTTGCTCCCGCAAAGCGGGAGAAACTGTACGATCTCATCACCGCCAACGCCCGGGCCTGGGCGGTGGGCCGCGCGTCTCCCGCCGAAATTGACGAACTGAACATTCTCTGGGCCACCATGCTGGCCATGCGACGGGCGGTGGAGGCTCTGCCCTTTGTGCCGGATCACGTGCTGGTGGATGGCAACAGGGTGCCGGAGCTGCCATGTCCGGCCACAAGCGTGGTGAAGGGAGATCTGCTGGTGCCGGAGATCAGCGCCGCCTCCATTGTGGCCAAGGTGACGCGGGATCGGGAAATGGACGAACTGGCGAAACTTTATCCCGAATACGGCTATGAAAGCCATCGGGGGTATCCTACCGCCTCCCACCTGGAGGCCATCAGAAGACTTGGCGTCCATGAACACTACCGCCGCTCCTTCCGCCCGGTAAGAGAAGTTTTGGAACTGATGGGACGACAGCGGCAGTAGGCCTATGTCCTTCTTGACGGCACCTTTTTCCGGCGACGTTTTCCGCAGAATTGGGCGACGTAGATTTCATCTGCGCCACGGGTGGCGGCAGGCAATGCGCCCGGCAGGCCTTGGCTAAACCTGGCCGCGCCCCGCGGCAAACCAGGGGCGGATTTTGCGGTCTGCGCTGATGAGGCCGGACCTGGCCGAAGTCCGGCTCTGATCAAAAGAGACTTGTTCAACGAAAACAATATGGAGAGGAAATATTAAAATGAGCGATGCGACTGAGAACGGCAATGCGCAGCAGATCGAAAAGAAACCCCTTAAATTCGTTCATCTGAGGATCCACACGGATTTTTCCCTGGATGACGGTCTGCAGCATGTGGAGGAATATTGCAAGTACGCCTCCAAGCAGCGCTGGGCCGCGCTGGCCATCACCGATCGCATGAACGTCTGCGGCCTGGTGCGTCTTTACGCCCAGGCGTCCAACGGCAACAAGGACAAATTCCCGGGAGGAGTGAAGCCTATTGCCGCCGTGGACGTCAATGTGCGTGATCACCTGGCGGAGAACGAGGCCGATCTCATGACTCTCTACGCCATGAACGAGAACGGCTACCACAACATCTGCGAAATCATTTCCCGGGGGCACCGCAGGGGCAAGCAGAACTACGGCGGTCGGGAAATGCCCACCATCGAGCTTGAATGGTTCGCTCAGCGCAACAGTCACGACACCTCCTATTACGCCGACGACATCATAGTTCTTTCCGGCGGCCGCATGGGAACGCTGGGCAAATATCTGCTCAAGGGACGCCAGGACCGGGTGAACGAACTGCTGGGCTTCTACCGCAAATGGTTTCCGGATCGCTTCTATCTGGAACTCACCCGCACCGATCGGGAAAACGAGGAGCAGTACAACCGTCTGGCGGTGGCCCTGGCCGAAAGGGAAGATCTGCCGGTGGTGGCCACCAACGACGTGATGTTCATGGACAAGGAGGATTTCTTCTACCACGAGATCCGGGTGGCCAGTCAGATGAAGTACACCATGGCCGATCCCCGCCGTCCGAAGATTTACTCCCGGGAGCAGTACCTCAAGACCCAGGAGGAAATGTGCCAGCTGTTCTCCGACATTCCCGAGGCTCTTGAGAATTCGGTGGAGATCGCCAAGCGCTGCAACGTGTACATTCCGCTGGGCACGCCGCACCTGCCGAAGTTTCCGGTGCCGGAGAATTTCCAGCCTACGGATGAAATGCGGGAGCGGGTCATTTCGGTGTGGAACGACTACGAGCGGAAAAAGGCGGTCAATCAGGCCAAAAAGAACATCCAGTACACTCCGGTGGACTACACCGCGCTGCCCAGGGAGAAAATGGACGCCCTTGAGGAGAAGATGCGGCTGTGCTGCTATCTGATCTGGCAGTCAGAAACCGGTCTTGAAAAACGCCTGGCGGTGCTTTTCCCGGACGAGGACGAGCGCCATCGCCAGCGGCCGAAGTATTACGACCGGCTATACATGGAGCTGAGCGTCATTATCGGCATGGATTTTCCGGGCTACTTCCTGATCGTGATGGAATTCATCCAGTGGGCCAAGGACAACCGGATCCCTATCGGTCCCGGACGCGGCTCCGGCGCAGGCTCCCTGGTGGCATATTCCATCAAAATCACCGATCTCAATCCGCTGGACTTCGCACTGCTGTTTGAAAGATTTCTGAATCCGGAGCGCGTGTCCATGCCGGATTTCGACATCGACATCTGCAAGGACCGCCGAGGAGAGGTCATCCAGCACGTGGCGGATCTCTACGGCCACGACGCTGTGTCCCAGATCATAACCTTCGGCTCCATGGCGGCCAAGGCGGCCATCAAGGACGTCACCCGCACCCTGAACATGTCCTATTCCTTCGGGGATCAGCTGGCCAAGCTCATTCCGGGAACCCCGGGCATCAAAATAATGGAGGCCTTCCAGCCTGAAAAGAACACCAAGCATCCCGAGGATGCCCTGCTGCTGAAGAAGCGCTACGAAACCGAGCCCGAGGTGAAGGAGGTCATCGATATCTCTCTGAAACTTGAGGGCGTCACCAAGAGCACCGGCAAGCACGCCGGCGGCGTGGTGATCTCTCCGTCCACCATTGTGGACTTCTCGCCTATCGCCCTTGATCCAGACAACAATCCGGTAACCCAGTACGACAAGCATGACATCGAGGATGCGGGACTCATCAAGTTCGATTTTCTGGGACTGAAAACCATAACCATCATCCAGTGGGCCCTTGACCGGATCAACGGGCGCATGAAACGTCTGGGCAAAAAGCCGGTGGACATTTCCGCCATCCCCCTGGATGAAAAGGAATGCTACGACGTGCTGATGAGCTGCGAAACCACCGGCGTGTTCCAGCTTGAATCCAAGGGCATGCGGGATCTTATCAGCCGCCTGAAGCCGAACCGCTTCGACGACATGATCGCGCTGGTGGCGCTGTTCAGACCGGGACCGCTGGATTCAGGCATGTGCGACCACTACATCGACCGCAAGCACGGCCGGGAGGAGGTGTCCTACCCGATGCCGGACTATCAGGACGAGTGCCTCAAGCCGATTCTGGAATCCACCTACGGAGTGGTGGTGTACCAGGAGCAGGTGATGCAGCTGGCTCAGGCTCTGGCGGGCTACAGCCTGGGCGCCGCCGATCTGCTCCGCCGGGCCATGGGCAAGAAGATCAAGGAGGAGATGGTCACCAACCGCATCAAGTTCGTCAACGGCGCCAAGGAGCTGGGGCGCAATCCGGAAACCGCCGGTCTTATCTTCGACATCGTGGAGAAGTTCGCGGAATACGGCTTCAACAAGTCCCACTCCGCCGCCTACGCCCTGGTGGCATATCAGACGCTGTGGATGAAGGTGCACTATCCTGCCGACTACCTGGCGGCTCTGATGACCGGCGACAAGGACTCCAAGGAGAAGATCGTGGCTTACGTGGCGGATCTCCGCCGTCTTGGCATCCGGATCTCTCCTCCTGACGTGAACACCTGCCAGTACGAGTTCATCGCCGACGATTCCGGCGCCGTGATTTACGGCCTGTGCGGAATTTCAGGCATCGGCGCCGGCGCCGTGGAGGAGATCGTCAGCTGCCGCAAGGACGGACCTTATCTGGATCTCTTCGATTTCTGCTGCCGGGTGGATCTGAAGAAATTCAGCAAGGGCATGCTGGAGACCCTGATCTGGGTGGGGGCCTTCGATCGCATCGGCCCTCATCGGGCCGCCATTCTGGACGCTCTTGACGTGGCTATGAAGTACGCCACCGAAAAAAGCGCCAACGCCGCCGCCGGCCAGTTCGATCTGTTCTCCGGCGGCGAGGAGAGAGATCCGTACCGTCCGGAGTACCGTGACGTGCCCGAGTTTCCTGACATGACCTGGCTTACCAAGGAAAAGCATTACCTGGGACTGTATCTTACGGGCCATCCAATCAACCAGTACCGCCGGGAGATTTCCTATTACCGCAACAGCGAGATCAGAAACCTGGTGCCGGTGAAGGCCAGCGAAAAGGGCGATCCGGTTACGGTGGCCGGTTACGCCCAGGAGGTGAGATTCATGACCACCAAAAAGGGGGATCGGATGGCATCGCTGGTGCTGGACGACGGCACCGGCGAGGTGAACGTGCTGATCTTCCCCCGGGCCTTCCAGCAGTACGAGGAGTACATCCAGTCCGATACGGTGCTGATTGTCAGAGGCATGGTGCGGGTGGATTCCCGCAAGGCCCAGGAGGAGGAATCCGACAGCGGCGCCGAGCTGCCCATCAATCTCATCGCCGATGCGGTGCAGTCCGTAACCCAGGCCCGCAACGCCACCGCCGCCTGCATTCTGGTGAAGATCAGACAGGAGCAGTGCAGCCAGAAGTTCGTCACCTCGCTGCGGGGAGTGCTGGAGCGCTACCGTTCCGACGGGGAGCTGCCGGTGAAATTCTGCTACGTCACCGACAAGTGCTGCGCGGAGCTGCTGCCGGACGACGGCTTCAGGGTAAGACCCAGCGACGATCTGATGACCGATCTTCAGACGGCGGTGGGCAGCAGTCAGGTCAGCGTTGAGTTCGCGCAGTCATGATCAGATGGTCATACGCCTTTCACGGCTGGATGTCGGCCAGAAACGCCCGCATTGCGGCGCTGTCCATTATGGCTCTGCTGCTGGCGCTGAGGGTGATTCATTTTTTCGTGTACAAGCCGCCCTTCGAGGGCAACGACCGCCAGGCGGGACTGGAGTATCTGGCCCGGTACGCCGCCGGACGCCTGATCTCCTATCAGCCTACCTCCGGAGACGGCGTCAGCCTGGATGCATCAGGCGCCAGCGGCGACAACGGCCTGTTCGTCCGGCTCAGAACCGGGGCGTCCGACAGCCGCGCCGGCGAGCTGGCATCGTCGGTTCTGACGCCGGAGAAGGTGCGCAAAAGGATCTGCGGCGGCAGCAAGAAGATTTATCTCACCCAGGTGGATGCCATGCATGTGACGTATCTTGATCGCAGCGGACGGCCGATAGTCCGGCTGGACCTGGAGGGCTGTTAGTTTCAATTGTCAAAACTGTTAATGGGGCGGGGTTTTGACCGGGCCTGCTGTGCTATATTGATGCAGGCTGAAAAGGCTTGTCCATGCTAAATTGCTGTGGAGTCTGATATAATAGCACCGCGCCGGCGCGTTGCCGGCCAGACGGTTTGCGCGATCCGCGGATGCGGCGCTGCGCCGCTTTGATATGATTTTTTTGGGATGAATCATGGATTTAAATTTCTTGGATTTTGAGCAGAAGATTGCCGAACTCATCGCCCAGACCAATGAGCTCAAGAGGGTCAGCGAGTCCAACAACGGCGAGGTGGACCTGTCGAAGACCATCAGCTCGCTGGAGCATGAAACCGACGAGCTTACCCGCAAGATTTTCTCCAATCTCGGGGCATGGCAGATCTCAAGACTGTCCCGTCATCCTATGCGCCCCTACACCAGGGACTACATTGACAGGATCTTCACCGAATTCGACGAACTGTGCGGCGACCGCAACTTCTCCGACGATCAGGCCATCATCGGCGGAACCGCCAGACTTGACGGCCGTCCATGCATGGTCATCGGACACCAGAAGGGTCGCGACACCCAGGAAAAGATCAGACGCAATTTCGGAATGCCGCGTCCGGAAGGCTACCGCAAGGCTCTTAGGCTTATGAGCATGGCCGAGCGCTTCCACATGCCGATCTTCACCTTCATCGACACGCCCGGGGCGTATCCGGGAGTGGGCGCCGAGGAGCGCGGCCAGGCCGAGGCCATCGCCAAGAATCTGAAGGTGATGAGCGCTCTGCGCACTCCTGCCGTCTGCACCGTCATCGGCGAGGGCGGCTCCGGCGGCGCGCTGGCCATCGGCGTGGGCGACAGAGTCAACATGCTGCAGTATTCCACCTATTCGGTGATCTCTCCCGAGGGCTGCGCCTCCATTCTGTGGAAGAGCGTGGACAAGGCGTCGGCCGCCGCTGAGGCCATGAACATCACTGCCGACAGGCTGCTGGCGCTGAAGCTCATCGACAACGTGGTGGAAGAGCCGCTGGGCGGAGCCCATCGGGATTACGATCAGGCCGCAGCCAATCTCAAGAGCCGGTTGCTTGAGGATATCCAGGCTCTGTCCGAGCTTTCCGAGGAGGAACTGCTGGAGCAGCGCTACGCCCGCCTGATGTCCTACGGCTACTGCTAGACGAGAATGAATTCATCCTCTGAAATGGTCTCCTCTGAAGCGCGGTTCAGGGAGACCTTTCTGCATCTGAAGCGCCCGGTGGAGCACGGCGTCATCGCTCTTTCCGGAGGCGCGGATTCGGTGGTGCTGACATGGCTACTGTCCAGAAACCGGGATCTTCTGGCGCCGGGCTGTCCCCTTGAGGCGGTTTACGTGCATCATGGTCTGAGCGCTCATGCCGACCAGTGGGCCGAGTTCTGCCGGAATTTCGCTCAGAGTCTGGGTATCGGCTTCACCTGCATGCGGGTAAAGCTAGAAAACATCTCCGGGGTGGGCATCGAGGCGGCGGCCAGAGCGGCAAGATACCAGGCGCTGGCTTCCTGCTTGAAGGGCCCCGGATCGGTTCTCTTTGCCGCCCATCACGCCAACGATCAGGCCGAAACCATGCTACTTGCCCTGAAGCGTGGCGCCGGTCCGGCCGGTCTCAAGGCCATGACACCGGTGCGGGACTTCGCCTCGGGCAGGTTGATCAGACCGCTGCTGGCGGTGTCCCGGCTTGAAATCGAAGAAATCGCCCGTCGCAACGGTCTGTCCTACGTTACCGACGAATCCAACGGCGACGACCGCTATGATCGGAACTTTCTGCGGCATCATATAGTTCCAAGACTTCAGGAACGCTTTCCCGGATTTCTGGAGAACGTGCGCCTCAGCGCCGGATACCTTGCCGAGGCCGACGAGCTGGCAAGCGAGATCGGATCGGAGGATCAGATCCGCTGCCGGTGGGACGGCGGAAGGATTGAGATCAGCCGGCTTCTGGAGCTGTCCCCGGCCAGGGCGTCAAACGTGGTCCGGCTGTGCTGGCGACAGACGACGGGGAGCATGCCCTCCCGCAGTTTGGTGGAAAGCGTCTTCGGGGAGATCCTGCCGGCGCGGGCTGATGCCGCGCCCCGCTTTGCGGAAGGCGGATTTTCAGTCAGGCGTTTCAGGGACGGACTTTATCTGGTGCGGGATGACGATCTGTGTCATCCCCGGGAGATGGAGGTTGCCGAAGGATGTGTCTTTCATCTTCAGGGCAGAGGGTGGATACTGGCGCGGCACGACGGTCCGGGCTTTGCCGCAAGACCTGAGAGACTGAGTTTCGCCGTTCCCTACAGCACGGAGTTGCATCCGTATTCCCGCTCAAAAGGGCGGAGCATCAAAAAACTGTTTGCCGAAATGAACATTCCGGTCTGGCTTCGTCCGGCCACGCCGGTGGTGCTGGCGCAGGATCGGATCGTCGGACTGTTCCCAGCGCTGGCGGAACGGGATTGCTACGTCCAAAGTGGCGGCTGGATTTTCAGGAAGGTTTCCGCCAGCGAAGGCGACTGAAACCGAGGCAGGTCATGTCATGTCATGTCATGTCAT
>JAFURY010000128.1 GCA_017480795.1 Succinivibrionaceae bacterium
GTATAAAAAGAGGGCCACGCAAGACAAAATCGTAGGTTTGGTGTGGTAAAATAATGCTTGACTTATAGTAATAAATATGGTAGCAAGATCAGGAATTAAAAATCGCGAATCTGAAAGTTACCGTTTTTCTGGAAATTAACGATTTATTTGTTGTGACAATGAAGTACGATATTTCGGTGTTCGGTTCGGGTTCATACGGAACCGCGCTGGCGGTGGCCCTGGCCGGAAAGGGGCTCAAGGTTCTGCTGTGGGGATTTGTGAAGTCCGAGGTGGAAGCTCTGGCGCGGGATCGGGAAAACAGACAGTACCTTCCCGGCGTGAAGCTGCCGGACACCCTGGACGTCACCTCCGACATCGCCCAGGCGGTGTCCGGATCGGAGGTTCTCCTGGTGGTTGTGCCCAGCATGTTCTTCGGATCGACGCTGGAGAGCATCCGTCCCCATCTGACGCAGAAGCATCGGCTGGTATGGGCCACCAAGGGCCTTGAGCACGGCACAGGCAGACTGCTGGGCGCGGTGGCGCAGGAAATTCTTGGGGACAGCATCCCGCTGGCCATCATTTCGGGACCCACCTTCGCCAGGGAACTGGCCGCCGGGCTTCCTACCGTCATCGCCGTGGCTTCCACCCGTCCAGAGTTCGCATCCGAGCTTTCCGAGCTTATGCGCTGCGGCAGCAGCTTCAGAATTTACACCAACGACGATTTCATCGGACTTCAGATCGGCGGGGCGGTGAAGAACGTCATCGCCATCGGCGCCGGCGTTTCCGACGGCCTGGGCTTCGGCGCCAACGCCAGAACCGCTCTCATCACCCGGGGACTTGTGGAGCTGCAGCGGCTGGGGCTGGCCATCGGCGCCAAGAAGGAAACCTTCATGGGCATGAGCGGCATGGGGGATCTGGTGCTGACCTGCACCGACAATCAGTCCCGCAACCGCCGTCTTGGCCTTGCTCTGGGGCGGGGAAAGACCGCGGAGGAGGCCATGGCCGAAATCGGTCAGGTGGCCGAGGGCTATCACAACACCAAGGAAGTAAGAGCGCTGGCCGCCCGCTACGGAGTGGACATGCCGATCTGCGACGAGATTTACGCCCTGCTGTTCGAGCACAAGTCCCCCAAGGCTGCGGCGGTGGATCTGATGAGCAGAACCCAGAAGAGCGAGTAGTACCACATGATAAACACTGCGGAATATCTGACCAGGATCAGGTCGTTCTCATCCAAGTGGATCAATGTGAAAACCTGCAAGGTTTACGCATGGATCGTTTTCTGCATCCTGTTTCTGTTTCTGGCCGTAAATTCGGCAAGACTGTTCTGGTCCTTCTTCCCGGACTACCGCGGCGGCGGAAACTCGGGCAGGACCCAGACGGCATCGCCCAAGGAGCACAGCTATCTTGCGGATCTGCTTGACACCAAGGTCTTTCCGGTTCTGCCCGAGAAGCTGAGCCAGCTGAGCAAAACCGCCCAGCAGGTGGCCAGCGGCCACGGCGCGGGATCCGGCGTTCAGCCGTCCGGCGCCAAGCCCTCTCAGCCTGTCGGCCCTTCCAAGCTTCCGCTGGTCATCACCGGCATTCTTGCCAGCGATCACCGCAACAAGAGCCAGGTCATCATCCAGTACCGCAACGAGGAGGTCCTCTACGGCGAGGGGGATGCCATCGAGGGCACCCCGGCCCGGGTGAGCCATATCATGGACAACCGGGTTGAAATCTTCAACAGCGGCCGCATCGACGTCTATTTCCTTGACGAGGACAACAAGGTTCCCGCCGCGCCTGTCGTGACCCGCAACCAGAATCCCAACACCACCGCCAGCAACGCTCCGAAGACCAGCCGTCCGGACGGCAAGGCTCTTCCTCAGTCCGGCGGCCAGAGCGTTTCCATGAGCGGGGATTTCATGGACTACGTCAGCATTTCTCCCATCAAGGACGGCAGCGTCATGAAGGGCTACCGCCTGAATCCGGGCAAGAAGCCGGAACTGTTCGCCAAGGCCGGCTTCCGGGAGAACGACGTGGCCACCGTGGTCAACGGCTACGATCTGCGGGAGCCGGAGCAGGCCCGCAAGCTCTTCGCCGAATACAAGAACATCCAGAATTTCGAGGTGACCGTCGAGCGCGACGGAGTCACCGAAAACATTTACATCAATATGAGTGAAATGGCCGAAGCCAAGTAGCGGCCGTACTTATACCTGAGGCAGTAGAACTATGAAAATATCAAAAATCGCGGCGGCTGTCGCCCTGATCCTCGGATGCTGCGGCACAGCGGATGCGGCCCAGTATTCGGCCAGTTTCAAAAACACCGAGATCACCGAGTTCATCAACACCGTAGGCAGAAACCTGCACAAGAACATGGTTATCGACCCCACTGTCAAGGGCAAGATCAACATCCGCAGCTACGACGTGCTTGACGACGAGGAATACTATCAGTTTTTTCTGAGCGTGCTGGAGCTTTACGGTCTGTCGGCGGTTCCGGTGGGGAACCAGACCATCAAGGTGGTGAAGTCCATGAAGGCCAAGGCCGTGGGCATTCCTCTCTATGACGACGAGCACCCGGGCCAGGGCGCCGAGATGGTGGCCCGGGTGGTGCCGGTGGAAAACGTGTCCGTGAAGGAGCTGTCGCCGCTGCTGCGCCAGATGGTGGATCTCACCGAGGGCGGCAACGTGGTGCATTACGAGCCTTCCAACGTGCTTATCATCACCGGCCGGGCCAACGTGGTGAACCGGGTCATCGACGTGGTCAAGCGTGTGGACAAGGCCGGCAACCAGGATGTGGACATCATCAAGGTGCGCTACGCCTCCGCCTCGGAACTGGTGCGTCTTGTCAACAATCTGCTCAACGACGACCGCAACAAGAACACTCCGACTCTTCTGAAGCCGAAGATCGAGGCCGACGAGCGCTCCAACTCCATCGTGGTATCCGGCGAGCCCAACGTGAGAAAGAGAGTGATCCAGCTTATCCGCCGGCTTGATCAGGATCAGGAGTACGTGGGCAACACCAAGGTGGTGTATCTCAAGTACGCCAAGGCCAAGAACGTGGTGGAGGTCCTCAACGGCCTTGGCAACGATCTGGACAAGGAGAAGTCCGGAGGCAACAAGACCGCCGGCAACACCAGCAACCAGATCAAGTTCGGCATATACGCCGACGAGGAGACCAACTCCATCATCATCAACGCCCAGCCTGATCTCATGCAGCAGATCGAGGCGGTGATCAGCAAGCTGGACATCAGAAGAGCCCAGGTGTACGTGGAGGCCATCATCGTGGAGGTGGCCAACACCGATGCCGCCCAGTTCGGCGTGCAGTGGGCCAACACCAGAGGCGGCGGCACCAACTTCTCCGCAACCTCGGCCCAGACCAGCCTGTTTCCTGCCGCCAGCAACGACGACATCGTGGGCTCGGTGGCCTCCGGCGTCTACGGCGGCGTCATGGGCTTCTATTCCGGCAACTGGATGAGCCTTGCCACGGCTCTGAGAACCGACAACCGCAGCAACGTGCTGTCCACTCCTTCCATCGTCACCCTTGACAACCAGCCGGCGGAGTTCACCGTGGGCCAGGAGGTGCCGGTGGTTACCGGCAGCCAGAGCTCGCTTGCCTCCGACACCAGCAACATCTACAAGACCGTGGAGCGCAAATCCGTGGGCACCAAGCTGAAGTTCACCCCTCAGATCAACGAGGGCGACTCCGTGCGGCTTGAGATGGAGCAGGAAGTTTCCTCCGTGGACAACGCCACCGCCAATTCCGACTACGGTCCGACCTTCAACATGAGAAACATCAAGAACTCGGTGCTGGTGAAAAGCGGCGAGACGGTGGTTCTGGGCGGTCTCATCAGCGAGGACGAGCAGGAGGTGGTGTCCAAGGTCCCCATTCTGGGCGACATTCCGTTTTTGGGAGCTCTCTTCAGAGCCACCAGCACCAGCAAGGAAAAGCGCAATCTGATGGTGTTCATTCATCCGGTGATCCTGCGGGATCCGGACACCTACACCTCCATCAGCCGCAACAAGTACACCAAGTTCCGCGCCGAGCAGCTGGAGCGCTACGAGCGGGGCATTCCGCTGCTTCCGGACGAGGTGAAGATTCCTCTGCTGAAGGAATACGAGCGCAACAGTCTTGATCTGTACACCTCCGACAACGGCGGCTTCAAACTAACTCCTGAGGATGTTTCAAAATAATGGCAGAAGAAGCGCAAGTAGCAACCGAAGAGGAAAAATCCGACAAGCCCGAGGTCGTCAGGCTGGATTTCTCCTACGCCCGCGATCACGGCGTGGTGCTGGATCGCGACGCCCACGGCAGAATGCTGGTATACACCTTCCATGATCTGGAGCCCGCCGAGATCCTTGAGGTTTCCCGCAAGGCCGGATCCAGTTTCCGGATCAAGACCATGGAGCAGGAGCAGTTCAACGAGAAGCTGACCCAGACCTATCAGCTGGATTCCTCCGAGGCCAAGCAGCTGATGAACGACATCGGCAGCGAGGTGGACTTCTTCTCCATCGCCGAGGATCTGCCCTCCACCGAGGATCTGCTGGATGCCGAGGACGACGCTCCTATCATCCGCCTCATCAACGCCATGCTCAGCGAGGCCATCAAGGAGGGCGCCAGCGATATCCATATCGAGTCCTTCGAGAACTATCTGGTGATCCGCTTCCGGGTGGACGGCATTCTCAAGGAGATCATCCGCAATCCCCGTCAGATGGGCCCGCTCCTCATTTCCAGAATCAAGGTTATGGCCAAGCTGGACATCGCCGAAAAGCGCGTTCCCCAGGACGGCCGCATCTCCCTGAAGATCGGCGGCCGGGCGGTGGACGTCCGCGTCTCCACCATGCCGTCCTCCCACGGCGAGCGGGTGGTGCTGCGACTTCTGGACAAGAACGCGGTGCACCTGGAACTGGAGCAGCTGGGCATGACCGAGTACAACCGCAAGCAGCTGGTCAATCTGGTGCACAAGCCTCACGGCATCATTCTGGTCACCGGTCCTACCGGCTCCGGCAAGTCCACCACATTGTACGCGGCGCTTTCCAACATCAACTCCAAGAGCCTGAACATCATGACGGTGGAGGATCCTATCGAATACGACCTTGAGGGCATCGGCCAGACCCAGGTCAATCCGAAGGTGGACATGACCTTCGCCCGGGGACTCAGAGCCATCCTTCGTCAGGACCCCGACGTGGTGATGGTGGGCGAGATCCGCGACAAGGAAACCGCGGACATCGCCGTGCAGGCGTCTCTAACCGGCCACCTGGTGCTGTCCACTCTGCACACCAACACCGCCATCGGCGCCATCACCCGACTTCGGGACATGGGCATCGAGTCCTTCCTGCTGTCCTCCACTCTTCTCGGAGTGCTGGCCCAGCGTCTGGTGAGAACCCTGTGTCCGTCCTGCAAGGAAAGGTATCTGGCAACGGCCTCCGAGAAGGAGCTGCTGGGAAGATCCTCCGACGAGGAGATCTATCTCTACCGTCCCACCGGCTGCGAGGAATGCAACAATTCCGGGTACAAGGGACGTATGGGCATCCACGAGCTGGTGATCATCAACAACGAGGTCCGGGAAAGCATCAACGCCGAGAAGGGCGAGCTGTACATTGAAAACGAGGTCCGTCCGTCCACTCCGAGCATCAAGGATGACGGCATGGCCAAGGCTCTGCAGGGTTTCACCACTGTGGAGGAGGTGCTGAGAGTGGCAAGGGATAACTAGTATGGCCTCCTATTCATATACCGCCATCGACAAAAGCGGCAAGACCGAGACCGGCATCATCGACGCCGATTCCTCCAAGCTGGTGAGGATCAAGCTCCGGGAGCAGGGTCTGATCCCGGTGGAGGTGGAGGAGTCCACCAAGAAAATGCAGGCCAAGACCGAGTCCGCATCGATCTTCGCCCCTTCCATCAACGCATCGAGCCTGGCCCTTATCACCCGTCAGCTGGCCACGCTGGTTGCCGCCGCCATTCCCATCGAGGAGGCGCTGAAGGCGGTGGCGGATCAGTGCGAGAACGCCCAGCATCGGACCATAATTTCCGCGGTGCGCAACAAGGTGCTTGAGGGTCATACCCTGGCCGACTCCATGGCCCAGTTCCCCCGGGTGTTCGACAATCTGTACCGGGCCATGGTGTCCGCCGGCGAGAAATCCGGCCATCTTGACACGGTGCTGCTGCGTCTTGCCGACTACAGCGAAAAGCGTCAGGCCATCAAGGGCAAGGTGATGCAGGCCATGATCTATCCGGTGATCCTCACCATCGTGGCCATCTCGGTCATCACCATTCTGCTTACCAGCGTGGTGCCGAAGGTTATCGCCCAGTTCGTCTACCTGAAAAAGGGACTGCCGGGATCCACCCAGATGCTCATCACCATCAGCGATTTTCTGCGGGCCTACGGCCTTTACATCGCCGTTATGCTGGCGGGGGGCTTCGTGCTGTTCAAAATGTGGCAGCGGAAGAAGGAGAACCGGGTGAAGTTTCATCATCTGATCCTCCGCCTGCCGGTTATCGGCCGGGTAAGCCGGGGCATCAACACCGCCAGGTTCGCCCGCACCCTGGCCATTCTCAATTCCTCCGCCGTGCCGCTACTTGAGGCGCTTAAAATCAGCGGCGAGGTGCTGGGCAACGACTACGCCCAGGAGAAGATCCGGGAGGCCACCGATCTGGTGCGGGAGGGTTCCTCTCTGAAGATCGCCCTGGAGCGCACCGGGCTGTTCCCGCCCATGATGATCCACATGATCGCATCCGGCGAGAAGTCCGGCGAACTGGACGGCATGCTGATCCGCTCGGCGGACAACCAGGACAACGAGTTCGAGCGTCAGGTGAGCATGGCTCTGAGCATTTTCGAGCCGATGCTGATTGTGACCATGGCCGGCGTGGTGCTGTTTATCGTGCTGGCCATCCTTGAGCCGATCCTCAAGATGAACAGCATGGCCTGAAGCGGCGGATCCGGGACGGCTCGCGGACGCGACAGCCGCAAACAAAACAGCTGCAGACAAGAAGAATAACAACAAAAATAAAAAGCGCCCGGCGGGCGCCATTTGCGCAAGGAGTATTAGCAAAATGAAAAAGCAAAAGGGTTTTACGCTGCTTGAAATCATGGTGGTGGTGGTGATCATGGGCATGCTGTCGGCCATCGTCGCCACCAACGTAATGGGCTCCAAGGAGGAGGCATCCATTCAGAAGGCCCAGATGGACATCAAGAGCCTGGACAACGCCCTTGACATGTACAAGCTGGACAACAACAAATATCCTACCACCGAGCAGGGTCTTGACGCCCTGGTGAACAAGCCTACCTCCTCCCCGGAGCCCAAGAACTACCGCAAGGACGGCTACATCAAGGAGCTGCCGCAGGATCCGTGGGGCAACGACTATGTTTACGTAAAGCCTGGAGTTCACAATTCCAGCCGTTACGATCTTTATTCCTACGGGCCTGACGGCGAGGACGGCACCGACGACGATATCGGCAACTGGAAGAAGAACGACTAGGACTGACCGCTGTGAGAAAGGCCGGCCGGGGCTTCACGCTCCTTGAAATACTGATAGTCATCGTGATCATGGGCATGGCGGCGTCGGTGGTGATGATCAACTCTCCCTCCTCGTCTCCCGAATCCCAGCTGCACGATCAGTGCTCCAGGTATTCCCGGCTGTTCGCCTTTCTCAACGAGCAGTCCATGGTTGAGGGGGTGCTCATCGGCCTTTACGTGGACGAGGAGGGCATGAAGATCCTCCGCCGGGAGCGATCCGACGAGGCGGATCAGGGCATGGTGGATTCGGACTACATCAGCCGGCTAATCGCCAAGTACGACAGCTACGAAAAGTACGGCTGGGTGGAGTACAAGCTGCCTCAGATCGATTCCTCCTACAGCTTCGCCGAGGAATACGCCATCGAGCTGGCGGTAAGCGGGCTGTCCTATCAGGGACAGCGGACGGCCGGAGAGGATGCGGTGCTGACCAAGGCCACCATCGACCACAAGTTCGACACCAAGGTGCAGCCGCAGGTCTATTTCTATCCCTCCATGGAGGTGACGCCCTTCGAGCTGAAGATCAGCACCAAGGCCAGCAGGGACTATTCGGAATACATCATCAAGGTGTCGGAGAACGGCAAGGTAATTCTCAAGAATGGCGAAAATGACAAGGATCCGGAATATTTCTGACAGCCGGGGCATGACCATTTTGGAGGTGCTGGTGGCGCTTGCCGTGTTCGCCATGGTGGGCGTGGCGCTGCTGTCGGCCATGAACAACCAGTCCTTCGGCCTGCAGAGGCTTGAGGAGAAAACCTACGCCACCATCGTGGCGGACAACGTCCTCACCGAGCTTGAGATGCGCCAGCTGGTGCCGTCCTTTTCCTGGAACGACGGCAGCGAGACCATGGTGGACCGGGAATGGTTCTACCGCTACAAGGCCGAGGAGACCCAGGACGACAGCTTCGTGGCCGTCACCATCCAGGTGCACGCCACCAAGGAATACGACGATCCCATTGTCACCCTTATGACCCATATGTACCGCAGGCGATGAGAAACAGAGGCTTTACGCTGATCGAGGTGATGATCAGCATCTTTATTTTCTCCATTCTGGCCACAGGAGCGTATGAGATCCTGGGCTCGGCGGTCATGACCGACGAGATCTCCGGCAAGAAAATGCAGCGTCTGGGGGAGATCCAGCGGGCTGTCAACCTGCTGGATCACGACTTCGAGCAGATGGCCTACCGCCGCAACCGCTATCCGTCCTACGGCAGCACCCGGTACATCTGGGCGGAGAAGAACATTTTCAATTCCGACGACTGGGGCGTGGAGTTTGTCCGCTCCGGCTTCTTCAATCCCGGCGCCATGCTGGATCGCAACGAACTGCAGCGGGTGGTGTACCGGCTGAAGGACAACAACCTGGAACGGGGCACCTATTCCCGCTCCGATCCGGTGCAGAACCAGCAGCCCAAGTGGGAGGTGGTGATCTCCCACGTGACCAATTTCGAGCTGCGCTTTCGGGTGGCGCTGAACAGTCTGGCCTGGTACCAGTCCATCAATTCCAACCGGCTGCCGGTGGGGGTGGAGATGAATCTGACCCTGGACGACGTGGGGAAGATCCGGCGGGAGTATTATGTGGTGCACTATGACTAGAGCCAAAGGACCGAAAGCCAGGGGCCAGAGAGGATCCGCGCTGCTGGTGGTGCTGCTGATCCTCTCGGTGATGGTCATCGTGGCCACCAACATGACCATGCGCTACAACAGCGAGTTTCTCAGAACCGCCAATTTCGTCAACGGCATTCAGGCCAAGTGGTACGCCAAAAGCTCCGATTCCCTGGTGCGGCGGGTGCTTCATCAGGACTTTTCGGACAATCCGGATTCCATCAACACCAGCCAGTACTGGTCCACGGAGGGCAGAACCTACGACATCGAGGGCGGCCTGATCGCCACCTACGTGTACGACGACTACTCCTGCTTCAATCTCAACGCCCTGGCCAATCACGGCTACGACATCAGCGACGAGACCGGAACCAAGACCAATCTGGCCCGGGAGATGCTGATAAGGCTCATGCTTTACATGCAGATTCAGATCAACGAGGCCGAGGAGGTGGCGGATTCCATCACCGACATGGTGGATTCGGACACCAGCATTTCAAGGGCGGGAGCCGAGGATTCCTACTACATGTCGCTGGCGTATCCTTTTGTCATCCCCAACACCAGACTGTACAATGTCAGCGAGATCAGAGTGGCCAAGGGCATGACCGCCTCCATCTACCGGCGTCTGAAGCCTTTTGTCTGCGCGCTGCAGACCAACGAGCTGCACATCAACGTCAACACGGTGACCGAGCCCAAGGCGCCGCTTCTTGCGGCGCTGATGCTCAGCGAATACATGACGGTGGAAACCGCCCTTGAGATGATCAAATCCCGCGACCGCGAGGGCTGGACCTCCGTGAGCAACTTCCTCAAGCAGGAGCAGGTGGAGAACATGATGACGGAGCGGACCAAGAATTTCATCTCCGGCGTGGTGGCGGTGAATTCCAAATATTTTCATTCCGAAACCGAAGTGGAATTCAACGGCTTCACCAGAAGGTTTTTTTCATACTTTGTCAGAAACAACAAAGATGCGATTTTATACAAAAGAGAATATGGAGGTGCTGAATGAGTCAGCATTTGGTAATAAGGCTGGGCACGGGCGATGACAGTCCGGTGAACTACGCCGTCATCGAGGATGCCAACGAGAGCGTCATCGAAAGCGGCGTGCTGCGCAACACCGACGAGATCGCTCTGCTGTCTCCCTATTTCAAGCTGGACCTTGTGGTTCTTCAGTCAGGCTGCAACTTCTTCTTCAAGACCATCTCCTATCCCAAGAGATTCAACCCCGGCATGAAGAGCTCCATCCCCTTCATGATCGAGGGGGACGTGGCCTCCGATGTGGACGACATCGAGGTGGTGGTGCTGAACATCCGGGGCAAGGAAGTGGACATCATGGTCTGCGACAAGGCATACCAGGAATGGGTCAGGGCGGTGCTCAACCGCTACGGTCTCCTGCCCAGCAAAATGCTGGTGGACATCTTCACTCTGCCGTACAGGGAGGGGAAGGTTTCGGTGGTGAACCTGGCCGGCGAGTTCGTGTTCCGGACCTCGCAGTTCAGCGGAATGTGCCTCAATCAGCAGCTGGCCCAGAAGTATTTCAAGGGGCTTGAAACCATGCCGTCCTTCTACTGCCTGTCGGAAATCCCGCTGAACGCCGAAAAGGAGGAGGCGTACGTGATCATGCCGATGGCCAGCATGGCCTTCGGAGCCCTGAGCTGCCACATCACGTTAAGCGACGCCCAGAAGGCCCAGCAGCACAGCTTTCTCATGGATACGGTGCTCAAGCCATGGATCAAGGTGGCCGCGGTGCTGCTGGCCATCTTCGTGGTTTACTACGCCACGCTGGTCAGCAGTTATTTCCATGCCACCGCCGAGGGCAAGCAGCTGAAGAACGATCTGGTGAAGGTGTTCAAGTCCAAGTTCCCGATGGTGAACAAGGTGGTGAACCCCGCAGCGCAGTTCAAGCAGCTCACCAATCAGCCCAGCGAGGCGGAACTGGAGGCCAGTTTTGTCAAGCGTCTGGCGGAAATGCTGGGCAGCTTCACCTCCAAGGCCTCGCTGGTGTCCTTCAATTACGACGACAAGCGCCGGCAGTACCATTTCAAGCTGGCCTACAAGGAGTTTGACGACGTGGAGAACATCAAGGACGCGCTGAACAACCGCGGCTATCGGGCCGACATCAGCGAGGTGAGATCCGAAAAGGATCGCAATACGGTGATGCTGACGGTGGAGGAGGTGAACTCATGAGCGAGCTGGTGCAGAAGATCCGGGATCAGTGGGACAATCTGGCCCCGCGGGATCAGAAGATCGTTATGGGCGTGGGCGCGCTGTTTCTGCTGTTTCTGGTTTATCTCATCATGGTCAGACCCCTGCAGAACAAGGTGGAGACACTGGAGAACGCCAACGCGCGCCAGATCCGGGATTACCAGGTGATCAGCGCCTACGTGCCGGCCGGTCAGAACAAAACCCAGGAGAACGCCGATCGCACGGCCTCCCTTGAAAAGGCGGTGGATCGGGTGAGCAAGGATTTCGGGCTGCGCGTCACCAAAATCAACCGCTCCGGAGATGCCGCCAGCGTGGAGGTGGGAGTGACGGACACGGTGACGCTTTTCTATTTTCTCAACGATCTTGAGAAGAAGTACGCCATTTACGTGCAGTCGGTGGACATCGAGCCGGACGACAAGAACAACATCAAGGTGCACAAGCTGATGCTGGGGAGGAACGAGAAGAAATGAAGCCGATATCACAGCTGAAGCAGATCAAGCCGCTGAAACTCAAATATCAGCTGATCATCATGGCCGTCGCCTTCCTGCTGCTGTTCGCGGTGTGTCTGGTTTATCAGGCTCCCGCCAGCAAGATCCTGGCCATGGTGAGCCTGCCTGACGGGGTGTATCTGGAGGGCGTCAAGGGACGGGCCGTGGACGGCTCCGCCAAGGTGCTGCACGTCGACAAGTACGAGTACAACAACATCAACTGGACTGCGTCTCTGCTGGGTCTGCTTACCGGCCGCTACACCGTGAAGGTGGCCGATCCCAAGGGACTGACCGGCAAGACCGACATTTCCTACGGCAACGGCGACGTGGAGGTGAACAATCTCCATGTTGGCATCACTTTCCAGAACATGCTGAAGTACACCAAGTACACCCTTCCGGTGGACGTCTCCGGCTCCATCACCGTCGGGGTGAGCAACGCCGTGTTCAACGCCAAGCGCTGCAAGAAGATGGTTTCCGGCAACATCGACATTACCGGTCTTGACGTCTTTACCCCTCTGGGCAACTACGCCATCGGCGACGGCGTGCTGGCGCTGAGCTGCCGCAACGGTCTGTTCATCGTCAAGCTGAAGCAGGAGAATCCGTACTTCTCCATCGACGGCAACATGGAATACGACATGAAGGATCAGCTCTACAGGGTCAAGGCCTTCGCCAAGCCAAGTCCGGCCAAGGGCAACGAGGTGAAGCCTCTGCTGCAGATGATGGGTCAGCCCAACAGCACCGGCACCTACGAGATCAACTTTCAGGGCAAATTCAGTTACTGATGGACTCCCGCGCTCTTCCTGAAATTCTCTCCTCCGAGATCGCCGTCAGCACAGGCCATTTCAGAATCGAACGCCTCCACCTGAGGTTCGCCAACGGCGAAAAGCGGGTTTACGAGCGGATGCTGGGCGGCGGCAACGGCGCGGTGATGATTGTGCCGGTGCTGGGATCGGATCTGCTGCTGGTGCGGGAATACTGCGCCGGCACCAACAGCTACGAACTGGGCTTTCCCAAGGGCAGAGGCGAAAAGGGGGAGGACTGGCGCGCCACCGCCCAGCGGGAGCTGCGGGAGGAGACGGGCTACGGCGCAGGAAACTGTACCTATCTCCGGAAGGTCAATTCGGCTCCTTCCTTTTTCGCATCCGACATCGATCTGGTGCTGGCCGAGGATCTGTTTCCCGCGCCTCTTGACAGCGGGGACGAGCCGGAGCCCATGGAACTGGTGAAGTGGCCGCTGGCACGCGCGGCCGATCTTCTTCTTGAGCCAGGCTTCAGAGAAGCCAGGTGTCTTGCGGCTCTGGCCGCCGCCATGCGGATCCGTCACTGGCAGTAGTGGCGGATCATCTCTTTGAGAATTCCGTTGAATTTCTCGATCTCGTTTTTAGGAAGCTTTTCGTTCACCTGGTGGGCGTCGTCGATGCTGCCCGCTCCCAGCACCACCACCGGACTCCCCAGAGAGCTGAGGAGCGACGCCTCGGTGCTGTAGCTTACCGTCAGGGGATCCCTGCCTGACAGCTTCGCGGCAAGACGGGCCAGGGGGTTGTCTGCGCTGGTGCCGAAGCCTGGGATGGGCGGATAGAGCTTGCTTACGCTGACGCGCCAGAAGTCCTCCCCCGCGCTTGTTTTCACTGTTTCGATCAGAATCGTTTCCAGGTCGTCCGGGGAGGAATCTCTGATGGGACGGATATCCAGTCGTATCTCGCACTGTCCGCATACGCGGTTGGTGGCGTCTCCGCCGCGGATGGATCCGATATTGAGGGTAGGATACGGCACTTTGAAATCCTCGTCCCTGAATTTCGTCTTCAGCTTCTCCTCCAGATCGCAAATACCCGCAACGATGCGGTTCATGATTTTTAGGGCGCTTACGCCGGCATCCGGATTGGAGCTGTGACAGCTCTTTCCCTCAACCTTCACGGAATAAGCCATGTATCCCTTGTGCTTGATCACCGGGATCAGGGATGTGGGCTCGCCCACGAGAATGGCATCCGGCGCGATTGAGGCCTGCTCGGCAAAGCGCATGGCGCCCTGCATGGTGGTTTCCTCGTCCACCGTGGCCAGCAGATAAAGCGGCTTTTTCAGTTCCAGCGGCGCGCCAAGATCCCTGAGGGCTGTCAGGGCGTGGGCAAAGAAGCCCTTCATGTCGATGACTCCCAGTCCGTAAAAGAAATCGTCGTCCTCGGCAAGACTGAAAGGATCTGTCCTCCAGCCCGTGGCGTCGCAGGGCACCGTGTCGGTGTGGCCCGAGAGCATCAGGCCTCCGGGAACGTCCGGCCCGAAGCGGATGAGAAGATTGTCCTTGGCCACAGGAGTCTGGTACACGCGCCAGGCATGGCTGTCGCCTCCCAGTTCGGCGGCCTGATCCGCCAGCATGGCGATCAGATCCAGATTGCTCCGGTTCTCCTGGGGATTGTCGCTGCTGATGGTGTTGATTTCTATCACCTGCTTCAGCAGATCTCTGAAATAGCTGTGGTCCATGAAAACTCCTTCTGGTGCGTGATCAGGCATCGCCGGCCGTCATTGTCAGGCGTAGCCGGCTTTTTCTATTTTATCCCATGGGACAGGGATCGTTAAGCCTCCGCTGGGCGGAGGCGGGCTTTCGGCAGGGTGAAGGGTTGCGTAGGGTCTGATTCATCAGATTGAAGTCCCCAGTTTGCTTTATAACTATTTCCAATCTGTTTCGTGCACTCTCCTTTGTTCCATCCGATCTGTTAGAGCTAACTGCTTCTGCGGTAGTGCGGGTACTGCGATCGGTTCGGATGTTCATATCGCCAGAAGACAACTGCAGAAGTATGGAAGTCCTTGTTCAAGCAACAAATACTTACCAAAAAAGTATATTCGAAACTTCCAGATATTGCAGGCTGCGACCACTAAGCAGTCTGCTAGCTACAAGGTGTTAACTGCAGCAAATAACTATTGAGTGTATATATACAAAGGCAACACAGAACTATGCCGACTTGATGTTGAACATGGCTGTATGTTTCTATTTGTTTGTATACTTTTTAGAAAAATCACTAATGAGTTTATCTATAATCACTTCATTTTGTTTGTTAGTAATAATACGTTGTCTTATAAGTTTAATATAATACAGTAATTCGTCGTAGGAAAAAACAACCTCCTCATCTGCCTGAGTACTAATTTCGACTCCTTCAAATTGTTTTATTTGACTTTGGTCGTATTCATCTAAGTCGTCCCAAAAATTTGAACAAGTAAACTCGTAGCCGCTTCCTGTTCCATTATTTAAATTCTGAAGGAATAGAATAAAGTCAGAATTGGCAGCTTCGTTTAAATGTGCAATTATTGGAAAATCAGTATCTTTTAGTTGATCTTGTTCTTTTAAGTATATTTTATACATGGTAAATCACCTTAACTACTCTGGAAAAAATGAAATTAAATTACCTGTAGGGCTACAATATCCTCTCCAAGTAATTCCTTTGCTATCAACACCTCTCCACTCACGCGGCAGCTTTCCGCTCCCTGAATTTGTTGTTGCGTTATTTGCCGCCCCTAGGCCTCTTGCTATGTATGTGCTCGTTGGTAATTTGTTGTGGTCATATACAGTTTTCTTCATGATATTTTTACGAAACTCAGAGGTAGGCTTACCTGTTTTATCCTTTTCCGGCAATTGGTAATAAATTACCTTAATCCCATTAAATTCAGGATAATCGACAACTCTCACAATTTTTGCTCCTAGTTTAGTTAGCGATGAAAGAAAATTATCTTCTTTATGTCCTCCTTTTATTCCTTTTTTTAAAGATCCTGATATATCAGGATTTTCTATATGGTTTATTAATGACTTGGTTGCGACATAATGACGAACTCTTGCTTTACAACCATTTTTAGGCTCTTTATACCATGTTGAGCTTTGAGTAATCGATCCTTTAGTGTTTCCGAATCCACCATGAAATCCGCCACCCATTACTGCACCTCCTTTTTATGGAAGATGGCAAATTCACTATTAAATTGCACAATTAGGATTCCTTGGTCTTTATATTTGCTGAAGTATTTATCGTTAGCAGTGCCGTAAACTACAATAACTGATGGTCGAATTATATCAACGATAATCTCCAATCCTTTAAGGAAAATTATTCTATCTATTTTGCACTTCATATTTCCATGAGAACCTATGGCTATTGTGCCACCTTTTTCAATTCCTTCACAGCAAATTTTATATGTTCGTTCATCACCGAATCGGATATTAGGGATGATTTTTACATCATTTTTCTGAAGCCAATTTCCTATTGCCCTGCTACGATATATGTTTGAGATTTGCATATTAAAAGGCATATCTCTGTACAAACTGAAATCAGGTAAAATTACGCCGTTAAATTTTTTGAATAAACCAAGGTAATTCTTAGGAAATTTCCATACACATTCAAATAGATAGTCATGTTCATAAAAATGGACCCACTGATCGAAATCAGTAGTGGTTAAAGCTTTGGTAAATGAAATCAACTTGTTAGGAACGTGTACAGATGTGGTAATGCATGGAATCTCATATTCACCGGCATATTTTGCTGTAGCTACTAAGAATGCGTTAAAAACGTCTTTGCAACCTTTTCGGTGCGAATTTATTTTACTCATCTGAGCCTCATTTAAATTAAATTGGGTCTGAGCAAAATCTTGTTGGAAAAAAAAATCTGTTCAGATCTTGTACAGCCAGATTTTGGAGGCTGAGTCCGATATTGGAAAACGAGATCTGAACAATTAAAATGAATGGTGATTTAAACAAACTTCTATGAAAAA
>JAFURY010000129.1 GCA_017480795.1 Succinivibrionaceae bacterium
CGAGCTCATCGTTTAGCTCGAGTTTGGCCTTAACTGCAGCGTTCTTTAGTTCTTCTGATTTCGATTTCATGATGCATCTCCCCTACACGGGAGATTATAGCACCCTATTCAAAAACCCACAATTTGTAGGTACACTCAATCCATCCGCCAGATCGGATACTGGTACGAGGAGAAAAACAAATCCTACCGCAGCAGTCTCAGGGACATCGATCGGCTTATCAGGGAATATGCTGATGTGCGCAAAAGCTGCGTTTCCGAGGGAAACGTGTCCCGGTGCGACGACAGAACGATCCGGCACCTCAACGAAAAACTGCGGAAGCTGGGCGCGTATTTTTCATATGTTCCCGAGAACGGCTCCTTCTACCCTATGGGCAAGGGCATGTTTCTTTACGATCTGGATGCCTACAGCAGAAACTTCATAGCCCACAACGGCGACATGCAGCGGCTGATGGATTCGGCCCGGGGCAACATGAGCCAGCGGGCGAAGGCTCTGCGGACCGACAGCCTCAAACAGCTTGCCAAACTGCCCGACATCTCGATTTTCTCCATGGAGGGCAAACGCTACGTGGGAGCCGTGATGGGGCTTTCCGCCAAGGCAGAGGAGGCCTTTGAGCTGCTTTACGCCGAGGTGAAGGAACTGCCTGAAAAGCCGGTGGGGGTGTTTCTCTCCCAGAAGGATCTTTCCAGCTATACCGGTTTTGCGCCAAGTTCGGACGGCAGTTTCACCGGAAGCATCAAGGCCGCATTGAGAAAGCATCTGACGCCGGTGGTGGATTCGGCCGGAAATCCTGTAAGGCAGACGGTGAGAGGTCAGCTGTGACGATGCCGACCGCGGCAGACTCCAGAGCCTTGGCCATCCGCACTCTGAAATTCTTTTCGGACACGGGCGTGAGCCCGTCTTCGTTTGTGGTAAAATCCTCTCCTGATTTTGTTCGGTTATTTTAGGGTTAATTTCGTATGGCTAATGATAAGAATGTGCTGGTGGTGAACTGCGGCAGTTCATCGGTGAAGTTTGCAATCGTCGATCCGCAGGACGGCAAGGTCGCGGTCAGTGGCATCGCCGAGGCTCTGGGGCTTGACGACGCCAGAATCAGCTGGTCCTTCCAAGGCGAGAGCAAGCGCGAGGAATCTCTCGGCGCCGGCGCCGATCACGCCAGGGCTATCGACTTCGTGGTGGACACCATTCTGGCCGCCCACAAGGAACTGCTGGATTCTCTTGCCGCCGTGGGACACCGCATCGTGTCAGGTGGCGACCTCTACAGCCAGCCGACTCTGGTGGACGATTCGGTGGAGGCCGGCATTGAAAAGTGCATTCCTTTCGCTCCTCTTCACAATCCTGCCCATCTGCAGGGCATCCGGGCGGCACGCAAGGTGTTCCCGTCGATCCCTCATGTCTGCGTCTTCGATACCGCATTCCATCAGACCATGCCGGAGTACGCCTTCCGTTTTGCCATTCCTGAAAAATACTACACCGAAAACCGTATCCGCCGCTACGGCGCCCACGGCACCAGCCATTATTACGTGGCCGGCGAAGCCTGCAGGGAACTGGGAGCGGATCCTGAGAATTTCAACGTTATCACCTGTCACCTGGGCAACGGCGCATCCATTTCTGCGGTGAAAAACGGCAAGTGCATCGACACCTCCATGGGTCTGACTCCTCTTGACGGTCTTATGATGGGCACCCGTAGCGGCTCCATCGATCCGTCCGTCATATTCTTCCTCTGCGACAACATGGGCTACACCGCCCAGGAGGTCTGCAAAATCCTCAACAAGGAATCCGGTCTCATGGGCATTTCTGGCAAGACTTCTGATTTCCGCGGAATCACCGAGGGCAAACTGGCCGGCGACGAGAAGTGCGCCCTGGCCTTTGACATGTTCTGCTACCGTCTTGCCAAGTTCATCGCCTCCTATTACGTTCCTCTGGGCAGGGTCGATGCCATTGTCTTTACCGGAGGCATCGGCGAGAATTCCTTCAGAATGCGCCAGCGGGTGATGGAACTGTTGGCTCCTTTCGGCGTGAAGATCGACGAGGTGAAGAACGAGAAGGCGCTGGTGTTCAAGGGCGGACGCGGCCTGATCTCAGCCGAGGATTCCAGCGTCAAGGTTACGGTTATTCCGACCAACGAAGAACTGATCATCGCAAGACTGGCGGCTGACTTCGCAAAGTAACCAATTGTCATGAACTGTAAATCTTCATGAACTGACGATCCGACGGGCGTTTTAGATTTCGACATCAGAACGCCCTGTTTTTTGGAGCATCCGCAAGGCAGAAAACTCGGAGGTCCCTGTGCAATGCGGAAAAGGGGGCAACCCGAGCAGCTCGGAACCGGGCATCTGGCCTGCTGGATCGCCGAGGATCGGAAGAGCGGAAGATCTGAAGATCGGATGATCAAAAGAATCCTGAGGGAGATATCGTGAGCGACAACGGCAAAGAGCACAAAAAAAGCATGTTGATCACCGAGGTGATTTACGCCAAGGCACTGAGACAGTTCGTGACTCAGGTGAGACTTGAGGAGGGAAGCACCTTCGGGGATGCGGTGAGGAAGAGCGGAGTTCTTGAGATTTTTCCGGAACTGGACTGCCGGGAACTGAAGCTTGGCAGCTACGGACGCATCCGCAAGACAGATGAGGCGCTGTTGCCCGGGGATCGGGTTGAAATCTACCGCGAGATCACCGCAGATCCGAGAACCGCCGCCAGGAAAAGAAAGGTGGTGGGAGAGGGATGACCCTGGGGAAACCGGGCGCAGGCCAGAAGGCCAAAGCCGCCAGACCCTCCTAAAGTCTCCTTTTCATTTCATCCGCCAGGTGCCTGAATTCCGAAATTTTCATGCCGTAGTCGATATCCTCGGTTCCAAGCAGCCTGAGGAGATCCTTTCTCCGGTGGCAGGTTCCTCCCTGCGGCTGCGGGCGCGACGCGATGATGCCGGATGCGAACATGGCCAGGTTTGCAAGAAACAGATCCGTCACGGCCTTCTGCAGTGCATCATACGAGGAACTCAGAGTTTCCCTGTTCTCGTCAAATTCCAACTGGCGCTGGAGAATTATCTCTCCGGTATCAAGTCCGGCATCGATGCGGTGGATTGTCACTCCCCTGGGGGTGTTGTCGATGATGCTCCAGAGGTTGGGTGAGGCTCCGCGGTTCCAGGGAAGCATGGAAATGTGCATATTCACGATTCTGCCGTCTGCCGCCTCGATGGTCCGGGGCGATATGATGTGGCGGTAGTTGTAGCTGACGGTCAGATCAGGCTTCAGTTCCGCAAGATCGTCGGCTGCAAGCTCCTGGTGAAACGACGCGACGTCGCATCCTGCCTGCGAAAGCCTTTCCCCGAAAGCACCGGCGTTGGGGTTGCCGGACAGCAGCAGAATTCTGAAAGTCCTATTCACTGATTTCCTCGTCGATGATCACCGGACTTGCCAGTCTGATTTCGCTGGAGCTGTTGAGAACGTGCACCATGTATTCCCACTCGTCAAGACTGGATGCCTCGATGGTGTACTTGAACTTTCGGCTGCTGACGGTTTTGGTTTCCTTGCCCACTGGATTGCAGTCCTTCCGCCAGCAGACAAAGGATATTTTAGATGTCAGCCAGCCGGTTCTCAGCTGGGATTCGGCAAAGCCGATGATCCGCTGACCGTTGTGGTTGCTGAAGTTGATCCCGGAGAATTTAGGATTGGCCGCCAGATAGTCGTCTATGGGGATCACGTTGTACAGAGTTCCGCTTATGCGGTTGTACTCGGCGCTGTAATCGTAGGCGCTGCCTGGCGGAGTCATGGCCGCTAGCAGCGCCGCGGTTATCGCTGTCGTTAGTTTCATTTGGTTTCTCCTGCAGCCAGACGGTAGATTTCAAGTCTGGCGTCCGTGATCAGATCCGTGCGGCCGCCGCTGCGGTTGACGGTTATTTTCTGCTCGTCGTCGTTGAGTTTCACCTTCCATCGCTCCCCCTTTGATGTGATGGCACGCACCTTCCAGACGCCTCTGATGTCTTCGCCGTAGAAGGCCTTGGATTCTATCCGGTGAGGCTGATCCAGATTCTTCATGGTCAGGTACATGGAGCCCATGGGCTTGATGACGCTCACGCGTCCGGAGGGCGATTCTATTTCCAGCTGTGTGAAAGTCAGGTCAGAGATCCGGCAGTGGGGGTTGTAGTGGATCCTCCGGTAGTAGACCTGATCGCCGGCGGACACCTTGACGGATTTTGCGCAGGCCTCCGCTCTGGTTTCGTACTTCTGGAGGAACTCCGGCGGCAGTTCCAGCACCACCGCAAAAACTTTGCCGTAGGCATCGGTTCGGCCGGAGACTTCGTGAGTGGCCTCGGCCACGGTGTCGGCCGCAGTGAAGTCAAGTCCAGAGAGAGGGATCTTGACCGTGTCCAGAAATATCCGGTTGTCCTTCCCGAGATCGGAGGCCCGGTATGTCTTTGCCATTCTCACGGCTTTTGCGGCATCGATGAGTCCGAAACCGTAGACGTTGCTGTGGACGAAGCCGGCGGCGTTGGTTTCGGCTGGCCTTTCCACCAGCAGTCTGGCGCCGTCTTTGAACCACAGATTCATCTCGTCCCGCACTCCTCGGCGGGGAGCAAGTGATCTGACGGAGGAGGAGCGGATCATGATGTCGTAGGTGTCGGTCCAGGTCAGGCGCGGATTGGCCGAGCGCACCAGGGCGGCCACGGCCGACAGCATGGGCGCCGCGGCGGAGGTTCCGCTGAAGTTTCCGGTGAAGGCGGTGTTGGGATTGTCCGGATCGTGGGAGTTGTAGAAGTCCACGTAGGACTGGTAGCTGGGGCTGTGCCTGAAGGGAGTCAGCTGCTGGATGGCGTTGGGATCCTTTTCCATGGGCACGCCGGTGGTGAATATGCCTCTTGAGGCCCGGTCCGCAGCCGACGGCGCGGTGGCGTTGAAGCCCACGAACATGACGTCGGAGCCGGTGCTGGCGTTGAGGCCGATGTAGTATTTGGGAGGCATGCCGTAGTCCACATGCTCGCCGTTGGCGTTGATGCCCGAAACCGCGGCCAGCACCGGGTAGTACACCGGCTGGGTGGAGAGCTTGGGTGTCTCGGCGCAGTTGATCTGGTAATAGGTGCAGCCGTTGAACAGCAGATCCCTGGCTTTGGTTTCGGGATTGATCTCGTAATAGTTGATGGTGTAGTAGTTGCCTTTGGAAAGAAAATACACCAGATCCGAGTCCAGCAGGGACGGGCTGAAGGGCTCGGTGTTGATAAGCTTTCCCGGATCGTTGCCCACGCTGTTCTGAAAAACCCTGGCCTCGGGCGGAAACTCGAAGAGCTGGTAGTCCTCCCACACGTTGCTGTAGCGCCATGGAATGATGGTGCTGTCGTAGGCGATGCCCCGGATTCCGGTGCGGTTGAATGCTTCGGCGGCGATGATCCCGGCAACCTTGGTGCCGTGGACGTAATTGCGGTAGTCCTCGTTTCTGGTGCTGTAGACGCCGGTGATGAAGTTTACCGCCTTGTCCAGATCAAGCTTGTTGGCAAGATCGGGATTGTTGGGATCCACTCCGTTGTCGTAGACAATGACGCTGACTCCCTTGCCGGTAGCGCCCTCGCGCCAGGCTCCGGTGATGTTCAGATCGACGCCGCTGGCGCCCAGAAAACTCCAGTTTCTTCGGGGATACAGGATCTCGCCCTTGTGGTTGAAGCCCTGGACGTCAAAGGAGTTGAGACCGTTGTTCTTGATGTACCACTGGTGAATGGCCAGGGGATCGGCGCTGAAATAGACCTGGAATGTCACCCGGCTGAAACTGCGGTTTTTCACCTCGGTATCCAGGGAAAACTGGTCGCTGCGGGGGGCCTGGGAATTGGGAGTGCTGATGAGGCTGGAAAGATCCGGCATGCGGTAGATCATTCGTCCGTCGATTTTTTCGATGCTGCCGTATCGGGGTCCGTCATGCACATTGTCGAACCCATCCAGGGAAAGTTCGGTGTTGCCGGTGAGACTGTCCAGGTACTCGATTCTGAAACTGGCACTGATGTCCATGCCGGACTTGTCCAGATACCGGTGCGCCCAGAGACCGCAGGCGACGGTCCCAAGTACGACGGCGGCGCACGCTGGCAGGTATCTTGTGATCATGATGACTGGATTTTCCGGTTGATGGTCCGGGCCTTGGGGGAGCGGACTCCCGGCAGGGACTTGCGGACGCTGCCGGGCGCTTTGCGCCTGGCTTACTTACTGCAGAGGCTGGCTGAAGTCAGGTCCCTTGCTGAAATCGCCCTGGATGTCCACGAGCCGGTCGCCTTCAAAAACGGCGAAAAGATTCTTCTGAACCGGATCATCCCAGCCCTCCTGGATCAGAAACACGTAGTTCCAGCGGTTTTTGTTGAAGGGATCGATGGTCACGGGGGTGCCCAGAACGTATCTGACCTGCTCCCGGGTCATGTTGACCCTCAGCAGGTTCACCCGATCCTGCTCCAGATAGTTGCCCTGCGGCACGTCAACGCGGTAGATGCAGCCTGCAAGCAGAAGCGGCGTCAAGAGCGGTGCCAGTGTGGTCAGGTGGGATGGTTTCTTTTCTCTTCTCATGATCGTTACGTGTCAGCGGCGAAAGCGCGGAGGAGGGCCGACAGTTCCTATTTCCAGCTTCGCCCAATTTAAACTGTCCTCATTATAGCATTTTTTCCCGTGTCGTGACGGGTTGCAGAACTATGGCTATTGCGGGCGACACAGGGCCCGTGATCGGGCGCAGGAATGCGGGCTTGCGGCGGCTACTTCTGCTTTTCGAAGTAGTATTCGCATCTTCCCGGACGGAAATAGGTTCTGATGTAGCCGTCGCGGCTCAGCACCACGTATTCGCAGGTGTCGGGGTTGAGATACTGCTCGTCCCCGTCGGCCTGCCGGGATTTTCGGCTTCTGGGATCGTTGATGATAAGATTGGCGTGATACAGATAGTCCTTTTCGCTGTCGTAGTCGAATTCGCCCCTGTGCTTCTGGAAGTGATCCGCAAGCTTCTGCCAGCTTCTGAATTTGTAGAATTTGTCCAGCCTTTTGCGGTGCTCTGGGGAGTCGGGCTTTGACCCGATGCGATCCGCCGCGGCTGTGGCCGGCTCATGTCGGTCAAAGAGGCCGTCCCTGTTTAGTCCGGCGAAGAAAATAACCGCCGTAAGTACCGCCATGATGAAGATCATGGTGCGGCGATCCGGTTGTCCTCTGCTGCTCATGGGCGCGTCTCCTTTTCTGGATTGGTCGTTGTCGGTGAGAATATCGTGATGATATGATAGACTGATGTCGCGTAGGAAATCAAATGCGGCGGTCCGCCCTGTTCGCGTCCGGCCCGTCCGCGGCCCGCATCCGATTCTTCAAGGACTGGATGCCCCGCCTGAGAACGGTTTGCATCTGTTTTGAGTTTTGTCCGTCATGACCCTAGTACAGTTGAGATACGCCCTTGCCGTTGCCGGCTGCCGCTCCCTTTCGCAGGCAGCATCTGGCCTTTGCATAACCCAGCCGGCTCTCTCCAACGCTCTGAAGGAGCTTGAGCGGGAGCTTGGCATCGGTATCTTCCGCCGTTCCAGTCACGGCATCGAAGTCACCCGTCAGGGGGAGGAATTTCTGGGCTATGCCAGAAACATTGTCACCCAGAGCGACATGCTTCTTGATCGCTATACCGGAGCTGAGAAAACCTCCGTCAGGTTCGTGGTCAGCTCCCAGCACTATTCCTTCGCCGTCAGTGCCTTTATCCGGCTGGTGAGAACCTTCGGCATGGACATCTACGATTTCTGTCTCAGGGAGACCAGGACTAGGGAGATCATATCCGATGTCCACAATCTTGCCGCGGACATTGGAGTTATTTATCTGTCGGACCGCAACCGCAGGTACATGTCCCGGCTGCTGCGGGACGAGGAGCTGGAGTTCACGCCTCTGGCTTCCTACGCCCCTCATGTATTCATCAGCCGCTCCAATCCTCTGGCGCAGAAGAGCCTGGTGACCCTTGAGGAGCTGAAGATGCTGCCTTTCATCTGTTTCGAGCAGGGACGGTACGAAAACGATTTCATGGCCGAGGAGATCATTACAGATCGCACCGGCACGCGGGTCATCCGGGTAAGCGACCGGGCCACGCTGTTCAATCTGCTCTTGGGACTCAACGGCTACACCGTCGCATCCGGCGTCATCAGTCCCGAGCTCAATCCCGAAATCGCCTCGGTGAGCCTTGAGGCCGAGGGCGAAATGGAGATCGGGGTGATCCGGCACCGCAGCTCGGTGCCAGGTCCGCTCTACCACCGCTATGTGGAGTACCTGAGGCAGGAACTGTGCGCGGGCGAAGCCGGCGCCCAGAGTGAAGAGGCGTAAGATATGAGGTTGGCGGCCTCTGGTGCGGTGTTGAGGTAGCTGGCAGAAGACCTGCCGCGATGACGCGGATCGGGCGTGGAGATTTGATCGTCTTGGGGTCGAAATGCCCTGCCGAATTTTGCGAATCGAAAACCCCGGCAGTCAGCGGCGCGAGAGCGGCGCGTGTTCTGTCGGGGCAAGAGCTGCGTGCGGAACTGTCTGGCGACTTATCCCGCAGGCCGTTTTTCAGGAACGCATGTCAGGCCTGAGCGGCTTCAGATCTGTCATATCTTGCTCTCATGATTTTTGCGGCCTCCACCATGTTTTTGAGACTGGCTTCGGTTTCCTTCCAGCCGCGGGTTTTCAGACCGCAGTCCGGATTCACCCACACCTTTCTGATGTCGGTCTTTTCGGCGATCTTTTCAAGACTTGCGGTGATCTCCTCCACTGAAGGAATCCGCGGAGAGTGGATATCGTAAACTCCCGGACCCACCTCGGTGCCGAAATTTACCTGGGACAGAGAGTCCAGCAGTCTCAGATCGGAGCGGGAAGCCTCGAAGGTGATGACATCGGCATCCATGGAGTCGATCCACGGAATGATTTCGCCGAACTCGGAATAGCACATATGGGTGTGAACCTGGGTTTCCGGCCTCAGTCCGCTTTCAAGAAGACGGAAGGACGGCACTGCGAATTCAAGATATTCCTTCACCTGATCGCTCTTTCTCAGCGGCAGCTTCTCCTTCAGGGCGGCCTCGTCGATCTGGATGATCCCGATGCCGGCCTTTTCCAGATCCTCAACCTCCTCCTTTAGCGCCAGCGCCAGCTGCAGCACCATGGTTCTGAGACTGACGTCAATGCGCGGGAAGGACCAGTTGAGAATGGTTACCGGTCCGGTGAGCATGCCCTTGACCGGTTTGCCGGTCATGCTTTGGGCAAGGCGGCTCATTTCCACGGTGATAGGCTCCTTTCTGCTGATGTCGCTCCAGATCACCGGTGGCTTGACGCATCTGCTGCCGTAGGACTGCACCCAGCCGTTGGCGGTGAACAGGAATCCGGACAGATGCTCGCCGAAGTATTCCACCATGTCGTTGCGCTCGAATTCGCCGTGAACCAGAATGTCCAGACCAAGATCCTCCTGTCTTTTCAGGCAGTCCCTGGTAATGTCGCTGATCTGACGGCGGTATTCCTCCGCGCTGATCTCGCGGTTTCTGAATTTTCTTCTGACGCCGCGCACCTCGGCGGTCTGCGGGAAGGATCCGATGGTGGTGGTAGGAAACAGCGGCAGGCCAAGCTTTTTGCGCTGCAGCTCCTGGCGCCGGCTGCGCGCCGGAAGGCGTCTAAAGTCATCGTCTCCGAGAGCGGCAATGCGCTCTGCGATTTGCGGATCGTTCTCCGTCCTTGCTCTGGCGAACAGATCCCGGTTGGCGGCAAGAATCTGCTCGAATCCCTCCTGGCCGTTGACGATTGCCTTCAGATCCCGCAGCTCCGCCAGTTTTTCTTCGGCAAACGCCAGATGCCTGATTTTTTCGGCAGCAATGCCAGGTTCATTCCTGAGTGTCAGCGGCACGTGCAGCAGGGAGCAGGAGGTGCCAACCGCCACCCGGATGCCCCGATCCTTCAGCTCAAGCAGCAGTCTTACGGTTTCGTCGTAGTTGGCGCGCCAGATGTTTCTGCCGCTTATCACCCCAGCGGTAAGCAGGGCGCCTGACGGAAAACCGTGCTTTCTGACAAGTTCTATGGTCTGGCTACCCTCCACGAAATCAAGGGAAATGCCGTCGAAGTTCAGAGAGATGGCATCCTGATACACGTCTCTGATGTCCCCGAAGAAGGTGTCAAGATTGATCTTCAGGTTGCCGCGATGTTCAAGAAGCCGGCTGTAGATTTCCGTAAAGAGTCTTGTGTCGTCTTTGGTCAGATCCTTAACCAGGGACGGCTCGGCCAGGGACAGCCACTGGCAACCCCGGTTGTTCAGCCAGGCGATAAGATCGGTATAGATCGGAATCAGCTTTCGTGCGAACTCTTCACGGGACGAGCCGTCGGTTATTCTGACAAGACTGGCCAGGGTGAAAGGGCCTGTTATGCATATTCTGCAGTCAAAGTCTTCCCCTTCGGCCTGGCTGATCAGCGGCTCAAGGAAAAAGGTGTTGAGCTTCAGCGGATTTACGCCGTCGTACTCGGGCTCGATGTAGTGATAGTTGGTGTTGAACCACTTCTTCATGGACAGGGCCTTGAGATCGGCTTTCTGGTTCTGAAGGCCGCGGGCCATGGCGAAGTAGATCTCGTCATCGCTGAGGCCGGATCCGAGGTATCTGGACGGAACAACGCCGGTCATGAAGGCGGCGTCAAGAGTGTTGTCGTAATACGAGAAATCTCCTACCGGCAGAAGATCGATGTCCTTTTCCTTCATGACGCGGTAATTTTCGGCGCGCAGAGCCGCTGCCTTGTCGGCCAGCTCCTGCCATGGCATTTCGTTTCTGAAATATTTCTCCAGCGCGAATTTCAGTTCGCGGTTGGCGCCGATTCTCGGGTATCCTGTAAGCGTTGCAATCATAACAATCTCCTTGATTTGAAACGGTGATAATTATGGGCAAAACTGCTGCAATAAACAAATTTTGAATTTTTATGACCAGATATAAAAAATATTTATAACTGTATGCGTTGGGCTATAAACGATGGCGAATATCATGAGGAGGTCCAGGACTTCTAGGCGCAGCGACTGGCGCGAGGCAACCGTTGATTGTGGCGCGGCGCATGGGACGGGTGCGACGAGAGCGGCGGGAGAGGGTCCGCAAGAATAGAAAACGGTGCGGACAAATGGAAGTGTTGAAAGGACAAAACAGGAGAAGAGGGGGCAAGTGATCAGGCGGTTCTTTCGCGGGAAATTCTTGCCTGGGCGCTGTGGGAATGAGCAGACGGGGCGGCGTTTGACAGTTTATCGGGTCGAGTTCGGACGCAGGATCGCAAACACGTTGCGGGTCTGTGAATTTTGAATATAACAGCAGTAGGAGGCTAGAAATCTTCTGACAATTGGAACTCATGTTTTTCTCCGTAACTTGTCCGCAACAAAAAAAACGCATGTTGTTTAAAAAAGTTCTTGTGCAGCAACGAAGGATACCGTATCATTAATGTAATGATTACCGCCTAGGATGATCTCGGGAAGATACGCCGGCCGCTGAAGCCGTTATGCCACCATGACGTCTGACTTCTGCGAAGCCGGATATCCTTCCCGAAGACTGCAGACCGCGTTGCGGCGCAGGATGAAACGCGCAAAGCGTCAAGGTTTGTACGATTGCGTTTTGGCCTGTACTGCGCGCATTGCTTTACAGAGGATACGAAATTATGGAGGACGTCAATCATGAGTGAAGACCAAAATGAAGACAAGAACAAAGATAAAAAGATCGGACGCCAAAGAGCTGCCGGCGCAAAAAAGAACGGCGGACGCGGCG
>JAFURY010000130.1 GCA_017480795.1 Succinivibrionaceae bacterium
TGTGATAATGTGTTATTGTCGCAAGAACTCTAAGGAGCGGGTAACTTCGGTTATCCGCTATTTTTATGCAAAGAAGGTGGAAAACATGGCCGGACAGGCGTTTACAATCGAGATTGACGCGTCTGATTTGCAGAATGAAATCGAACGTCTCCGGGCGGTCTGCACGCAGGAACGGTTTAACCAGGTCATGTACAGCATATTCAACCGGACCGGCGGACACGTCAGAATGATACTGCGGAAGGACTTGCCGAAACAGTATCACGCGAAAGCGGGAGATATTTCACGGTCGGTCGGCGGCGCGAGAGTGTCTTCCGGTGGTGCCGGCGGCGTTGGCTGCACAATACCGATCAGGGATCACAGAGGATCGGTCGGCGGGAGGTACAAAGCTTCCGGCGGCGCTCATGGGTGGAACAGTCTGCACAGGAAATATAAAGTCAAGGCAAGAGTGGTTAAAGCAGGGGCAAGCGTCCTTCCGGCACATATGCCAGGAAGCTACGGCGGAAATCCGCCGTTTAGAAACCTTGGCTCAAAGCTTGGCGGCGTAGCGTTCACCAGAAAGACAAAAGAGCGTTTCCCGATCATGAAGGTTGAGAGCATGGCGATACCGCAGATGCCGATGAACCGGAGTGAACCGGACGTGCAGAACGACATCAAAACCTATATGCAGCAGCGCATGGAGCATGAGTTTCAGCGCCTGATTGCGGGTGGCAGATAATGGGCGTTTCAATGACAAAGAAAGAGCTTGCTACTATAGCGGGCTATACATACAGACGATTATATGATATCGACAGGGATTTGCCGGAGGGCAAGAAACTGTTTGTGAAAGGCGAGGGCGAAAAATACGACCTCGCTATTTTTGTGCAGAAATGGGTGGAATACAACGTAGCCCAGGAAACGCCGGACGATTGGGAAGATTTGGACCTTGTAAAGGCGAAGCACGAGATCGTCAAAACACAGAAGACGGAGCTTGAAGTAGCGCGTATGCGAGGGCAGCTTATCGACGTGACAGACGTTCGGCGGCTATGGGGCGACATCGCGAATACGGTTATGCAAAACCTGATCCACCTGCCGAGCAAGGTTGCGCCGATGGTGCAGATGATGGACAACGTGGAAGTCATTTCAAGTATCATCGACGAGGAAATACGGAAGATATTAAACGACATCGCCGAAACGCCTTTGCCCGCCTACGCGGCAGAGAGCGAAGCGGACGAAGAAAGCGAGGGGGAGGACGAAGACGGGGAGGTGTAACGCATGAGTGCCATATCGGAACTTGCCCGCTACACATACTCCATGTTCCGGCCGCCCGCGCAGCAAACCGTGTCGGAATGGGCGGACGAAAACCGCGTGCTTGTGTCGGAATCCTCCGCAGAACCGGGTGCGTGGAGGACAGACAGAGCGCCGTACCAGCGTGAAATTATGGACAGCTTCACGCAGCCGGGTATCTGGCAGATCGTCATTATGGCATCCGCCCAGGTTGGAAAATCAGAGATCGAGCTAAACATGCTGGGGTGCGCGATTGATAACGATCCGGGGCCGATGCTTTATGTGCAGCCGACGGACAAGGTGGCGGAGGATTATTCAAAGCGAAGAATCCAGCCTATGATTAACGCCTGCCCGACGCTTAGGGAGAAGGTATTCAAGCAGCGGAGCCGCGACGCGGCAAACACAATCACCATGAAGACATTTCCGGGCGGGAGCCTTGCAATCATTGGGGCAAATTCCCCGGCGGACCTTGCCAGTAAACCCGTGCGCTATATCTTCATGGACGAGACAGACCGCTTTCCGGCATCCGCCGGGACAGAGGGCGACCCGCAGGAGCTTGCCGAAAGGCGTACTGAGACATTCCGGCACAACCGGAAGATCGTAAAGACATCCACGCCGACCATAAAGGGGAGATCAAAGATTGAGACGGATTACATGAACGGGACACAGGAGGAATGGCATACGGAGTGTCCGCATTGCCACAATTTCAGCTTCATCCAGTTTGTGAACATCAAGTTCGAGAAGGAAAATTACAAGAATGAGCGCGGCGACGAGGATTACCATGTGCTTAGCGTCGGCTGGGAATGCCCGACGTGCAAGCGGGTGATACCGGAACACATCGTCAAGCGGCAGCCTGCAAAGTGGGTGAGCAAAAATCCGAAAGCTCTTGACAACGGCATCCGCTCTTTCCGGCTCAACGCTTTTATGTCGCCATGGTCAGACTGGAAAGATATTGTCTGGAAATTCCTGAAAGCCCATAAGGACCCGGAGAAGCTAAAGACGTTTTACAACACGATCCTTGGCGAAACGTGGGAGGTACACACCAACAGCGGGCTTGATGAAGCACTTTATAAGCGGCGCGAACATTACGACGCGGAGATACCGGCGGGCGTTCTTCTTCTCACAATGGGGGTTGATACGCAGGATAACCGTCTGGAATATGAGGTTGTCGGATGGGACAGGAACGGGCAGAGCTGGGGGATCAGCAGAGGGATCATACCCGGAAGGGCAGACGCGCCCGGAGTGTGGGAAGAAATCGACAGCCTGCTTTCAAGGCAATGGAAACTGAAAAACGGAATGAAGATGCGCATACTCGCAACGTTCATCGACTCCGGCGGACATTTCACGCAGGAGGTATACCGGGAATGCGCAAAGCGCCAGACAAAGAGGATATGGCCCATCAAGGGCGAACCGGGCGAGGGGAAACCATATTGCAGGCCGATGAAGCGGGCAAACGCGAAAGAGGGCATGAAATTCATCCTTGGCGTTGACCAGGGAAAAGAAGGGATCATGTACGAAGCGGGCGTGACGGAGCCGGGACCGAGCTATATGCACTTCCCAATAGACTACCGCGCCGGTTACGACATGGAATATTTCAAGGGTCTTATTTCCGAGCAGATGGTTATGCACCGGAGAAGCGGGAGAAGCACGATAGCATGGGAAAAGGTATACGAGCGGAACGAGCCGCTTGACTGCCGGAACTACGCACGCGCCGCATACCGCTATTTTAATTGGCATTTTGACGAACTGGAACGGGTGATAAACGGCGAGGACGAGCCGAAGATCATCACGAAGACGGAGGAAATAAAGCGGAAACAGCGCCATGTTGTAAGCCGTGGTATCAAAGTATGATGTTCCCGGCATAAATGGCGGGAACATGGCGAAGGAGGATTGAGCATGGCGGTAAATGTGGCATATACGCTGACGGAAGCCAGGACAATGCTTGACCTTGTGAAGGAAGCGCATAAGGAGCTTATCACAGGGCAGGCAAAAAGCTACCGGATTGGGACGAGGGAATACACGGCGCTTGACCTGGACGATTTGATGAGACAGATTGAGTATTTTTCAAACGTGGTCGAATCCCTTTCCGGCGCAGTGAGAACAAAACGGGTGGCGCGAGTAGTGCCACGGGACTTATAAAGGAGCGTGACACATGAACAGCAAAGACCCGAATATCCGGGAGCGAGCACTTTACCTTTTCAGCCCGAAAAGGGGAGCGGAAGCATACAACCGGAGAATGCAGAAAGAACAGGAGAAAGAAGCATTAGGAAGTCCGGGGCGTGGACGTTCCGGCATGGAAACCCCGCGCATGAGCTACGGGAGCCACGGCGCAAGCCGGACGCTTAACAGCCTTATCGGGTGGGTCATTGAAGCTGGGGACGCGGAGGATAACATAGACCTTTATTCCTCTACCCTGCGGCAGAGGGCGCGTGATTTATACGCGGGCGGAGGTCTTGCAAGGAGCGGACCGCAGACGCTTACCACATCGGTTGTCGGGTGGGGCATCCAGCCAAAGCCGAAGATTGACGGCGATTTTCTGGGAATGTCTGACGAGCAGAGGGAAGAAGCGGAGCGGAACATTCTGCGCGAGTTCCGGCTATGGGCGGAAAACTCCATGTGCGACGCGGAACGGCAGCAGAACTTCTACGGATTGCAGAACCTTGCTTTCCTGTCCATGCTGATGAGCGGTGACGTGTTCGCACTGTTTGGCATGAAGGAGAACCGCCGGACACCGTATCAGACGACTATACGGCTTTTGGAAGCCGACCGGGTATGCAATCCCGATTCATCCGGCGACAGTGAAAGCCGGGAGACGGAGAGCGGCGGGCGGATCATTGACGGTGTGGAGATCGACCGCGAGGGGGCGGTTATCAAGTACCACATCGCCAGCAGAAGTCCGAACGCCGGTTCCAACAACGCGGAATTAACCTGGACGGCGATAGACGCTTTCGGGCGCGATACCGGCTATCCGAATATTCTGCACGTCATGACGTTTGAGCGGCCGGAACAGCGGCGCGGCATTCCGTTTGTGTCTGCGGAGATTGAACAGTTAAAACAGTTCACGCGCTACATGAACGCGGAACTTGCCGCAAACGTGGTCTCATCCATGCTGACGGCCTTTATCGTGAGCGACGAGGACGACGGCAAATTCGGGCTGGAAGATGCCGTGAATGACGAAGACAAAGTGACGGACGATGAATTGCAGATTGAGCTTGCGCCGGGAGCAATCTACAACCTGCCGCCGGGCAAGAAGATCGAGACGGTCAACCCCTTGCGCAGCAATACGCAATTTGAATCATTCGTGAACACCTGCATCATGACCATTGCTTCCAGTATGGGAATCCCGAAAGAAGTGCTGGTCAAGAAGTACGAGAGCAATTACACGGCGGCGAGAGCCGCCCTTCTGGACTTTTGGCGGACGGTAAGGCTATACCGGACGCGGTTTAACAATGCTTTCAATCAGCCAGTATATGAGCAGTGGCTTTCCGAAGCCGTGGCAACCGGACGCATCGACGCGCCCGGTTTTTTCGACGATCCGGCAGTGCGGCAGGCGTGGTGCGGCTGTATCTGGATGGGGGCAAGCATGGGGCATGTTGACCCGCTGAAAGAAGTGAACGCAGCGGCGGCACGTATCCAGAACAACATATCCACTCAGGAACAGGAAGCCAGCGAGTATAACGGCAACAACTTTGACGAGATCATGAAACAGCGCAAGAAAGAGATTGCATTGCAGAGGGAGCTTGCCGAGGAAGCGGGCACTTTACCGGGAGGAAACGAACCGGAAAACGATACCGACGATGAAGACGACGAAGAAAAGGAGGACGAGTGATGCCACCGAAAAAGCATAGAATTATAGCCCCGCGCCCGATGTTTGAAAGGCGCGTGTGGAGACGGTTTCTGATGGCTGCCGCGAATGAGCAGTACCGCATCCGCTACACCATGAAAGCCGAAGGAGAAGACGCGGAGATCATGGTTTACAGCGAGATCGTGTCGGATAAATGGTGGGACGATGAAACGTCCACGGGCGATTTTGACAAGGCGCTCAAGGAAGCCAAGAAGAACGGCGCAAAAAACCTCAATATCCGTATCAACTCACCGGGCGGCGAAGTTTACGCGGCGGTTGCCATGCGCAGCATGGTTATCAATGCCGGATTCGATAAGGTGCGCGTCATGGTCGAGGGGCTTTGTGCATCTGCGGCGACGCTGTTTGCCACAATCCCCGGCGCTCATGTAGTGATTGCCGAGGGCAGTGAGTTTATGATCCATAACCCCATGACGATCACATGGGGCAATGCAAACGAGATCGAAGATACCGTGGAACACCTGCGGAAGATGGAGCAGCAGTTTCGCGGGATGTACGCGGCAAAGACCGGACAGACCGAAGACCAGATCAAAGAGTGGATGGACGCGACAACGTGGTTTACCGCAAAAGAAGCCGTGGACTACGGCTTTTGTGACGAACTGCTTGCCACGGAGAAGATAGCCGCCTGCGTGACAAAGCGCGATATGGCGCTGATGAACGCGGTTTATGGAGATGTGCCGGAAGCCGTCACCGTCAAGGAAACGGCGGATGAAGCATTCAGACCGGCGCTTGATGCGCTGCAAAATGTAAAGCTGTTCGGGGATAACGCACATGAATGCGTAGTCCCGGGCGCAAATAATCCTGTCAGTGACGGAACTCCTGTTGCCGGGGTGCCGACTGAAAATAAATCCACAAAGGAGGAAAAGAAAGTGGAACTTACCAAGGACACAACTGTAGACCAGCTCCGAGAAGAGGCCCCGGCCCTGCTTGCGCAGGTACAGCAGGAAGCCGTAGCAGCAGAAAGGGAGCGCCTTTCCGACATTGACGCGCTGACCATGCCCGGTTACGAGGAAATGGCGAAACAGGCCAAAGCAACCGGAATGTCCGCTATGGACTTCCAGAAACAGGTTGTCAAGGCGCAGAAGGAGAAGGGAACTTCCTTCATTACGTCAAGGCAGCAGGAGACAGCGCCCGCCGCAGATGTGGCAGGTGGAGCGCCGCAGGACAACGGGAACAACGAGGAACAGGAAATCACCGACAATGCCAAGGATATTGCGGAGTACGCGAAGCAGTACAACGGCATGTCTGATGGGATGTTCTGATTATGCGAAAGGAGGACAAAACGAATGAGCGAATTGTATAGCACCATCGGGACCCGCACTTATGCAAATCTGCTTGCCGACCCGCAGGGGGCGGACGTGATTGCAATTCCGTGCAAGCCTGGCAATGGAGAAGTCGCAGCAGGAACCGTGATGTATCGTGAAGCGTCCGGGCTTTACTCCCCGGCAGCCGCCGCAAATGTGGTGGCAACCAACCAGCTTGTCGTGCTGAAAGAGGATGTCGCGACCGGAACTGCGCCGGCATCGGGCGAGACGGCAACCGCAGAGGACGCGGCAGCATACCGCGCGGGATGCTTCATTGACGGCACTGTGAAGCTGGCGGCAGGAGCGGCGCTGACTGACGCGCAGAAGGCGATCCTTCGCGGGCAGAACATCGTGTTTGACAAGAAGGAATCCACGGGAACCTTCACAAACACTGTGTCCGGTTCCTGATTTTCGAGAAAAAAGAAAGGAGAATAAAACTTCATGGATATCTATTCTACCAGAGCGCAGCTTGCGGCAATCGACCTGATGCCCCGCGAGTACAGCGTGCTTTATGATTTCTTCGGCCACGACGCAGGAACCGTCGAGGACGATAAGGCAATTTATGACTACAGAAAGGGAAGCCGCCGCATGGCTCCGACCGTACATCCGGGAACTGGCGGTGTTCTGATGGACCGCGACGGATTTGAAACCCGCGAAATCGGGTTCTGTTGCATCGCGCCGGAACGCATCATCGAGGATTCCAACCTCAAAGGCAGGATATTCGGCGAGAGAGTGCTTGGGGCAATGACTCCGCAGGAACGCGAGAAGAAGATTCTTGCCCGCGATCTGATGGACATGAGAAAGGCAATCCAGCGCCGCCGCGAATGGATGGTCCGCCAGGTTCTTCTGACCGGTAAGCTGTCCGTATTCACCTACACCAACGAGGGACGCGGCGTTTCTCCGACTATGATTGCTGACTATGGCTTCACAAACAACTTCACGCCGGATACTAAGTGGGATCAGGCGGGCGCAAAGATCGACGACGATATGCACGAGATTTTCGACCTTGTGTACGACGGTCTCGGCAACGTCGAAATGATCGTAATGGCGGCGGACGTGGCAAGCGCGATGCTCCACAATTCCGATTTCATCGACCAGTACGACCGCAGAAACGCCGATATGGGCAAGATCAACACCCGTTATCGCGGAAGCGGCCTGCGCTTCATCGGCTACAATTCCGACGGCGTTGAGCTGTATTCGCTGTCCGGCACGTTCATCGACGACGACGGACAGGCAAAGAAGCTGATCCCGGACGGCAAGCTGATTGCCGGAAGCCACGACCTGCTGAACATCTATCACGGACCCGTCACGCAGGTTGAGGAAACCGGCGCGAACGCACGGCACAAGACCTATATCAAGAAAGAGGTTCCGCTCTGCTACGGCAGCATCGACGGAAACTCTATCAAGAACCGTCTGACGAGCTGCCCGACCGTCGTACCGGCCAACGTGGACGGATGGGCTGTTGCAACCGTGCTTTGATCGAAGGAGGGCAAAGAATGTACTTAGCTAACCACTATGTCCGTATTAACGGCAAGATGCTCAAGAGGGGAGAGAAAATCCCCGAAGGGCTGCCGCAGGGCAAGATTGAATGGCTGCTTTCTGCGGGGGCGATTAAAGAGATTGCCCCCGCGTCTTTGGGAGAGCCGGAAGAGGTACCGGAGGATACCGAAGATGCGACAGAGGACGCAGCGCAGCAGGCGGAGGGCGAGGAGCCGGGAACCGAGGATGCAGCAGAGGAAGCGGACGACGAAGCGGAAGCACCTGAGATTGATGTCATGTCCGGGATCGTAGCGGGGGAAACTGAGGAAGAACAGAAGAAGACCACCCGCCGCACATCCGCAAAGAAGCAGACGGGAAGGAGGAAATAAGCATTGAAGGTCAAATACATTAAGACCGGGGCGGTTGCCGAGGTCAACGACTGTTACGGCGCAAGGCTGGTTGAGCAGGGGAAAGCAGTACCAGTAAGTGAGCAGGACTTCCCGATGAATGCGCCGGAGGAAGCAGAGGAAACAAAGAAAACCAAAGCCGGAAAGAAAGGAGAGTAGCATTGTCGCTGAAAGACCGCATCGCAAATGACATAAACCGCACGTTCATGCGGCAGGATCATTTCGCGGAAACCCATTACTGGAACGGCTACGAGATCGTATGCGTGCCGGACGAAGAAGAAGCCCTAAAGCGTAAGAATAACAACGTGAATGATATCTCGTGGGATAACAACACGAGGACGCTGCTTATTCACACGCCGCTTGCCGATTTTCCCGGCGAGGAAGAACCGGAGCCGAATACGCACGTCATGTTTGACAGGAAGCCCATGAAAGTGCTGGATGTGGTCCATAACGGCGGCGTGATCGGCATCTATCTGACGGCGATTGATCCGAGGGAGTTCTGATATGCGTACAGTAGAGAGATTGCAGGGACTTAAAGCATGGGTGGAAAAAAACCTTTGCAAGGGGCGCATGATGAAAGCCCCGGCAGCAAACATGAATATCGGGGAGATCGTGCGGCAGGAGCCACGCTGTTATCTGGCGTTCGCACCGTCGCGCATGGATTCGACCGGAATATTGCAGGAAGACCCGATAAGTGTATGCCCCGGCATAATCATCATGCC
>JAFURY010000131.1 GCA_017480795.1 Succinivibrionaceae bacterium
GTTGAAAACAACCGAGCCAATGTCAGCGGCAACAGCGCCGATGAGAGCGATCATCGAACCGGATTGAGCGACAGTCGGGCCAACGAGGACGAGGTGTGAGCCGGAATGAGAGACTATCGCACCAATTTGAGCGAATCAGTGCAATGACGGAGGGAGATCAAGGGGGAAACGCTTGCGAGAGCCACTTAGAGCGACTACTGCGCCGAGGTTAAGCGTGAAGTGCGCCGGTTTGAGCGAAGGACATACCGGCAACCCGTGCCGTTTACAGCGTCGTCTGAGCCATTTTGCGCGAATTGCAGACCAAACTGGCGCCTCTATCCACGCAAATCTTCCGGGCTAGCGTCTCGCCCATCTCCCCCCGCCAGGCGAGCCACCGCTTCCTGGATGTTGCACAGCAGTCTGGAAAAACGTAAGCTCCCCAAAGCCCTAGCCGGCCCCGTCTGACGAGGCACACTGGCAACTCCGAGGATCTCACCAGGAGTTACGAGTGACCAGATACATCGATAGCCTCGACTGGCAGGCTATAGCCAAGGACAGGGGACAGAGTGGGTTGAGCATGCCTTCGGAGAACCGAGAGGAGCATCTGCAAAAAATCCTTGCATGTCGGCAGAAGTACGCCGCGCCCCTGATGAAGAACGTGGACACGATCATGGTGTCGCTCAGTGAGCAGCTTTGCACGAGCAAGGCTGAGGGCTCGGTCTACGAGGCGCGCGATCAAAACTCGCTCTTTGCCAAGGCGGTGACGTACTACATGAACCGCCGGGAAAGTTTCCATGTATTCCTGACCGACACTCGAGTGCCTCCGGACAACAATGCTGCCGAGCGCGCCATCAGGCCGGCAACGGTTCTGCGTAAGGCGATCAATTTCAAGCAGTCGCAGAACTACACCGAATCGATGTGCACCTGGCTGTCGCTGATGGAGACGGCCAAGGCCAACGGGGTGAGGAACATTGGGAGCTGGCTCCCCGAATACGGCCACGCCCTTTACAAGTATCGAATGGAAGCAGTGCTCAACGAGCGCATCGAACGCATTCGCAACGACGGGCAGGGAAATGAGCAGCAGCGTATAGAGGACGCCCTGAATAAACGCATCCTGACTCAGGAATTCAATGCGGTCTCGTTGGAAGGATTTCCTTTCGACGACTGTCTCCCTTGGAACTACGGCAAGAGTAAGCCCCAGACTGCTGATCCGAAGGCCTGAGTTCTCCCTCGCCGACCCGCCTTAAACCGTCTCGCCCGTAACGGGAATGCCGATCGTTCGGCGTTCGCGGAAGGCCTGTGCCGGGGTTTTTGGGAGCTTACAGATGAAGGATGAAAGTTCGTCAGATGAAAGGGGATCTGCCGCCGATTTTCTTAGAGAAACATCATTAAAATCAGCAATGTAGCAGCAAAGCCCCTCACCCCTTAACCCCCTTTTTAACCTTTTTTCAACCACTCCGGCACCGGAAGTTTTGCCCGTGATCGTGAATAACGGCAGAACGGCCGGTTTTCCTCAAAGTGACGAGCAGTTAAACGGTCACCTTAAGCGGATCTCGATAAATCAGCGCTTTCAATAGCCGTCTGCCAATGTTGATCGCCGCATTGACATCCGCGTGATGCGCACGACCGTTCCATTCGCAATCCTTGAACACGCAGAAGTACCGGCTTTGCGAAGTATCCCTTGACTGCTTGCTGATCGGAGAGCGCCTCATGTTTTCCTTAATCGCCCGGGCAACATCTGCGAAGGGATACGTCCCTGCCTTCATCGGCTGGGTCCACTCTGCCCGCTCATTGCGACGCGCGGCCTGATGGCTTTGCTCCTTGGTCGGACGAGCGAAAAGCCGCAGCGTTTTTCCTTCAAGCTGCACCTCGCCGCCGGCATTGACAGAAAGCTGTCTGACCTTTTTCTGCTCGGCACTCTTCAACAGGTCGAACACATTTCTTCCGCAGTGCGAACAGATGCGGCTGGTAAAAGCGGCATTGACGGAGGCACCCGGGAAAATGTTCAGCTGCCGATAGCTCTTGCCGTCGATCACCTGAAGATCCTTTTTATTGGCGATCTTCTCGGGATCCACCTCGATCATCAATCCCGCAGGCTTCCACACGTCTCCGCCAAACCACCAGGACTTTCGCTCCGTGTTCTGCATCTGCACGTCCTGCGAGTAGAGGAATCGGGCATTGACCATCTTGTAAACAAGCGACAACTGCTTGCTGCCGCTTGCCAGATTCTTGACCTGATACTCCAACACGGGGAATGCATGAAACCTCTGCATCAGCCCCACAATAGCGCCGCACACATCACCCGCCACGTTCTCGCGCATCGTGAACATTGACGAGTCAAAGCGCTGATTGAACTTCTGGACAGCTTGTCCGCCCCTTCGATATTTCTTGACGCCCTTGATCAAATTGCGGATGGCCGGGATACGCACAGTTCCCGACGCAATCGGCTCAGCCTTCTCATTGCCGGCATCCTGGAGATTGAACACTGCATACGCAATGCCGGCCTCACCCTGGTCAATCGCCACAATGCGGGAGAATGGGAGCGGGATCTCATCCCCGTACCGATCCACCTCCTGAGAGAACGGAACAGCGAGCGAGAGCTGGGGAACTCCGTATGTGAGGTTCACCGCTCCGTCTGAAAGACGCTGCTCCACCGGCTGGTCAACAAGCAGCGTCATGTCGCCAATCGTGCTCACAGGCTTCACGAGCATCTCATCGAGTCTGGACTTGTAGGAAGAAGGACCAACAAGCCGGGCGAGATTTGCCCGGGAGTACGTCTTTTTCATCAGTACCGTTCCCTTCGCCCCCTTCTTTGAAACCTTCAGGCAGATTGAGGACTCTCCGGGAACAGAGTCTGCAAACGGCAGCGGATAGCACCAGTCGTGGGGAAGCTGCCTGAGCAAATGTCCAAGCAGTTCCGGATTTTCTGTCTTGAGCTTTCCAGCGATCCGCTCAAAGGTTTCCCGGACCTTGACCAGTCCGGCGTCATTCCGAACGAGCAGATCGCTCTCAAAAATGTCCGTCCACACGGGGGCCTTTGCATACCGGTCCTCGGGAACAGACCACAGCACATCCTTGGGCTGGTAGACCAAAGCATTGTTCTCAACCCAGATGAACTTTGTCCTCAGGTAGAACCGTTCGCGCCGCAACACGGTGTTCAGGCCGCTCATCAGGCTCGTATAGACATTGAAAGCCTTGGCAAGGGTTGCCCCCGTCACCTCGGGCTGGCGCAACTGAAGCCGGATGCTCTCGGAAATCGCCTCGGTCCAGTGCTCGTCCAAATTCAGAGCTGCAATCTTCTCCGGGATCATCCCCGGAATCGCGGAAATCGTCTGGGTTTCCACAAAGTCACTAAGACGGTACGCAGTTTCCGCCTCTTCCGTAAACGGAGCCGGCTTGAGCGATCGGATCAGGCCGCATAGGGAATTCCAAAGCTCCCGGCGGCGCTCTATGACCTTTTCTCCCAGGAAATAGCCCTGATGCCGAGAATTGCTGAAGGGCGAAACGTAGATGCTGCCCAGCACATTGCAGAAGTATTGGTTTCGACTCTTTTGGCTCGCAAAGATTCCGTTGTCGTCGTACCACTTCATGACGGCGGCGGCGCTCGCATCCCGGCGTCCCCGAACCAGTCTGCCGACCCGGTTGAGCAGGGATCGGATGGCTAGTTCCCCGGCATTAGCTTTGACGGACTTGCGCAGTTCCAGCCTTCGCCCTTCGATTTCCTCCATGTGCCCGACAACATCAGGACGGATTCCCGAAGACGCCTCCCAGGCGCGCAGCCGCTCCAGGTGCTCGGCCCGGGCAGAAAGAATCTTCCCGACGCCCTCGACGGCTTCGTCAAGTTCGGATTCGACGTTAGGTACGCCTCCGCTCATCTTGTTCAATTTCGGAAGACTCTTTTCCAGTGCCTTCCAAGTGGAAAACTCCTTCTCGGCATCCTTGAGCAGGCTCTTCCAGGGCGACATCTCGTCCTTGGCTGCCTGCTCCATCGCATTGACCAGCTGGAAGCGAATGGCCGACAGCCGGTTGATCAATGCAGAGCATTCGACAACTCCTCGAACCTTCTCGGCAATGTCTTCCGCGATCAGTTTTTCTCCCAAAAGGGTCTGAATGGAGTCCAGTGCGCTTGAGCGGGACTGCCCGAACACCCGGCAGAGGGTTTCGATTTCAGATCTCGTGCAATCGGTCGTGTCAAGGAAATCCTCCCCTTCTGAAACGAAAGCTGAGGGAATGCGGATTTCGGTTGGCAGTTTCGTGAGAATGTCCTTAAGTTCCTGAAGCCGATTGATATAGTTGGCAACCCAGCTGTCGAGGCGTCCTCCCAATGCGGTACGGAACACCGACAGGGAGAGCGGCTTGCCTTCGTTTGTAAAGAACGTTTGCTCCGGGATGGCAAGCGCGGCTTCCCGGATGCGCTCGACACATCCGATGCGCTCCTCAGGAACACCGTAAGCCTTGGCTATGTCCTTCGTATCCGTCTCCCTCCAATACTTGAGGCCGTTGCCATACAGCCATGAAAGACCGCCGTGCGTGCTTGTCGTGAGATTGAGCTGAGTAAACCTGACCTGTTCGGAACTTTCCCCCTTGAAGTTTCTCAGCACGGAGGCAACCACCGCATAAGGCTGAATCTCGACCGGGACATCCAAAACAGGCGCATCACTGTCATAAACAATGGTAGAGAACGCCGGCAGACTGGTGACGCTGGCTCTCACCATCGCTGCCAGACTGGGAAACGATCCGAATCTCGTCAAAGCACGATCCACTGCCTCGCATGCTTTGGGAATCGACTTGGTGAGTTCGTTCCATGAAGTGAAAGGCAGCAATTCAACGGCGATTGCCTTGAAAATCTCCTGAATCCTTGCGTCGGGAACTTCCTTCCCCTTTTTCTTTGCAAGCGACTTCGTGTATTCCGAGACGATCACCTGCTCGGAAAAGGAATTGTCCTTGCCGCCTCGGGCTCTCGGAGCGGTTGCAAGACGCTTGAGAATGGCGGCAGGAGTGAAATCAGGCATCTGCCCGCCAAATGCGTCACAGACGGAAGCAGCAAAGTCCTCTGTAGCCAACGCGCCCCGCTTGGCAAAAGTTTCAGCAGAGGCGGCGTCCGTAAAGACCCGGAAACCAGAGAGAACAACAGTAAACAGAAAATAGGTGAGGCTGCCCTTACCCACCCCCTCAAGATAATCATAGGAAGCGCGGTACTCGGGGAAGCCGGGCATCCGTGCACGGCTCTCGGGGATCTCCAGCCGGAACTTCATTGCCAATACGGAATTCGGTCTTTTGGTAAATCCTGCCAGTTTCTTGCGATAGTCCCGAGCCGTCTGCCCCGACGTCAGATCGCGGAGCCGTAAAACTGTATTTTGCATGTTTCTATATCCATTTTTTGCTGTATGATTCTCCCCGAACTCCTTACGGTTTTTGGACCGCTTGTTCACAAGCCTCCGTACCTCGACCGTTTGGACGCCGCCGGGGGTCGGTGCCTATCAAGCTACCCCCATTCACGTTTTTGCTATTTTAGTTGCCCCCGGAAGTTTGTAGGACACCTTGGGCGGCCTCCCTCCTTTCTTCTCCCCTTCTGCAGGAAGAACAAAACGAGTTGTTTCGCCCAGAAGGTATGACCGCAGTGCGAGAACCGCGCCGTGAAGCAGATTCTTTCGACGAACGTACTGCCGCGTGGCCGGCACATAAACAATCCGGTCGAGCTCAATCTTGAGCTGATTGAGGGATGCGGCAACAAGCTGCTTCTCATCCTCCCCGATCTTCGGGAAAACCGCTGCAACCGACTGCTCAATGATGTATCGGAACGGCTCCATGAGATCGTAGACAAGGCTTGGATATCCCGTCGGCTCATGCAGAAATCCGTGGCATGGCGAGAGCTTGTGCAGAAGAACCCAACGCAGGATCACTCCATAAAGAAACTTTGACCCAGCATCAAGCGCGGCCTGAACAGCGCCGTCGCCTCTCCTCGTCGCCTCCACGTTGAGGCTGCCGAACCATCTGTCCCAGAATCGGGCGGTGACGTTGGCCTCGATCTGCCGGACGCCCGTGACGCTTTGCGCCTTACGCAAGGCTACGTAGCGCTCCGAACTGATCTCGATCAGATCGGTCATGCGATCAAATCGGGCCTTGATAAAAGTTCTGGCGATGTACGCCCTCTTCTGTCCATGACTGCGGATGAGGATCTGCCTGGACAGAAGGTCGAACTGATCGCTGAATCCGGTCGGATAGAAAACATAAGGATGCGTCTGGTTGCGCCGGTGCAGCATCAGGAGAATGCCGTTCTGAGAGAGCGCGTCCAGAAACGGAAGTGGAATATCGCCGGTTGCTCCATAGAACATGATAAAGTCGATTTTGCTCAAGTCTGCAAGCAGCGACCCTCCGTTGTACGAGATCAGCCACTGCTTGGATCGCGGCATCTTTTCCGCTCCAGCAAAATACGGCAGCCAAATGCTTGCCTTGGTTCCCCTGGCGTTGCTCTTCCAGGTCCAGATGAAATCTTCGTGTTGCGCTTCCTCAAGCGTTCTTGGCTTGTTCACTTCCATGTTAAACGCTAAAACCCATTGAGATATTCAAGAGTTTCCTGATCGGTTTCATCAGATCATTATTATGGAAATTTTATCAATTTCATTTAGTTATGGTAATATCTCCCAGACTTGATAGGGTTTATGAGG
>JAFURY010000019.1 GCA_017480795.1 Succinivibrionaceae bacterium
TAACCGACGACGGCAACGAAGAGGAAGTCATCCAAAAGGCTTTCGAGCAGATGAAGCTGCGTCATTACGGCGAGACTCTCGAACCGCAGAAGCTCATCCGCGCCGCAATGGTGATATCATCGGCGCAAAGACGGCTGACCGCATGGAAACGCTTGCCGGAGTCACCGACGGACCTGTGAAAGTCCGTTCCTGCTATTTGCCACGACTCAGTTCCACCGCCGGCATGGTCCTGCCGGCCTTGTAGGCCGGGTAGATGGTGGCAAAAAAACAGATAAGCAGGGCTCCGCAGCCGGCCACCACAAAATCGGCGCCATGGATTTCCGATGGCACGAAGTCAATAAAGTGCAGTTCGGTATTGAACATCCGTCTGCCGGCAAGATCCTCGAAAAAGCGGAAGATTTCTCCCAGCTTCCATGAGACAAGGAAGCCGAACGTCAGTCCTGCGCCAACCCCGATAAACCCGTTTATCATGCCCATAACCACGAAGATGGCGGCAGCCAGGGATTTTCTTGCGCCCATGGTCATCAGGATCGCAACCGACTGACGCTTGTCGTTCAGCGACATCATCAGACCCGAAACGATGTTGAAGCATGCCACCGCGATCACCAGGAAAAGCGCGATGTAGACGATCAGCCGGACCATCTGAATATCCCGGTACAAATGTCCCTGAGTGGCCTTCCAGCTGGTGACCAGCACCGACCTCTCGCCCTGCCGGGCCTTTGCCAGCACGATGTCGGAAGCATCCAGAAAACTTTCGGTGCGCACCGAAATACCCTCCACCTGTCCTTCCTCAAGACCTGCGATCTCCCGGGCATCCTCAAGGCTGACAAAACCTGTAAGAGCATCCAGCTGTCCCGACATTCTGAATATGCCGGTAACCCTGAAACTCCTCGATCTGGCGGCGGCTATTTTCTCGTGACCGGCATCCCGCGGCGACACCAGAAACGACACTCTGTCCCCGATTCCGATCCCGTACCTGTCGGCAATGGAGGCGCCAAGGATCACGTTGCCACGCTCCGAGAGAGTTTCAAGGGCTCCGGGGGTGATGAAGCGATCCACCGACACCACATGCAGTTCGTCCTCCGGAACTATGCCCTTGAGCCGCACCGCCTTGAAGGATTTGCCCCGCTCAAGCAGAGCGTTGACAGTTACAAAGGGAGCCACGGCCCTGATAGCTGGCTGCTCCTTCAGAAACTCCCCGTACTTTTGCCAGCTGTTGAAAAAGCCGTAACGGGTGGTAACCTCCACCTGGGGCACCACCGACAGCACCCGCTCCTCAAGTTCCCGCTCGAAGCCGTTCATGGCCGAAAGACCGATGGTCAGCGCCATGACTCCCACCGCGATGCCGATGACCGAAGAAACAGTGGAAAAGGAGACGAAGCTGGAGGCGCGGCGCGACCGGCTGAAACGCAGACCGATAAGAAAGGCAAGACTACGCATCGCAGGCCACCCTGCCGTCTCTGATCTCGATCCGGCGGCTGAACCGTTCGGCAAGGGCTCTGTCGTGGGTCACAACCACAAAGGAGGTGCCAAGTTCCCGGTGCATGTCGCACATCACTCCGAAAATCTCCTCGGCTGTTCTGAAATCAAGATTGCCCGTAGGCTCGTCGGCAAGGATCAGATCTGGGCTGTTGACCAGAGCTCTTGCAATGGCCACCCGCTGCCGCTCGCCACCTGACATCTCGGAGGGACGGTGAGCCAGACGGTGGGAAAGTCCCACCTTGTCCAGCATCCTTCTTGCCTGCGCCAGAGCCTCGGATGGTTTGAGACCTCTGATGAGAAGGGGCATGGCGGCGTTCTCCTCGGCCGTGAACTCCCCCAGGAGATGATGGAACTGATAGATGAACCCCAGGCGCATGTTTCTGAAATCGGCTCTCTGACGGCTGCCCATTCTGCCGATGTCCTCCCCCCTGAACAGCACGGAGCCCGAGGTGGGACGATCAAGGGTTCCCATGATGTGCAGCAGGGTGCTCTTGCCGGAGCCCGAACTTCCCGTCACCGCCAGCATTTCCCGCTCGCGCACGGCCAGTGAGACTCCCTTGAGCACCTCGGTTCTGATCTTGCCCTCGTCGTACACCTTGCGCAGATCTCTGATTTCAAGAATAACGTCACTCATAGCGGAGAACCTCGGCAGGCATAACCTTCGACGCCCGGTAGGAAGGATAAAGAGTTGAAAGAACCGACAGCAGCAGGGAGCAGATCACAATCAGCGCCACCATGATCGGCCGGATGACCACAGGCATATCCATGCCGGAAAGGAAGTATTCGGAAAGCCCCAGCCACCCGAGGATTTCGTTAAGCCAGGCGGCGCCCAGCAGCCCTCCAACGGTTCCCAAAGCGGTGCCTACAAGGCCGCAAACAACTCCCTGACAAACGAACACCGCCAGCACCGAACCCGACCTGAAGCCCATGGTGCGCAGAATGGCTATTTCAGCGGTCTTGTCCATGACCATCATGATCAGAGACGAAAGAATGTTGAAAGCCGCCACGAAAACGATGAGAAAGAGCATCAGCGCCATGATCTTTTTTTCCATAGCGATGGCCTGAAACAGTTCGCCCTTTTCGTCGCGCCAGTCCCGCACTGTCAGATCGGAGGGCAGAGCGGCCCGAAAGCTGTCGATTTCAAAGGGATCGTCAAGCCACACGCGGTAGCCGTCGAACCCCTCGCCCATGCGCATGACCCGCCGGGCCGAATCGAGGCTTATCAGAGCCTTGGAGGAATCCACGTCCGAGGTACCCATATGAAACCACGCCACCACGGAAAACAGACGTCCCGCCGGAAGTTTTCCGGCCATGGTGTATCGTGCCCCGCGAGGAAACATGATACGCACCTGCTCCCCCGGATAGAGGTTCAGAGAACTAGCAAGCCGGTTGCCCAGGATCACCGAAAAGGGCTGACGATCAAGCAGTTCAAGCCGGTCGATGCCGGATTCAAAGGCGGTGGACCTGCGGATGAGATCACTTTCAGGATACGAGGCGGGCTCAACACCGGCAACGCTTATGGCGGTCAGTCCGGAGGAGCTCTGGATAATGGCCTCGGATTCTATCACCGGAGCCACCGACTTCACCCCGGCAATGGCCTCAAGCATGGCGGCCAGCTTTGGATCCGCCCGCTTCATGCCCTCAGGACCGGTTGAAACCACAGCATGGGACACCACCGCCATGGTGCGATCCTTCATGTTCTCCTCAAGCCCGTTCATCACCGACGATACGATGATCAGAGCCGCAACGCCGAGAAACACGCCAATAACCGACATGAAGGAGACGAAGGAGGCAAAGCCGGAGGAGCCGAAGGCGCCCGAATATCTCAGGCCTATGCTGAAAAAAAGCGGTCTAAAAATCAAAATGCAGATCCTGTGAAAACGGCAGAAATTATATCACGCCGCGGGAACAATTGATAACCGCCAGCGGCCCGGCTCCCCGCCGATGCCTCAGCCTCGGACCGGCCGCGTGCGGCGCCTTTGGGGCGCATCTGCAAAAGGCCGCCCTCTGTGATAAAATCACGCCATTGTTTGCTGATTAATCCTGCCTCGCGCAATTCCGGCCATGACTGAAAATTTTTTTTACGCTCCCTGCCAGGCAAAGCTCAGCGTCTCCTTTCTCAGCAGCACCTTTCATCTGCCGGACAGAGAGACGTTTCTTTCCGAGCTGCCGCCCCTGGCCGCCCTTTCGGGTCTTACCGATCCTCTTGACCGCTCCTCGGTCAAGGCGCTGCACAAGTACGGCAGAGAATTTGCCCGGCTTGCCGACAGGCAGGTGGCGCTGGCGGAAAGAATCAATCAGGTGGTGTCCTATCTGGTGGCCGAAAGAAGTCAGGATATGATTCACCGCACCCTGATGATAGGCGGCTCCGGCTTCAAATTCAGCCTGCCGCCCCAGCCCCGCGCCGCCCTGGGGGATCTGGTGAAATTCACCCTCGCGCTTGCCCCGCACTGCCTCTACATATCCGGCTACGGCCGTATCGCGGGCTGCGAGCCGGATCCGGAGCGTGACGGCTGCGCCGTCCTCACCGCCGAATTCGCGCTCATCCGGGAGGAGGATCGGGAGGCCATCATCCAGGCTGTGACCAGGATCCAGCAGCAGGAACTGAGAATGAGAGCCGATCGCCGCGCGGAGGAAAACAATGATACCCACTGAACTGCTTGACGCATCGGGAAACCGGGTCGAAATATTCGGAACCTCGGGTCCCGCCGCGTCCATGTATATCGCATCCCGCTTCAGAAAGCGCGGCAATACCCTCCTGGTCATAACCGAATCCACCCAGAGAGCCAAACAGCTCATGGAGGAGCTGGAATATCTGCTGCCGGAGAGTCCCGTTCTTTCCTTTCCAGACTACGAGACTCTGCCCTACGACATTTTCGCTCCCCAGCAGGATCTGATCTCGGATCGGCTTGAGACCCTCTACTGCCTGAAGACCGGAATGAAATGCATCGCCGTGACTCCGGTGTCGGCGGCCCTGGGGCGCATCACCAGCCCCGACTACGTGCTGTCCTCGGCCATGGTGCTGAAAAAAGGCCAGAGGCTGAGCATGACGGGACTGGCCGAGATTCTTGCGGCCAACGGATATCAGCGCGCCGCCCAGGTTTACAGCACCGGCGAGTTCGCGGTCAGAGGCAGTCTCATCGATCTCTTCCCCGCAGGACTTGACGAGCCCTGCCGCGTCGATTTCTTTGACGATGAAATCGATTCCATCCGGATATTCGATGCCGAAAGCCAGCGCACCGTAAGGGAGGTCAGGGACATCCGCCTGCTGCCGGCCAGGGAATTTCCCATTCAGCCCCCCGACATCGAGCGCTTCCGCCGCAAATACCGGGAGGCCTTCGGCGCCAGCCTGGATCAGGAAAGCGTATACCAGCAGGTCTCAGGCGGCCGCATACCATCGGGAATCGAATATTATCTGCCCCTGTTTCTTGAACATACGTCCTCGCTGACAGACTACCTGCCGGAGGATGCGCAGGTGATCCTGACCCCCGGCGTAAAGGAGCAGGCCGAGATATTTCTCGATTACGTGGCCAGCCGCCAGGGAACCGACGAAACCGGCGGTCTCAGACCCCGTCTTGCCGTGGCGGAGCTTTATCACCAGACCGACGAGCTGCTGCATCTGCTAAAAAAGCGCAGCATGATTGTGCTCAAAAAGGAAGCGGCCGCTCGCGAGAAGGATCTGAGCTTCAAGCTTGCCCCGCTGCCCGACGTAAGCCTCAAAACCGGCGGCGGCGGTCTGAAGGAACTGAAGAAATACATCGGCTCCTGCCCGGATGACAGCAGATTTCTGTTTTCCGTCTACTCCGCCGGACGCCTTGAGACCATATGCGATCTGCTCTCGGACATCGGCGTTACCCCCCGGGAGGTGAAAACCTTCGACGACTTCGACCGATCGGATGCAAGATTCTGCTGCATCGTCAGCCCCTTCGACGAGGGCAGAATTTTTGAAGCAACCGGCGCAAGACTTGTCACCGAAACCGAAATCTTCGGCAGCAGCTATGTCAGCTCGAAACGAAGCTCCAAAAACGTTCACGCCGATGCCGTGATCCGCAATCTGGCGGAACTTAAGATCGGCGACCTCATCGTTCACTACAAATACGGCATCGGCCGCTACCGGGGACTGGAGATTCAGAACATCGGCGGCATCAACAAGGAGTTTTTCTGCCTCGAATACGCCGACGACGCCAGACTTTACGTCGAGATCACCGAACTTCACCTCATCTCCCGCTATATGGGCGCCCAGAATCCGAAGCTCAGCGCCCTGGGATCGGATGTCTGGGAGAAGAACCGGCGCAAGGCGCAGGAGAAGGTCAAGGACGTGGCGGCGCAGCTGCTGGACGTCTACGCCAGACGCGCCGTCAAGCGCGGCTGCGCCTTCAGTTTCGATCGCGCATCCTACAGCCGCTTTGTTGCCGAATTTCCTTACGAGGAAACCCAGGATCAGCAGAAGGCCATCAATGCGGTTATCGCCGACATGACCTCCGAAAGAACCATGGACCGGCTGGTCTGCGGAGACGTGGGCTTCGGCAAAACCGAGGTGGCCATCAGAGCGGCCTTCATCGCCGCCACCGCCGGACGTCAGGTGGCGGTGCTGGTGCCGACGGTGCTGCTGGCGGAGCAGCATTACGACACCTTCAGGACCCGCTTCGCCAAGGAGGCCATCAACATCGCGGTGCTCAGCCGCTTCAAAACCGGCCGGGAGCAGAGCCTGATCCTGGATTCCCTTGCCAGCGGCGCCACCGACATCGTCATCGGCACCCACAAGCTGCTGTCAAAAAAAATAAAATACAAGGATCTGGGGCTGCTGATTGTGGACGAGGAGCATCGCTTCGGCGTGCAGCAGAAGGAAGTGATCAAATCACTGCGGACCGAGGTGGACATTCTCACTCTGACCGCCACCCCGATCCCGCGAACGCTGAACATGGCCTTCTCGGGGCTGCGGGATCTGTCTCTCATCACCACGCCGCCGGCGCGACGGCTTGCCATCAAGACATTCCTGCATCAGAAGGACGATGCCATCGTCAAGGAGGCCGTTTCCCGGGAACTCAAGCGCGGCGGCCAGGTCTACTATCTGTACAACGACGTGGCCACCATCGACCAGAGAACCGAAGAGCTGTCCAATCTGCTGCCGGAGGCCACCATCCGTGCCGCCCACGGCCAGATGAGAGAACGGGATCTGGCCATGATCATGAATCAGTTCTATCACCACCGGTTTGACGTGCTGGTGTGCTCCACCATCATCGAAAACGGCATCGACGTGCCGGCGGCCAACACCATCGTCATCGAGCATGCCGACCGCTTCGGTCTGGCCCAGCTGCACCAGATCAGAGGACGGGTGGGACGATCCAACCGCCAGGCCTACGCCTATCTGCTGATCCCGCCGGAGAAGCTGCTGACGTCCGATGCTCAAAAGCGCCTCAAGGCCATCACCATGCACGACGATCTGGGCGCAGGATTTGCCCTGGCCAGCCACGACCTTGAAATCAGAGGCGCCGGCGAGCTGCTGGGAGAGGAGCAGAGCGGGCAGATCGCCGCCGTGGGCTTCACTCTTTACATGGAAATGCTGAGCAACGCCACCGCGGCTCTGAAAAACGGCAGGGAAGTTTCCCTTGACGAGCTGGAATCGAAGGATACGGAAATCAATCTCAACGTCTCGGCAGTGATCCCAAGCGACTATATGGGGGACATCAGCACCCGTCTCTCATTCTACAAGCAGATCTCCTCCGCAGGCGATCCCCGCGCGCTGAAGGAGCTCAAAGACGAGCTCAGGGATCGCTACGGGCCGATTCCAGAACTTACCGAGAATCTCTTCGCTCTCAACAGCCTGCGCCTTAGGGCCTCCGCCCTGGGCATTTCAGGCATCACGGTGTCCAAGGTCACCAGCTTTGTCAAATTCGGAGATCAGAACAAGACGGATCCGGCCAAAATCGTGGCCATGATGCAGAAGAGTCCTGCAGACTTCAGGCTTGACGGCAGCAGGATCAGACTGCTGAAGAAAATCGAGCCGGAGGAGTGTCTGGCATATGTGGAGGATCTGATTCGCAGCCTGGAGTAGCATCCATCCCGTTGCAGACGACAGGGTCGGCTCAACCGAAGACGGGACAGAAAGAGGAACCATGAAGGATAACCGGAATGTTGTAAAGGAACGCGTCTGGCACAGCGCGGGACGGTTTATGCTGACGCCCGCTCATGAAAATTCAGGCGAAAAAGAAAGGCCGCCGAAAAAGGAGGACAAATGAACACAAAAGGCGGCCTCATGAACTGGATTTCAGACTGCTTCGCGGCAGCAGCTGGAATACTACCAGGAAAGTTCGTCCATACTGACTTCTCCGCCGGAATCCTCATCCGAACTGCCGGTATCTTCAGTTGAACTTTCCTTATTTTCCGCACCCTCTCCCCCGGATTCGGAGGTTGCTTCCTGAGCCGCCGGCTGCTCTTCGACCTTGGCTTCGCTCTGCTGCTCGGCTGGCTTCTCTTCAGTCTTGGCCTCAGCAGGCTGCTCGGCTGGCTTCTCTTCAGTCTTGGCCTCAGCAGGCTGTTCGGCTGGCTTCTCTTCAGTCTTGGCCTCAGCAGGCTGCTCGGCTGGCTTCTCTTCAGTCTTGGCCTCAGCAGGCTGCTCGGCTGGCTTCTCTTCAGTCTTGGCCTCAGCAGGCTGCTCGGCTGGCTTCTCTTCAGTCTTGGCCTCAGCAGGCTGCTGGGCTGGCTTCTCTTCAGTCTTGGCCTCAGCAGGCTGCTGGGCTGGCTTCTCTTCAGTCTTGGCCTCAGCAGGCTGCTCGGCTGGCTTCTCTTCAGTCTTGGCCTCAACAGGCTGTTCGGCCTGAGATTCCTTGCTTGCGGTGTCGGACTTCTGCTCTGCAGGCTTTTCCTCGACCCTGGCGGCGCCAGACTGGCCGGCAGGCTGCTCTTCGGTTTTGGCCTGCGGTTTCAGATCCGCCGATTTGCTCTCATCGCCGGTCCCGGCTTTTTCAGCCGATCCGCCAGAGACTTCTCCCCGCATAAAGGCGGCCTTTGCCGGCGCCGGATACTGGTCGTCCTGCACGCTGATATTCAGAGATTTGTTTTTGGTGACGCCGCTGCCTCTTGCCTCCACTTTGGCTTCGTAAACTCCCGGAGCGTCAAGCACCACCGTCAGACATTCGCCGTCATTGGATTTTCCGGCGAAAACAATGGAAAAATCCACCGTTTCCTCGCGGCTTGCGGCGCACACGGTTACCTGCCTGCCAAGACCGGACGAATAGATGTTGAAGTCATAATTCTTGCTGTCTGGCTTCTTTATGTCCTGACCGCAGCCGGCAACACACGCGGCGCAACATAAAATTCCGGTAATCTTCAATCTGCTCACGACTTATCTCCGACTTCACATCATCGAAATTTTCAAACACATCAGCAACCCGCGCGGTCATAACCGTCTAAAATTCGGCCGAAAACCGACGCAGTATCAATCACTGCGATTTTATACCTTTGAATTTATTCTTTAGGATATGCACGTCACTATTTTCCCCTCAATAATGTGACACAGTGCGGACTTTATTGCCACAACTCCGGATCGCTCCTGCTTAAACCCGGACAAAACTCTTAAAGTGGCGCGGTTCTTGTGTTATAACGTCATAACATCAAGAGCGAAATCAGAAAAGGACAATCCCAAAAACCTATGAAAAACCTTTGCAGAACCGTCCCTCTGGTCATGTTGGCTCTGCTGGCCGGCAGCCTCTGCCATGGACTTGACAGGCTGCCTGGCCCACTGAAGCTGGACGGCGCCGCGGCTCCGAGCGTTCAGAGCCATGAGAGGATCCAGGCCAGTCCGGAACAGGACATACCCAAAGAGCTGCGGGACAAGGCTGAATTCTCATGTCTGAAATACGCGGCGGTAAGACTCCAGGATGAAATGTCCCTTCGCATCACCCAGGTGAAAATGCCCCTTGAAACGGACAATCCTCCCTACTGGATGGTGGTGGGCAACAAGATCAATCAGGAGAACGAGGATCGGCCGGTCAGTTTTTCCTGCAAGCTGCTGGCAAACGATCTGCCCCTATGGGAGCTGGTGGAGCTCAGTCTGTTCCAGGTGACCGAGGAATCGGTGGAGCAGATGAAGTCTCTGCAGGAGCAGCAGAACCGCAAGCGTTGACGCCGTCAGCGATGCGACGGAATGTCTCCGCGAAGAAAGTTTTGTCAGCGGATGAAGGCGCGACGCAAGGAAAATTTCATTAACCCAAACGTCACATCGTCAAAACCTGCGCTTGCGGCGTTCTGACCTGGACGGTCATCTTCTGATATTCGGACGCCGTTTTCCTCCATGTCTTCTGCCGGCCGCATCCCGCCTGCGCCATGATCCTTCCGACTCCCCCGTCCAGAGACGCGCTCGAAACCGTTTCCGACCGAAATTTCTCCCGGCGTCATGCGAGTTCGGATATCGAAATCATGCCCTCTCAAAACGGAATTTTCGAATTATGCGAGGCAGGAACCCCATGCGCCTCATCAGTAGCAGAGCCGGCGTCAATATCGTTTCCGCAGGACAGACACCCTTTGGCCTCTTTTGGCAACGGGCCGGAACTGTTCATATGAACCGTCAAAAGTTAAAACAAATGCGTACATACGCAAAAATTTTAAGTTTGAATTGTTCTACGATTTCATGCGCAAATCAAAACATTTATAACCGTTACAGAAAATTCGCAGACCGAAGTTCGCAATATCACAAACAATTTTACACGCTGAGAAACAATCATTGGTATGACCGGCGTCTTGATCAACATACCTCAATAAATCAGCAACCAATGCAGCTGCGCATGAATCTGATCATGTTCTGACACATGCTTGCCGCTGCGCCATTTTACATTTAAAATAAATGCGTACATACGCAAAAATTTTAAATTTCAGAAATGCAATGAGAATCCAGCGACAGCAGTACCTAGAGAAGCTTATCAGCAAAATGGACAACGGAAGAGTCAAGATAGTGACCGGCATCAGACGATGTGGAAAATCTTACCTGCTGTTTGAAATATTTGTCGACTACCTTAAGAGCATCGGTGTGAAATCCGATCAGATCATCACCATCTCGCTGGACGACGATGCGAATCTCAGGTTAAGAAATCCCATCGAACTAGGCAGACACATCCGATCGCTGATCACGGACAAATCCGCCCGGTACTACGTGCTGATTGACGAAATCCAATTTGTTCACGACATTCAGAATCCGTACATTGACGATGTAACCGCCAGAGTCACCTTCACCGATGTGGTTCTTGGTCTGATGAAAATCCCCAACGCCGACATTTATGTGACAGGCAGCAACTCAAAAATGCTGTCCTCCGACGTTCTGACGCAGTTCAGAGATCGGGGCGACGAGATCCGCATCTTTCCCCTGTCTTTTGCCGAATACTGTCAGACAGGCAACGGCGACAAAATCGCCGCATGGCGGGATTACCGCACCTACGGAGGCATGCCAGTGATTCCAGGTTTGTCTTCCCACGAAGAAAAAAGCAGATATCTGAAGGATCTGTTTACATGGACCTATCTTAGAGACATTCTGGAGCGGCATCGCATAAGCAAAGACGGCGATATTCTCGCCAGTCTTGTGGACATCATAGCATCCGCCATAGGCTCCCTTACCAATCCCCTCAAACTGTCCAATACGTTCAAAAGCGAAAAACATGCGGAGATATCACCGCAGACAATCGACCGGTATCTTCAGATCCTCCAGGATGCGTTTCTCATATCCAAAGCCAGAAGATACGATGTAAAAGGCAAAAGGTACATCTCGACTCCGGCCAAATACTACTTTACTGACATAGGACTGCGAAACGCGCGGCTCAGCTTCAGACAGAACGAGGAAACGCACATTATGGAAAACATTCTCTACTGCGATCTGGCTCGCAGAGGATTTGACGTGGACGTGGGCGTGGTGGAGCACAACGGCAGAAACAGCACTGGCAAAAGCATCAGGACGCAGCTGGAAGTCGATTTCGTCATCAACCGCGGATATCAGCGCGTATACATTCAGTCCGCCCTTTCGGTGGCGGATCCGGACAAGCGCAGGCAGGAGATCGCCTCCCTCGTCAGAATACCGGACTCATTCAGAAAGATGGTGCTCACCGGAGGCAGCGTCAATCCCTGGATGGACGAAAACGGAATTTTCTACATGGGGATCCTGGATTTCCTGCTGAACGAAAACGCGCTGGACATGTAGTCAGAACCACAAAACCCTAAGGCGGATTGCAGATGCTCCAAAAACAAAACGACAAGCCTGAGTTTCTGCGCGCCGGCTTCCGTCTGGAACAGATCCGGGGCGGGAGAACTACTTGCGTCTCCAGGTGGTGACCCCCGCCTTGTCCTCAAGAATTATCCCCATCTTGGACAGCTGATCTCTCACCGCATCGGCTGCGGCCCAGTCTTTGGCCTTCTTGGCCTCGGCTCTCTTCTCTATCAGCGACTGAATAAGCGCGGTGTCGGGATCCTCGCCGGCGCCCCCCTTGAGATACGCCGCAGGCTCCTGCTGCAGTATGCCCAGAACTCCTCCCAGATATCTGAGAACCGAGGCGATCCTCCCGGCCCCGGCCTCGTCCGAAGCCTTCAGGCGGTTCACCTCCCGGGCCAGATCAAACAGCACCGAGTAGGCTTCGGGAGTGTTGAAATCGTCGTCCATGGCCTTTTCGAAAGCCTCAGCGTACCGACCGCCGAAGGAAGCCTCGTAGGCCGGGATCTCCACCCCCTCCAGCGCGGTGTACAGGCGCGTAAGACCCTGACGGGCCAGATTCAGATTTTCCTGGGAATAGTTCAGAGCGCTGCGGTACTGGCCGCTCATCAGGAAGAAGCGCACGGTCTCGCCGTCATACTCCTTCAGCACATCCCGGATGGTGAAGAAGTTGCCCAGGGACTTGGACATCTTCTCCTTGTTGATCATCACCATGCCCGAATGGATCCAGGTGTTCACATACCTGTCGCCAAAGGCGCAGCAGCTCTGGGCGATTTCGTTTTCATGGTGCGGGAACATCAGATCGGATCCGCCGCCGTGAATGTCGAAATGGCTGCCCAGATACTTGTGGTTCATGGCCGAGCATTCGATATGCCAGCCCGGTCTGCCGGGGCCCCATGGAGAATCCCACATCGGCTCTCCCGGCTTTGACATCTTCCAGAGCACAAAGTCGAACGGATTGCGCTTGCTTTCCTCCACCTCCACTCTGGCGCCGGCGTTGAGCTGCTGAAGATCCTGCCCCGAAAGCTTTCCGTAGTCGCCGAAGGAATCGATGGAAAACATCACGTCGCCGCTTGCGGCCACATAGGCGTGCCCCTTGTCCACCAGTCTTTTGACGATGTCGATGATTTCAGCCATGGACTCGGTGGCGCGGGGCTCGATGTCGGGTCTCAGCAGGCCAAGAGCGTCGAAATCCTCGTGCATGGCCGCGGTCATGCGATCCGTAAGCGCTGAAATGGGCTCGCCGTTTTCTCCGGCGCGTCTGATGATCTTGTCGTCCACGTCGGTGATGTTCCGGACGAACTTCACCTCGTAGCCCAGATGCCTGAGATATCTGACGATGACGTCGAAGCAGACGAAGGTGCGCCCGTGGCCGATATGGCAGTAGTCGTAAATGGTGACGCCGCAGACATACATGCCCACCCTGCCTTCGGTGATGGGTCTGAATTCTTCCTTCTGCCTGGTAAGAGTGTTGTAGATTTTAAGCATAGACACCTGGTAGTTTGTACAGTTGTTTTCAAGCGCGCCGAGCGCAGGCGGGCGGAAAATCGAGCGCTCCGAAGCTCTTCACTATTGATTGTTGCGACGAACGCGCCGGCTTGCGCAGCATGTCCGTTCCCGGAAATTCCGGCCGCTGACGGGATCTTGCGCGCGATGCCGGTGCGAAGATGGAAAACCCGCTTCGCAAAGGGGCATTTTAGCACCAAAAGACCCGGCTCAACAGGCTTGATTTACCGGTAAAATCCATGTATTCAATTTGAATTGAAACAGTCAAAGATGTAAAATGGATCACAAATTCAGGAGACATTTTTCATGGTAATTCTACACACGAACAAAGGCGACATCCGCATCGAGCTTTTCAGCGACAAGGCTCCCAAGACCTGTCAGAATTTTCTGGAATACGTAAAGTCCGGACATTACAACGGTACAGTGTTCCATCGCGTCATCAAGCGCTTCATGATTCAGGGCGGCGGACTCACAGAGGATCTGCGCCAGAAGGACACCCGCGCGCCGGTGGAGAACGAGGCAGACAACGGACTGAAGAACGAAAAATACACCGTTGCCATGGCCCGCACCAACGATCCTCACTCGGCGACCAGCCAGTTCTTCATCAACACCGCCGGCAACGACTTTCTCAATTTCACCGACAAAAGCGTAAGAGGCTGGGGCTACTGCGTCTTCGGCAAAGTGACCTCCGGCCAGGAAACCGTTGACGCCATCGAGGCTGTCGCCACCGGCAGCAGAGGCTTTTACGACGACGTTCCAAAGGAAGCGGTGATCATCACCTCCGCCGAAATCGAGGAGTAATGCAGCGGATCTTCATCTCCGATCTCCATCTGCAGGAGGAAAAAAGCTACCTGACCGAGGCCTTCAGGGATTTTCTCGCCAGGGAAGTGCCGAATGACGCCGAACTTTACATTCTCGGCGATCTGTTCAACTACTGGGTGGGGGACGGCGAAATCAGCGACTATCACCGCATGATCGCATCGCTTATCGCCTCGGCGGGCTCGGCAAGATATTTCATGCCCGGAAACCGGGACTTTCTTATCGGAAGAAGATACGCCAGGCTTGCCGGAATGAAGATCCTCAGAGATGAAAGCGCTATTTCCACCGCAGCCGGCCCCGTGGCGCTCTGCCACGGCGACAGTCTCTGCACGCTGGACGAAGGCTATCAGAAATTCCGGCGCTTCAGGCTCAGTCCGTTCAACCGGTTTGTCTACTCCCTTCTGCCGTCGAAAATAAAGCATCGTCTGGCCGGCCGGGTGAGAGACAACGCCTCCCGCGAAAAAAGCGAAAAGTCAGATGCCATGATGGATGTGACGCCGGATGCGGTGAAACGGCTGATGGGCCGCTTTGACAGCAGGATTCTCATCCACGGCCACACCCACAAGCCGCAGGAGCACCGCCGCGACGGGCTGGTCCGCTACGTGCTCGGGGACTGGCGCCCCGACGGCTACGAATACGTGACGGAAACCGACGGCAGATTCGAATTCGTCAGCAGGAGTCTGCAGCCGCGCGAGGCTGAGGACAACAACTCATGAAAGAATATTTTTTCCTTCTGGTCAGCACCGTGCTGGTCAACAACTTCGTACTGGTCCAGTTTCTTGGTCTGTGCCCCTTTATGGGCGTGTCGCAGAAGTCCTCCGCCGCCTTCGGCATGGGAGCGGCCACCTGCTTCGTCATGACCATCACCTCCGCCCTGACCTATCTGGTGGACAGTTTCATCCTTCAGCCCAACCATCTGGGCTATCTCCAGACCATCAGCTTCATTCTGGTCATCGCCTGCGTGGTGCAGTTCATTGAAATCGTGCTGAAGAAGGTGAACCGTGATCTCTACCAGATGCTGGGCATCTACCTGCCTCTCATCACCACCAACTGCATCGTTCTGGGTCTGTCGCTGCTGAACTCAAATCTCCGCCACAACTTCACCCAAAGCGTGATGTACGGTTTCGGCGCGGGACTGGGCTTTCTGTTCGTCATGGTCCTCTTTTCAACCATGCGCGAGAAAATCGAGGAGGCGGATGTTCCGGCGCCCTTCAGAGGAGCCGCCATCGCCATGCTGGCCGCCGGCATCATGAGCATGGCCTTCATGGGATTTTCCGGACTTATAAAATAATGAATCTCATACTCATCATTCTCGTCTTCACCGTTCTCTTCGGTCTTGCCGGAGCGCTGCTCGGCTTTGCGGCCCACCATTTCAAGGTGGAGGAGAGTCCGGTGGCTCTGCGCCTGAACAAGGTCCTGCCCCAGACCCAGTGCGGACAGTGCGGCTACGCCGGATGCCGGCAGTACGCCGAGGCTCTTGCCGCCGGCGAAGCCGCCATCGACCTGTGCATCCCGGGCGGGCAGAGCACCATCGACGAACTGGCAAGCGTTCTCAACGTGCCGGCGGTGAAGTCCCAGGCATCGGGAGATACGAAATCTGTGGCCTGCATCGCCGAAAACATGTGCATCGGCTGCGGCAAGTGCGCCGCCTCCTGTCCCGTGGACGCCATTGTGGGAGCCCCAAGAATGATCCACGCGGTCATGGAGTCCCGCTGCACGTCATGCCGGCTCTGCGTGTCCACCTGCCCTACCGGCTGCATCGCCATGCGGGATCTGAGAAAAAAGCCTGAGGACTGGAACTACGTCTACCCTCCTCTGAGCCTGCAGTTTGAAGGAGAACCACAAAGGGAGATCAGCGGTGATTACTGAAAAACAGCTTGAGCAGATCCGCAAAGGCAAAATCTGGCGGTTTCATGGCGGCATTCATCCCGATGGCCGCAAGTCGTCCACCGCGGGCAGTCCCATCCGGCTTTTGCCTCTGCCCAACATCCTGATTGTGCCCCTGAAACAGAGCACCGCGGCGCCGGCCGAACTTCTGGTGAAGGAGGGCGATCATGTGCTCAGAGGACAGATGCTGACCCGGGCCGTGGCGCCGAACCAGTTTCCGGTTCACGCGCCCACCTCCGGCACCGTCAAGGCCATAGGATACGCCAGAGCCTGCCATCCCTCGGGACTGTCCGATCTGGCCGTCACCATCATTCCCGACGGGGAGGACGAGTGGCTGCTGCACAAGGGCTGCGCCGACTACCGTCAGAAAACTCCGGAGGAGCTGGCCCAGATAGTCTCCGAGGCCGGAGTGGCCGGCATGGGCGGCGCGGGCTTTCCGGCGGGACGCAAACTGAAATTCGCGCTGGGCAAAATCGCGGTGCTCATCATCAACGGCTGCGAGTGCGAGCCGTATCTCACCGCCGACGATGCTCTGATGAGAGAAAAATCCGGAGAGATCGCCGAGGGGATCGGGATCCTGCAGCATATTCTCAAACCCCAGATCACCCTCCTTGCCATCGAGGACAACAAGCCCGAGGCCATCAGATCCATGCGGGAAGCCATATCCGCCAGCGGGGCCGACATTACGGTAAGAGCGCTGCCGACTCTTTATCCCACCGGAGCCGCAAGACCGCTGATCTACACTCTCACCGGCATCGAGGTGGGCTACGACAGCCGATCCAACGATTTCGGCATCACCATGCACAACGTGGCCTCCGTCTACGCCATCAAACGCGCGGTGGTGGACGGCGAGCCCAACACCGAAAGAGTCGTCACCGTCACCGGACGCAATTTCAAAACCGGCGGCAACTACCTGCTGCGCAACGGCACCCTGCTGAAGCATCTCATCAATCATCTGGGGCTCAACAACCAGACGGCCTTTGAAATGATCATCGGCGGACCGATGATGGGCTTCAGCGCCGCCGGCATGGACACTCCTCTTACAAGAACCTCCGGCTGCGTCATCGCTCCGGACGAAAACGAACTGCCTATGGGCCGGCGGTACCTCAACTGCATCAAGTGCGGCCGCTGTCAGAACGCCTGCCCTTCCCGCCTGGTGCCTTACATGCTCCTCAGCCACGCCAGGGCCGGAAATTTCGAAGGTCTTGAGGACTGCCATTTCAAGGACTGCATCCAGTGCGGCTGCTGCACCTACGTCTGCTCCAGCCGCATACCGCTGGTGATGGAGTTCAGAAAGGCTCTGGCCGAGATAAGAAGACTGAAGAACGAGGAACGCGAAAAGGCGGCTTCTCAGGAACTGGTGGCGGCAAGAAACGCCCGCCTTGAGCAGGAAGCCGCCGAACGCCAGGCCAGAATCGAGGCCATGAAAGCAAGAAACGCCAAAGCCTCCGAGAACAAACCTGCATCAGGACCGGATGCGAATGCGAACGCGAACGGATCGAACCAGGACTCAGCAGTCGAAGCAACCACCGCCAAGCCGGCCTCTGGCGGCAGCGCCGCCATGACTCCGGCCGAAAAGGCCAAAGCCATCGCCCTTGCCAGAGCCAAAGCCGCGGCCGCCGCGAAGACCTCCGGCGCAAAAGCGGACAGCGGTACCCAAACCCCGCCGGCATCGCCTGTGAAAACCGGCAATGAGGCCATGACTCCGGCCGAAAAAGCCAAAGCCATCGCCCTGGCCAAGGCGAAAGCCGCGACCGCGGCGAAAGCATCAGGCGCAGACAGCGGTTCCCAAACCCAGCCTTCAGCGCCTGAAAAAGCGGGCGACGCGGCCATGAGTCCGGCCGAAAAGGCCAAGGCCATCGCTCTTGCCAAAGCGAAAGCCATCGCCGCCGCGAAATCCGCCGGCGCCGGCGCAAAAGCGGAAAGCGGTTCCCCAACCCAGCCTTCAGCGCCTGAAAAAGCATGCGACGCGGCCATGACTCCGGCCGAAAAGGCCAAGGCCATCGCTCTTGCCAAGGCGAAAGCAATCGCCGCCGCGAAATCCGCCGGCGCCGGCGCAAAAGCGGACAGCGGTTCCCCAACCCACCCTTCAGCCCCTGAAGAAGCATGCGACGCGGCCATGACTCCGGCCGAAAAGGCCAAGGCCATCGCTCTTGCCAAAGCCAGGGAAATAGCGAAAGCGCGCGCTCAGGAACAGAACAAAAAGGAAGGATCATGATATTTCTGAGAGAAAGTTCGCCTCACATGAGAGAATGCGTCTCCACTGCCCGGATCATGTTTATGGTTCTGGTGGGTCTGGCGCCTGCGGTGGCGGTGCATATCCTCAGTTTCGGCTTCGGTCTGATGTGGAATCTTCTGATCTGCACCGTGTGGGCCTCGCTTCTGGAGGCCGGCGTCTATCTTCTCAGGCGCCGAAACCCGCTGGAGGGACTGAAGGACTTCTCTCTGCAGGTGACGGTATGGCTCTACTGCCTGGCGATTCCGCCATATCTGTCCTGGTGGATGACTCTTCTGGGCATGACCTTCGCAGTGCTCATCGTCAAGCACGCCTTCGGCGGTCTGGGTCAGAACACCTTCAACCCGGCCATGGCGGGTTTCCTTTTTCTTCTGATTTCCGTGCCGTCGGCCATGGGCGGCTGGGTGATTCCCAACACCAGAAACATGGAAATCTACAATCCCGACTACTCTCTGCAGATGATCCTGATGGATCACAACGACACCAAAAAGCAGATGATCATCGACGCCAACGACAGACTTCTCAGAGAAAGCTCCCAAATCGACGGCGCCACCTACGCCACGCCTCTGAACAACTTCAGAGAGCTGTACAACTTTCAGGGCATCGTCAGATACGTGACCCCGCCGTCCCTTGAGGTTTCCATCAACACCCACGGCACGACGGTGCTGGCTCTGGCCTACATCGCGGGGGGAGTTTTCCTCATTCTCGCCGGCTACATCAGCTTCGTGCAGCCGCTGGCCTTTCTGCTTTCCATGTACCTGACCGGACTTGTAATCAGCATGTTCGGAATCAAATACGGCTTCAACACCATTGCCGACTGGGAGCATCTGTTCATCGGCAGCACCATGTGCGGAGCCTTCTTCATCATTACAGATCCGGTGTCATCCCCCACCACCGTCCGGGGCAAGATCATATCCTCCGCCATCATCGGCTCGGTAACGGTGATCATCAGAACCTTCGGCAGCTATCCCGACGCCATCGCCTTCGCCGCCCTGCTTGGCAACAGCTTCAATCCGCTGATCAACAAGCTGGCGAAGCCGAGACGCTTCGGAGCGCGGAGGGCCAGGGCATGAAACCGATAGTAAAGGGAAGCATCATCACCGGTCTGTATCTGGCGACTCTTACCTGCATCTCCTTCTCCATCATCACCTACGTGCACGAGAAGACCTATGAAACCTACGTCAAGGCCGCCGAGAAGGATCGTCTGAACAAGCAGATGGCCCAGATGCTGCCTGACGTCAGATACGACAACAACCTCATCAAGTCCTGCAAGCTCTACAACAGCCAGCAGCTCACCAACGGGGACGACTACGAGTTTTACACCGCCTACCGCAAGGGACGGCCGGTGGCGTACATCATCAAAAGCGTCACCATGAAGGGCTACGGCGGCGCCATCGGGCTGCTCACCAGCCTGAACAACCGCGGGGAAATCCTCAAAGTGGTCATCACCAGCCAGCATGAAACTCCTGGTCTTGGCGACAGAGTGCTGCCGGCCAACAGCAACTGGCTGGAGGAGTTCAACGGGGCCTCGCTTTACAACCGCAAGAACTTCGCGCTCACCAAGGACGGCGGCGACTTCACCTACGTCACCGGCGCCACCGTGACGCCGCGGGCCATCGTGAACGCGGAAAAGGATCTGCTGGAATACTTCTCCAAAAAAGGCAACCGGCTGCTCAGCGACAAACGCTGCGCCATAGACGACGAATAACAGGAAGGGAACATGCTCAAGGAAATCATCGAACTGTTCAAGCAGGATGTGTGGAAGAACAACACCATTCTGGTGCAGATCCTGGGTCTGTGCCCGACTCTGGCCGTCACCACCACCGCCGTGACGGCTCTGGGCCTTGCCCTGACCACCACCATCGTGCTGGCCATCAGCAACGTCACCATTTCCCTCTGCCGGCGGATCATCATCCCGGAGGTGCGCATCCCCTCCTACATTCTCATCATTTCCACCCTGGTGGCGGTGATCGAAATCCTCATGCAGACATTCATGTTCACGGTGTACGAATCCATGGGCATCTTCATTTCACTCATCGTGACCAACTGCATCATCATCAGTCACGCCGAAAGCTACGCCATGAAGCACAATCCCTTCATGTCCCTGCTGGATGCGCTGTTTGTGGGACTGGGCTACACCACCATTCTCATCATCGTGGGATCCATCCGCGAGGCCATCGGCTTCGGAACCGTATTCCACGGACTGAACAAGCTTTTCGGAGAGTATTTCGCCGACAAGTATCTGTCGGTGCTTCCATCGGACAAGACTCTGATCTTCGCCATCCTGCCGCCGGGAGCCTTCATCACCATCGGACTTATCATCGCCGTAAGAAATGCCATCAGCCGGTCGTAGAAAGAAAGCGAGCGATAAATCCGCAACCGACGTACCTGCCGGAAGCGGCATCCCCATGGCGGCCGCTGAAAGGACATCTGCCGATGATCCGCAGTCCGACCCTGCCAAAGCCGCGCTGGCGCTTCGGGCAGGACAGATCATCGAGCGCCTTGCCCGCGTCATCGAAAATCCCAGAAGCGAGCTGAACTACGACAGTCTCTTTCAGCTGCTGGTGGCGGTAATGCTCTCGGCCCAGACCACCGACAAAAGAGTCAATCTGGTAACTCCGGCGCTGTTCCAGGCCGCGCCGGATCCTGCCTCCATGGCGGCCCTTGGTCATGAGGGCATATTCGGTTTCATCAAAACCGTGGGGCTTGCCGGCAGCAAAAGCCGCAATCTGGCGGCCACGTCCGCCATCATTCACGAAAAATATCAGGATCAGGTCCCATCCGGTTTCGAAGATCTGGTCGCCCTGCCCGGAGTCGGCAGCAAAACCGCCCGGGTGGTGATGAACGTGGGCTTCGGCATTCCGGTCATCGCGGTGGACACCCATATCAGAAGGGTGGCCATGCGGCTTGAACTGACGAAATCGGACAGTCCGGATCGCATCAGCGACGAGCTGGCCGGGATCATCCCGGATCGGTATCTGCTGCACGCCCATCATTATCTTCTGCTGCACGGCCGCTATACCTGCGCCGCAAGAAATCCCGCCTGCGGCGCCTGCTGTCTTAACGATCTCTGCCCGTCGCGCGATGCAAATCAGATCAGCAGGGCGAACCCCTCCGGCTCGTAGGATCCGCAGGCTGGCAGGAAACCTCGCGCGCGAAGGCGCCAGGGCAGGCGCGTTTCGAATTCGTACATCCTTCGCCCCGCATCTTGCTCACCGACCTCAGAGCGATGCGACTGTCAGCAGTTGCCCGCATAGACATGTTTGAGATATTCTCCCGCCACACGGGCAAGTCGCCGCACTGTCTCCACGTCGGTGGCGGGACGATCCGCAAGGCGGAAGCAGGGGAAGAAGCGGGTGACGTGATAGGGAACCGAGCCGTTCAGACTTCTGCCGCCTCTGTCGGCAAGATCGGCGATCCAGGCGGCCATCTGTCGCATTTCCTCCACGCTGTCGTTCATTTTCGGCACGATCAGCGTGGTGATCTCCACATGGCATATGCCCGCCGCCCTGGCGATAAAATTTCTGACCATGTCCAGATCGCCGCCCAGAAACCTCCGGTAGCAGGATGCCGAAAAGGACTTCAGATCGATGTTCATGGCATCCACCAGTCCGTCCAGTTCGTCAAGAATCCTCTCCCCGGCGCAGCCGTTGGTCACCAGCACGCACTTGAGTCCCATCGCATGCAGAAGGCGCGCGGCATCCCGCACGTACTCCCAGTTCACCAGCGGCTCGTTGTAGGTGAAGGCCACGCCGATGTTGCCCCGGGGAACCGTCGCCCGCGCCAGCTCCGCCAGTCTTTCGGGGCTCCAGGCTTCGCCCTGCCGGCATTCTTCGAAACGCTCCATGGCCTCGTCCGACCAGGAAATGGAGCTGTTCTGGCAGAAGGGACAGCGCATGTTGCAGCCGAAACTTCCCACCGACAGGATCCGGCTGCCCGCCATGAAATGCCGCAGCGGCTTCTTCTCGATGGGATCCAGGGAAACGGAGCTGAAACAGCCCCGGCTGAGGGGAACAACATGGCCGCCGGCGCAGACTCTTGCCCCGCAGAATCCCCGGCGTCCCTCATCCAGGCGACAGCGCCTGAAGCATACGTCGCAAACGCTCGCCATGACTCTACCTGTGCCTGACCACCTGAAAACGCTGAAGCTTCACCTTCTGTCCCGGCGGGATTCCGGCCTTGCGCCGGGCGATCTCCACCTGCTGTCTGACGGTGTCCACACCTTCGAGATCCGGCAGCAGGAGGCCGCGGCGACCGCCTGCGCTTACGATGACGCCGTACTTTTTCACGTCAAGCTCCGCCTCGGACGAGATATCCTCCGCCGCCGACAGAACGTCCACATTGATTTCAAGCCACTTCAGCTCGTCGGGAGTTATAGGATCAAAGCGCGGATCCCGGGCGGCCGCCGACACCGCGTTGTCCATGATCTCCCGGGCAAGGCAGTCGGCGACGGGAGCGATGGTGCCGATGCAGCCCCGAAGATCTCCGCGCTTGTGAATGGACACAAATGCTCCGGCCCGGACATCAAGAAGGTCCCGGGGCAGCTCCTTGGGCATAGGCGGCTGCGATCCGTTTTTCACGTAATGCTCGATGGTGGCTATGGCCAGTTTCACGTAGTCGTCGGCTGCGTTTCGTAACGCCGCAAGCCGCTCCAGCTCGAAAGAATTGCGGGCATCAAGAAAACGGCGTGACCCGTCAGGCTCCTCCGGCACAAAGGAGGCGATGCCGTAGCCCACTCCGGTGACATCCTCGTGGGAATACACCCGGGATTTTACGGCCATACCGTCAAGAGTTCCCGCCATAATGGCGAAAGAACGGTGACCGCATTCGGCCGCCTGCTCCAGAAGTCCTGGCTCGAATTCCAGAATTTCGCCAAGGGCGCCCCTGGCGAACACGTCCATGATCCGTCGATCATACTCGACGCCGGCTGGATCAAAACCGTATGGCCCGTCCTCCTTCAGTTTGTGGGACAGATCGCCGCTGGCCACGAACACCGCATGCCGACCCAGATCATTGGCCGCCCGGGCGATGATCTGTCCCAGACGGTAATGGTCGTCAAGGCTCATTCCCGACAGGCCGATTCTCACAATCGGCACGTTTTCAAGCTCCTTGCCGATGAACCACAGAGGCACCATGGTGCCATGGTCGAGGCTGGCATCCCTCTGGCCCAGCGTCCCCGCAGAAAGACCGATTTCTTCGGCCAGGGTCTGGATCCTCAGCGCCAGTTCCTGATCGTAATCGACCTCAAATGTCGCATCGCCTCCTCCGAAGGATGCCAGGGAGCCGGATGCGCGCCGGCCGGGTGAAATGTGAAAATAATCCCGGTACATGACGCTGTGGGGACTGGCAATGACAATGACATCCGGTCCAAGATCCGCGATCTGCCGGGCCGCCTGACCGCAGCTGGCGGCAGTCTGCGCGATCTGGCTTTCCCGGCCCCTGCCCACGGCGGGAACAATCAAAGGTGGATGAGGAAAGGTAAAGGCTCCAAGAATAGACATTCGCCCTCCATAACGCTGATACTGAATGAAAAAATCCGATCCCACAGGCTCGGCCAGAAAAAGCCAAAAAACGCGCCGTCCGAGACAAAGCAAGCAAGCCCCGCCCTCAGGCGCGACTGAAACTCAGCCGCAAACATGACCGCTGAAAAGCAAACCGGAAATTGAAATCAAAAACGTTCCACAGCTACTGACGATCTGATCCTGCTTGATAACCTGACCGGTAACCAGGTCAGTAACTTGGTCGGCAATCTGGTCAGTAACATGGGCTGCAACTTGATCGGTAACCTGGTCGGTAACCTGGTCGGTTTGGCGCCAAGGCTATTTTTTCAGTCTGTACCTCTGATTTCGGCTTGTGGGTTTGTCTGGAACAGTCATTTCTATGACTCCCAGGCTTAACGCAGGATTGAGATAATTCTGTCTGAACGTGGGTCTGTGAGACAATCCCAGCCGCTGCATTATCTCAGCAGCTGACAGAACATCCTTGCCTATGGCGCGGGCAAGTTTTTCAATCAGTGGATCGGCGCTCTTCTGACCATCTGAATTTCCGACCACCGTTGTCCGCTTTAAAGTATCATGGATCACCTGCAGGAGAAACTCCACAAACGCGCAGCTGTCGGCGTCCATGTCAGATTTTCCAAGAGATCCGTAGTATTCGCACTGACGCTCTCTTATCAGTTCCTCTACAGGCAGCCAGAAGAAAATCTCATTCCAGCGTCCCAGCAGAAGACTGTGCCACAGTCGTCCCATGCGTCCGTTGCCGTCGGCGAAGGGATGAATGAATTCAAATTCATGGTGAAAAACGGCGCTTCTGATCAGCGGATGAATTTCTGAGGTTTCATACCATGCCAGCAAATCCTGAATTTGTCCTGGAACCATATTTGCCGGCGGCGCCATATGGACCGGCGTTCTGCCGTTGAAAACTCCGACGCCGCCTGTTCTGAACCGACCGTTTTCCGCAATCAGTCCGTCCATCATCACTCTGTGGGCTTTAAGCAGATCCGCAACCGAATACGGATCCAGGGTTAGCAGCATTTCATAGGCGACATACGCATTTTTAACCTCCTTGATTTCTACCGGATTGCCCAGAATGCGTTTGCCTTGGAGTATGGCTGACACCTGTTCAACGGTAAGAGAATTGTGCTCGATGGCCAATGAGGAATGAATTGTTCTTATGCGGTTTTCTTTTCTGAGGTGAGGAGCAAGATTGCCTTTGGACAGAATCTTGATCTGTCCCAATCGTTCGCTGATGTCCGCCAGCAGATTAGTTATTCTATGCGTAATGTGAAACGGTGGAATGTACTTGCTCATCTGAACATCTGAAGCCTGAGAATAGCACGGATCTGTTGCAGAACCTTGAGATCTTGATTGTGACTGAACATCTGAAATGTCTATCCCAAATTCTGTTGCTAACTCCCGAAAAGGCTAGTTACACACCTAGCTTCGCGAGAGACCGGGACAAAATCTCATTTTCAATCATCCATAATTATCCCACAACCGGTCTGGCCGTCAACTGCATACGGATGTTCCGCAATCGACGTTCACTATAGGATAAATTCCTGTGTGCCCAAAGACTGTTGGCGCTGAGGTTAAAAATGATACAGCTTGCCATTTCGCAGACACGGGAGCGGCCAGACACGCCTATTATGGCAAAGACGTCCCGGAATTCATGGAAAGTCCCGTCAAGGCGCATGTCGTAACCTTGGCAGGAGCGGAATGCGGCGTTGCGGCAGGAGAATATTGAGAAGAGACTGAACCGGCGCGGTCAAATTGCGAGAGCTGAGCGCTTTATCACTTGTTCCTCTATTGACAAGGCATGTCAAAATCGGACAAAATTGACTGTATGAAGTCATGCCCCCGATGCAAAATTTGCAACGAACTTCAAATTAGTTTTGTGATCAAGCCTATATAAATTCATTTAAGTTTGTGCATAGTGGCAAATTTGTGTATTTATTGAGCAATTATTTAGATTGATCAAAACTATTAA
>JAFURY010000134.1 GCA_017480795.1 Succinivibrionaceae bacterium
CAACGCGACACCACAAGTGCCGCGTTTTTTTATCCCTCTTTCACTCCATCACACTTTCACACATCTTTGTATCTTCATTTTTATCTCTCGCTTCGCTTCCAATGGGGGACCCCGCAAATTTCAATTTGTGGGGAGAGCGGAGCACACCCGAGTACTTACTGCCAAAACGAGGTTTTGACACATGTACGAGGGTAGTGTCCGCGATAGAAAGCCCCCTTTTATTTTTTTAGCCCCCAAAAAGCAAAAAATGATGACAATCCGGAAGGGGTTGCAAAAAAAATTAAAAAATTGCACTTTTTTTTATTTTTTAATTTTTTCTCTCAGAAATTTGGTTACTTTCGGAAATTTTTGTACCTTTGCAGCCGATTTCAATACACATGTATATGCGAAAAATAAATAAGGAGGTAGATCCTCAATACATGAACTGTCCGATTCGGAATGTGATAGACAAGTTCGGCGACAAATGGTCGCTGTTGGTGCTATACCACCTGAACCAGAACGGCACGCTGCGGTTCAATGACCTGCACCGCGACATGGCAGACTGCTCGCAGAAAATGCTGTCGCAGACGCTCAAACGGCTGGAGCAGATAGGGCTGGTGAGCCGCACCGTTTATCCCGAAGTGCCGCCACGGGTGGAGTACGCACTCACGGAACGCGGGCACAGCCTCATGCCGCATGTGTCCGGACTGATCGGTTGGGCGGAGGAACATTTTGACGAGGTGAACCATGGATAGAACTGAGAACATCGATTTCTGTATCCGCTATCTGGCTGAGCAGAACGGCGTGGAGACCGATCTGAGGCAGGCGCGGCTGCTGCAGGACAAGCAGCGGTTGTTCCGTGCGCTGATGAATATATGGCAACCGCAGCCGCTCTCGCCGGAGTTCATCGCTGCGCAGGACGCTGAGTTGGGGCTGCAGCGCGAGGAAAAAGGCGTGGTGCCTGTCAGCGGCAGCGGTCTCTCTGTCTGGCAGGGCGACATCACTCGTCTGCAAGCAGATGCGATCGTCAATGCCGCCAATGCGCAGATGCTCGGCTGTTTCCAACCGCTCCACGCGTGCATTGACAATGCTATCCATTCGGCGGCAGGGCTGCAGCTGAGGCAGGAATGCAACGATCTCATGCGGGGCAGACTGCTGCCTACAGGTAAGGCGGTCATCACCGGCGGCTATAACCTGCCTGCCCGACATGTGCTCCACACTGTCGGACCGATAGTAGGCGGCAGAGAGCCAAGCGCCGAGCAAGAGAAACAGTTGTCGGACTGCTACCGGAACTGTCTGGATGCAGCTGCCGGGCATGATTGCCGAAGCATCGCTTTCTGCTGCATCTCCACAGGCGTATTCGGTTATCCGCAAGCCTTGGCAGCGGAAATGGCGGTACGGACGGTGAAAGAGTGGATGAGGGAAAGTCAAAAGTCCGGGCAAAGCCCTAAAGTCGAAAGTCCAAAGCTGTCCGTTATATTTTGTACCTTCAAGGATTATGATACGCAACTCTACAGAAATCTCTTACAATGAGCGCATTGCGCGGATGCGGGAACTGCTGCGCGAGACGGATTATGTGCTCATCGGCGCAGGAGCCGGACTGAGTACCGCCGCCGGCATCCTCTATAGCGGCGAACCGTTTGAGATGGCGTTTGCGGACTTCATCCGCCGTTATGGATTCACTGACCTTTATACCTCGTCGTTCTATCCGTTCGGGACGGAAGAGGAGAAATGGGCGTACTGGTCGCGGCACGTAGATTATGCGCGTCTGGCGCCCGATGCGCTGCCTCTGTACCGCCGGCTGATGACGCTCGTGCAAGACAAGCCTTATTTCGTCGTCACCACCAACGTGGACGGTCAGTTCCGAAAGGCAGGCTGCGATGCGGAGCGGCTTTTCGAGGTGCAGGGCGATTATGCGCTCATCCAAGGTGCTTCCGGCTGTGACGGACACACGTACGATGCGTCGGAGCTGTTCCGGCGGATGGTGGCGGAGCAGCGCGATTGCCGTATTTCCTCGGAGTTGGTGCCCCGTCTGCGGCAGTTCAATCCCGATGCGCCGAAGGACGAGGCGATGGATATTCATGTGCGCAAGGACATGTATTTTGTGGAAGACGAGCCTTGGCGGCAGATGCAAGAGCGTTATGAGTCGTTCTTGGAGGAAGCGCTCGGTTCTTCTGCGTCCGGCAACCCGAACAAAGTTGTGCTGCTGGAACTCGGCGTCGGGTTCAATACGCCGACGATCATCCGTTACCCGTTTGAGCGCCTCGCCGCGCAGCGGAGAAACACCGCGCTTGTGCGCATCAACAAGGATTATCCCGATGC
>JAFURY010000020.1 GCA_017480795.1 Succinivibrionaceae bacterium
ACTTGGCAGGATCGAAAAAAGGTAGGTGGGATAAAGGTTTATACGGACTCAAAAATTTTTTTCAATCAAGAAAAAATTTTTTTTGGGGGGGATAGGATCGAGGAAGGCGGTCAGACGTCTACTACCCGCCTAATTTAGATTGAACAATTCGTTTTCGGAACTCTATAAACGTGTCAACAAATCTGGTGACGAGATCCCGAACAGATTAAGCGCGCCGGAACTTTGTGGGAGGACAGTCGCAGGTTTATGGCATATTAAATCTGTTCTATCCAACGCAGGGGCGGAGGCTACGATATATCTGGCGGAAAATAAACATGGAGCCGCATACGCCTTCAAACTCTATCACCGCAGAAACGCAATTAAACCTGGCGTCATAGAAAAACTGCGAAGGCTTGAAAACAGCCATATAGCCGCGGTTTCCGACTCGGGCGAAATTGATGGTTTCCCTTACACCGTGAGCCCGTACTATGACGGCGTAACCCTGGATAAGAGCGCAGAAAACGGTATTGTCATTGACGAACAACTTCTGAAGGAACTTATTATCCCCTCGGTGATTGACGGTCTGAAGACGTTGCACTCGTGCGGAATAATTCACAAGGATCTCAAACCGGCGAATATTCTGCTGTCAACCTCTGACAATACTGTCAAACTGATAGATTTCGGCATCAGTTCTGAAACCGACGCACGCACTCTTGTGGTAACCCACACTGGAAAGACTCCGCTGTATGCGGCGCCTGAAACATTCAGCGGTCTTTTTTCCGAACTTTCCGACTATTACGCTCTAGGCATCACCGTTTACGAGCTGCTGTCTGGAAAAACGCCTTTTGAGGACGAGGCGGTTCCCGTCCAGTCTGCGGCCGGTCTTGCCATGGTGAGAAAAATTTCCTTTCCTGAAAGTTTTTCCGATGATTTCAGAAATCTTGTTCTGGGGCTGACGTATCGCGATATATCGTCACGTCATGAAGACGATGGCGCGCATCGTTGGGGATATGAGGAAGTGAAACGATGGCTGGAAGGAGAGTTTGTTCCTGTTCCTGGTGAGGGAGAAAACGGTATTCGAGGCGGCGACTATGTGTATCCCTATTTTTTCAAGGGCAAGAATTACCATACGCCCGAGAATCTGGCCGAAGTTTTGCTTGCCGATTGGAGCGCGGGCAAAAAGGAACTGCTTCGGGGAATGCTTGAAAGGCATTACGAGCTGAACGGGCTCAAGGATGAAGCGAATCTTTGTCAGAAAACCCAGAGGCTGATTGAAACTATGACTGAAGAGTCTCAGATTTACAATGCCTTCGGCCGCATGGTCTATGCATTGGGCCGCGGCGGCGTGCATGGCATATACTGGAAGAATTACTATTTTGACAGTCTCGCTGATTTGGGAAATCAATTGCTTGATGCGGCTTTTGCGGCTCAAAATCATGAGAGACGCGATACCGGGAGCAGCGAAGAAATTTTTGAGGAGGCATATCAGCTTCTTGCAACAGATTTTCTTGAATTTGTCATCACAACAGCGAAGGGGAGCGATTCAACTGCCGCAATCAGACTGCTGAAAGGCGTAAAGCAAAGAATGTCAATTAATGCTCAACCAAAAATTGCGGCCTTGAATTTGGGCTATGCAGCCACCGGCAGAACAGATTTTTATCTCAGCCGTGAAAAGTACGACCGTCCGCAACAGTATTACAATAGGATGCATGAACTTTATCTGCAAGATCTTCCGTCCTTCATCGGTGCATACGATTTGTCAGCTCGGGAACTGTCTGAACTTATTGACGCAATGCCGGAAGAACTGGCGCTTCCGCTTAAACAGGTGGAGGTTTTGAAAGGAGAAATTGTCTCACTGGCAAACGGCAAATATATGTTCCGCAATTCGCAGGAAACCTTCGACTTTGCGGACAAACTTTGGACAAGCGGTTCGTCGGTGGAATACTACATGTTTATGAACAGTTGTCTTGACAAGATCGGGAAATGCGATCAAAAACAGATGGCTGACGACCGTTTTGAACAGCATCGGAACAATCTCAATTCCATGCTGCATATCCGAGGAGTGTTTTACCGTAGCATCGACGAATTTGCCGGCTATTTTCGACGTCTTGCGAAATGCTCTGTTTGCGATGCCGCAAAGTTTATGGAGTCCCGTATGGATGATCTGAGCAAAATTGTCATGGCAAAAAGAGACAGGGAATTTATTTGCACTCTGATCGGTTCAGTTATTGAGTTTGCGGCTCTGACCAAACTGAAACAGTGTGGTTTTTTTACTCAGAAAATTCTTAAACGCATGGCTGATTTCAGAGTACCTTTCAGGGCCGACTTAATCGGCAGTACTAAAGACGGAATCTCGGTACGGGTTCCGTTTCTGGTGTCGTACCAATGTCTGATCCCGCAAAATTTTCTTGGAGAAGCGGCGACAGTTGGCGGTTTGAAACTCTCCGCTTCGAATGACAAAACTCTGAAAGGGAAACAGGTGTCAGTTTGTATCAGTGCAATGAATGGTAGGAGTATGATTCTTAAACCTGATGGCAGATAAACTGCAGGAGGCAGGAACTTTCCGAGCATACAGTATTTTGCACCGTACAGGAAAAAGTGCCTCTTAAAAGGGACGGACAAGAAACTCTATGACTCTGTCCTGAATGTGTTTCCTGTCCCATGCAACAGAAACGGGTGGAGGATAAGCTACATCCCAGCACTCAATTCAATCAGCCTGGCTGCTTCCTTCCGGACCTGACCGGGGTGACTGACGAATCAATGCGGGAGAACCTATCCCCCATAACGGCAACTATATTACTATACGCCCCCTCAAATAGCAAATCTTTTTAAAATCATGCCTCTCTGGGGCATCCGGCTCCCGCGCCGCTAAATCATGCAAGTCATTTTTGACGGCTCTTCTGCGAATCGCCGCAGAGTCTTTCCGATCTTTTCTCTCATCCGTTTTCAATCCAGCCTTATCTGTTTTTTTTGCCGCGCCGAAAAACAATTTCTTCACCAGCAGATCTTGTCATTGCATTGCGTGCGTTGGGTAGGCAAGTTCGCGAGGCGATGGCAATTTCCGGAAACAGCGGAGCAGTTTCAGAACATGCAGTTTTTGCCAGGGTTCAGAAAATTTACGCTCGGCCCAAAGGGTTGCGTTTGTGTTCGCCTGCCGACGTTCATTCGATTGGGAACACCCGGCGCGAGGGCGATCAGTCAGACAACCGGCGGGCAGAGCACGTCAGAGTGAAAATCCTGCGGTTTCAGGTCAAAACGAGAGATGAAAATGTCATATCGGTAATGCCGGATGCGACTGTCAGTACTCCATCAGATCCTCGATTCGGCAGTGAAGAGCTTTGCTTAACTGAAGCAGAGTGATGGCGGCGGCGTGGTTGATATTGCGCTGTCTCTGCTCAAACAGCTGTATCTGACGGAGAGCGACACCGGATTCGGCGGCAAGTCCGGATTGTGACAATCCGCTGTTTTGACGCCTCACCTTCAGCCTTGTGTCTGGATTTGCCTCCCTGAGCAGAGCATCCATCTGTTCGGCAAATCGGGTAAGGTCCATTTCATGATAGACAGGATACATCAGGATGATCTGCGACAGGGGGACGACGGCAAGAATTTCCATAAAAGAGCGGCGGGAGAGCCATTGAAAAAATGCCAGCGCCCAGCCTGCCCAGTATTCCGGCGATTTGTCCAGGTACATCGCATTTTCCGCATCGTTGTATGGAGTATGGGTTTCTGTCAGGATCTCCCGGGCCAGCTCGCAGCCGTTCATCCCGGCGACGTAACGAGGATTTCCATCGGCGAACTGTTCGGAAACCGAAGATACGGTAAATGCTCTTCCAAAGGCGTCAGGGGAGAGGCTTAATGTCATAACGGAAAAATCTACGGCATGACCAAGGATATTTTGCGCGGTGCCGAGATAATTTTCATCGTATGCGCGGATCGCCATTTTGGATACCCTCCCTCATGATATCGAGCATGAACAGTTCGTTCACGCTGTCCGATGATTTTTTTGAGTTGCGGTAAGCTCGCTGAGCTTCTCTGTCTCTTGAGATCTTTTTCTCAAAGTATTCGGCGGCATCGGCAGTTTCCGCTTTTATGAAGCGTATCTTCGAGAATGAGGCTTCGCTTTTGAATACGATTTGTTCTCCCAGCTTGCCGAGTCTCGTTGCTTCGGAAAGTCTGCGCAGTGAGGTGGCGCCGGCAACAAAGTCCTGCGCAAACGAGAAGTACGAATCGTCCGCGCGATACCCGATAATGACATCATACGGCGCTGGATCAATGAAGAAGTTTTGCTGAAGGTATTCCTTTGCGTCCTCTGCGATGCTGGTCTTTTGCCAGTATGTTCTGTATTTTGCAAGGATGGCTAGCCAGTTGAGGATGTTGTGCTCAGGAGAGTTGAGATTCAGAACGGAAAGATCGCTGAGATCCGCCTCGTAGGAATTTGCGTATCCGTTTCTGTTTTTTGAGCATGCCCATTCTTTGGCCAGCTCTTTGTTTTCGGAGGCATAGAAACCATAGCCGTAATCGTTTGCTCGCTTGCTGCCGTTATAGACAGGGACCTCAATAACGTGATCGGAACCGTGGTAAACAATCATAGCATCTCCTCCCGCATACATCATATCGCTGTTGCGATATGATGTCGAAGGGTCAGACTGCATATTGCAGACGGGCTCAAAGAACTCTTTTCAAATCCCTTCCTGGAACAGACAGCCTGCTTTCGCGCTGTTCAGTCATGCCGGACTCCTTTAACGGGCTATGAAAGCCAACCGTTGCAAACTCTTTCGCCCTTTTTTCTCTCGTCTGTTTTCCTTACGGTTTATCTGTTTTTTCACCGCGATGAAAAAATGGTCCCTCAGATCGCCGGATTTATCATTGCATTGGTCTGGCAGGTTCGCAGGGCGATGGCGATTTCTGGAAACCGCGGAGCAATTTCTGAACATACGGCTTCCGCCAAGGTGAAAAAATATCAGGCTCGGCGCGAAGCACTATATTTGCGTTCCGCCGCCGGTGTTCATGCAATCGGAAACGCCTGGCGCAAGGACGGTCAGTCAGACAACCGACGGGCAGAGCGCGTCAGGATTAAAGTCGCGCGGTTTCAATGTCAGAACAGGAGAGGAAAATGTCATATTGCGCATGCGGGCCTGAATTTGGATACGGATATGCCTTCAATGACCAGAACTGTCAGGTTCGTGCAATGCGACAGACAGATCCGATGGAGGCTGAATATCAGAGTCTGCTTGATGAATTGCGCCCGCTGGGATTCCGGTTTTCCTATCAGGTCTCAAAATACATTGTCAGCAACCATCTGGAACAAAGGTACGGCAGAATTTCCGGGATCCTGCGGATGCGGAACATGGTGGGAGCCTGGGAGTTCGTGGGCGGCATCGCGCCCGGATACTACCGGCGCCTGTGCCGCGATCTGGGGCTCAAAAGCAAAAACAGCTTCAGCTGGGTGACAGGCTTCAGATCCTTCAGCTAGGCGCAGGCTTGCCGGGCGCAAATGTCGCGCCGGGACGTCAGACATTCGCGGATGGACCGTGTGCAGAACGTTCCGCAGCCGGTTGACATGGAATGTATCCAGAACTGTCCGCAGCCGGCTGACAGCCTGTCCCGACGCCTGAATCCGGCATGGCGGATACAGGCCTATGAAAACTCTTTTGCCTAAGCCTGTTCAGCGGATAGGCGGGCGGCTTTTACCATCTGAAATTTTTGAAACGGAGAAACAAAAAATATGAACGCATCAGGATTTGCAAACGGTTGCGACGAAACCTGGCAGCAGAGAAACGAGTACAGACAGCTTCTTGAGGAGGTGAGCGGCGCCAACCTGCGAAGCGCCAAAGAGGTTTCGGCCTACATCGTCAGAAATCATCTGGAGCAAAAATACGGCAACATTTCAGGAGTGCTGGACATGCGCCGCGGGGCGGATTCCTGGAAGTACAAGGGCGGCATATCTCCGCGGTACTACGCCAGACTTTGCTCCGACCTCGGCTTCCGGCATGGAAAGAGCGACTGCTATGTGACAGGCTACCGCTCCTTTCGGGATCTGAACCGGTAGATCCGTTTTCGAAGCGCCGGGCGGGGATCCCGAAATTCCCGCGCGGATTCTCGTGGCGGATCGCTTCGGCTGGCCGTGAGAACCGGTGAGTTGCGATACGCCGGCCTATCAGGGCAGAGCTATTCCGCCAGCGCGGCGGGCAATGGAATGGTCGAAACCTCGGATCCTGCGCTCTTGCCATGGGGCAGGCTTTCGTCGGAAACTCCGCTTTTCATGCGGCGTCCGCAACCGGAGGCTATTGAAATTTGCGGTTGAATCCCGGCGGCTAATCTGTGATAATGGGCACGCAATCGGGTTTACGGTCGCATAGCCCGGTTTGCGTTTTCTTTCAATTTTACATAGTGAGTAAAAAAATGGCATATACATTTGATGCTGAAATTCGTACAGACTTAGGGAAAGGTGCGAGCCGCCGCCAACGTCGCGAAGATAAGGTGCCTGCTGTCGTATACGGCGGCAACAAGGAAGCTGTCAGCATTTCTCTTGATCACAAGAAGATTTTCCTTGCGCAGCAGAATAATGATTTCTACAGCGAGAACATCACTCTCAACATCAACGGAGAGGCGGTTCTGGTTAAGGTTGTCGCCATCCAGCGTCATCCTGTGAAGCAGAAGATTGTTCATCTCGATTTCCTCCGTCAGTAGAATCGGGCTTAAACCATTTTTCACCAAGGGGCGTTTATCGATGCCCCTTTTTTGTTTTCATTCCTTCCGCGCCCCATGCGTTTTCCTTTGGAGTTTCCATGCTAAAAATCGGCGAAATGAACGAACTTGAGATCTGCGAGATCACGGACAAGGGCTGCTTCCTGGCGGCGGAGGGGGAAAAACTTTTCATTCCGCGCTCCCAGATGAAGGACGAGGATGCGCCCGGAGTCCTGAAGCCGGTGTTTCTCTACTACGACGACGGCCGTCTTACCGCCACCGCCAGAAGACCAAGAGCCCTGATGGGGGAGGCCGCCTGCCTGAAGGTCAAGGGCTCCAACAGCTACGGCTATTTTCTTGACAACGCCATCCGCAAGGACGTCTTTCTGCCCTTTGACGAAGCCGGATGCGAGCGATGCGCGGGGGAGGAGATCCTGGTCTATCTCTACCTGGATCATCAGAAGAGAATGTGCGCCACCACCCGCTTCGCCCGCAGATTTTCCGATCTGGTCGCGGAGGGCTACGCGGCCGGAGATCATGTCAAGGCTCTGCCGGTGGCCGTCACCGACATCGGCATCAAGGCGGTGGTGGACAACCTGTTTTACGCCATGTTTCTGAAAAAGGAAAATCAAGATCTGTCCGGCATCAAAATAGGCAGAAAAATTCAGGCGGTCATAAGAAGGATCAGATCCGATTCCAAGGTCGATCTGGTTCCGGCAACAGATGAGCATGCGGCGGCAGCCGGATCCGCCGGCGGCGAAAACCGGGCGGCGCCAAAGCCTTATGAAAGGGAGTTTCGCCGGGACGAGAAGCTTGCCGCTATGATCCTGGACCGACTTGAGGAACACGGAGGCTTTCTGCCCTTCGGCGACAGAACGCCCCCCGAGGAGATCCAGCGGGTGTTTGGCGTTTCCAAGGGAAAGTTCAAAAAGGCCATCGGCCATCTCTACCGCAGCAAGGCCGTTGAACTTTCCGACGAAGGCATCCGCGCCGTGTCCTCTGCGGATTCCGGCTCGTAGCCCTTCGGACTGACAAACGTCCCGTCATGAGCCAGAGCATCTTCGCCAGCCGCACCTCGTGGGTCTACTTCGTGGTGATCTTTTTTGCAAGCTCCACCATGGCCATGTTTCTTCCGGTGTCCAGTCTTTTTCTCTCCCGGGGAGTGGGCGCCAGCGGATGGGAGATCGGCGCCTTTTTCACGGTTCACGGCGTTCTTTCCATCCTGGTCAGCCAGCTGGTGGCGAAGTATTCCGACATTGCCGGCAACCGCAGGAACATCATTCTTTTCGGGTGCTTCTCGGGCGCGCTGGCGTGCCTTGGCTTCGCCTTCATCCGCTCCTACTGGGTGCTGGCGGTGGCGGTCAATTTCCTGTACTGCTTCGCCTCGGTGGCGGGGCAGGTGTTCGCCTCAGGTCGCGAATACAGCCGGCACAAAGGGGGAGATCCGGTGTTCTTCACCTCGGTGATGCGGGCCTTTTTCGCGCTGGCCTGGGTCATCGGGCCTCCTGCGGTGATGATCATTCTGGAAAAGAGCGGTTTCACCGTGGTGTACCTCTGCAGCTGCGCGGTGTTCCTTGCTGCCATGACGGTGGTGTTTTTCCTTATGCCGTCCTCGGATTTCGGACGCGACCGGAAGGAGGCCAGATCCGCGAAACTCTTTGCCGAGCCCAGCGTGCTTGTGCTGTGCATGGTGAATCTTCTGGTCTTCGCCTGCAACAACATGTACATCATCGCCATGCCACAGTACGTCACGGGGGAACTCAATCTCGAGACCAGATACGTGGGCATTTTCATGGCCACCGCCGCGGGACTTGAGATTCCGTGCATGCTGATTTCCGGCTGGCTTGCCCGGAAACTGCATATGAAATACATTTTGATTGTGGCAACGGCCAGTGGCTTTTTGTATTATATAGCAATCTCGTGCGCCACGACTCTCGCCCAGTTCTGGTGCGCGCAGATAGCCAACGCCGTGTGCATCGGCATAGTCACGTCTCTGCTGATGGTTTATTTTCAGGAGATGCTGCCCAGGATCCCCGGTCAGGCCACCACTCTGTTTTCCAGTTCGATTTCCGTGGGCAACATTCTCTCCGGAGCTCTGTGCGGGTTCATTCTGGAAAACGCCGGCAGCGTGGCGGTGTTCAACGCGGCGGTGGCGCTGAACTTTCTGGCCTCTGTGCTTATGTGTTTTGTAAGGAAAATATAGTCAATGCAGGATTTCTTCATGGACAGCCTGGTGTTCGGCGCCAAGTCCTCATTCGTTTTTATCCTTTTTTCTCTTCTGACCTTTGTCATGGTCTACGCCACGGTGAAGGCGCTTTCCGGAAAAGACGGCAAATCAACCGCCAACCCTCTGCTTGAAAACATCACCGTGGTCAATCTCACCAAGGAGTACCGCAAGGCCGTCAGGGATGTTGCCTCCGGCGTGCTCTCCGGCAAGGAACTGGAAAAATTCAAGAAGGAAACCGCAGAGCGCAGGAAGGAGTCCCGGTCGGACGAGGAGAGACATCGTCTGTTCGTGCTGGATTTCGACGGCGACATTTCCGCCTCCCAGGCCGACACGCTGGGCAGAGAGATCGATGTGCTGCTGGCCATAGTCACCGCCAAGGACGAGGTGATGCTCCGTCTCAACTCTCCGGGGGGAACAGTGGTGGGCTACGGGCTTGCCGCCTCTCAGCTCATGCGGCTTCGCAGCAACGGCATAAGACTTACTGTATGCATCGACAAGATGGCGGCATCCGGCGGCTACATGATGGCCTGCATCGCCAACTACATTGTCGCGGCGCCTTTTGCGGTGGTGGGCTCGGTGGGCGTGGTGGCCGAGTTTCCGAATTTCCACCGTCTCCTTGACAAGATGAACATCGATTTCGAGCAGGAAACCGCCGGCGAGTTCAAGCGGACGCTGTCCGTTTTCGGCGACAATTCCGATCCCAAGGCCAGGGAAAAGTTCAGGAAAGAACTTGAACAGTGTCACACGCTTTTCAAAAATCATGTCAGCAAGTATCGGCCGCAGGTTAAGATTGAAGAGGTGGCCACCGGCGAGCACTGGCACGCCGTGGACGCCATGCAGTATCACCTGGTGGACGAAATCGGCACCTCCAATGAATTCATCACCTCAAAGCTGGATTTTCTCGACGTCTTTGAGTTCAGAGTAAAAAAGAAGAAAGGTATCAAAGGACTGCTGCAGCAGGCGTCTGTTCTTCTGGACAGGGCCACCGGCAAGGTTCGGTAACGGAGCGATTGTGGGTAAATCATTAGTTATAGTGGAGTCTCCCGCCAAGGTCAAAACCATATCCAAATATCTTGGCGGCGATTACGTGGTGGAATCGAGCGTCGGCCACGTAAGGGATCTGCCTCTGGGCAAAACCAAGATCAAGGTGGCAAGGAACGACAGGTACGGTCCGGTGAAAAAACTCGGCATCGATCCCGAGAAAGGCTGGAAACCGACCTACGAAATCCTCGAGGGCAAGGAGGAGGTGGTCCGCAAGCTCAAAAAGCAGGCCGCAAACGCTGACAATATCTATCTGGCTACCGATTTGGACCGGGAAGGTGAGGCCATCGCCTGGCATCTGCAACAGATCATCGGCGGGGACAAATCAAGATTCAAAAGGGTGACCTTCAACGAAATCACCAAGGATGCCATTCAGAAGGCCTTCAGTTCGCCAACCGAACTTGACATCAACAAGGTCAACGCCCAGCAGACCAGAAGATTTCTGGACAAGATCGTGGGATTTCTGGTGTCGCCGGTGCTGTGGCAGAAGGTGGCCAAGAAACTTTCCGCAGGCAGGGTTCAGTCCATCGCCGTGGAACTCATCGTTGACAGGGAGCGGGAGATCGGCGCCTTCGTCTGCGACGAATACTGGGACGTGAAGGCTGATTTTCTCACCGGAGAGAAAAAAGCCAAGCCCGTCTCCTTCGAACTGGTGAAGAAGAACAAACTGGAGATCGGATCAAAAGCCGCGGCGGACGCGGTTATCGATTTCGTGAAGGCTCACTCCTCCGAGGCGGTCATAGACAGCATCGAGCAGAAGCCTACCGAAAGCAGACCGCCTGCGCCTTTCATTACCTCGACCCTGCAGCAGGCCGCCAGCAACCGGCTGGGCTTTTCGGTGAAGCACACCATGGCGGTGGCGCAGATGCTCTACGAAGCCGGCTACATCACCTACATGCGTACCGACTCCACCAATCTCAGCGGTTTCGCGCTTGGCACCATCAGGGCCCATATCGAGGCCAACTACGGCAAGGACTACCTTCCGGAGAAACCGAACTTTTACGGCTCCTCCAACAAGGAGGCGCAGGAGGCTCACGAGGCCATCCGCAGCACCAACGTGGATCTGGCTCCGCAGGCGGTGAAGATCCCGAAATTCGCATCCGACGGTCAGAAACTTTACGCTCTCATCCGGGATCGCAGCGTCGCCTCCCAGATGAAGCCGGCCAGATACATGTCCACCACCGCCGTGGCGAAGGTGGGGCAGTACCGCTTCAGGGCCAGCGGAAGAGTCACGGTGTTCGAGGGCTGGACCAGAGTGCTTCCTGTGTCCGGATCCGAGGTCATTCTTCCGGCTCTCAGCCAGGGAGATGCCCTGACTCTTGCCGATATCGGCGGCAAGCAGCATTTCACCATGCCTCCCGCCCGCTATACCGAAGCCTCCCTGGTGAAGGAGCTTGAAAGCCGAGGCATCGGCAGACCTTCCACCTATGCCGAAATCATTTCCAAGATCCAGGAGCGCGGCTATGTGCGCCTGCAGCAGCGGAAATTCTACGCCGAGAAGATCGGCGCGGTGGTGGTGGATCGCCTGAAGCACAGCTTTTCCGCTCTGATGCAGTACAATTTCACCCGTGACCTGGAGGGGGATCTGGACAGGATCGCCGAGGGGTCGGTGGACTGGGTCAGCAAGCTGGACGATTTTTACGACCAGCTCTCGGAGGACATCGCCAACGCCAAAAAGCCGGACGGCATGCCCGAGAACCGTCCGGTGCCGGTGGAGAATTTCAAATGTCCAAGCTGCGGCAGAGCCATGGAGGTGCGTATCGGCGCCACCGGGCTGTTTCTGGGCTGCACCGGATACAGGGACGAGACCAACACCTGCACCAAGACGCTCAATCTCAATCTCGTGGAGCGCAAGAATCTTCCGGAAGCCGACGAGGAGAAGGAGTTTTCCACCCGCAGCCGCTGCGAAAAGTGCGGCCGGGTAATGGACGAATATCTCATCGACAGCCATACCAAGCTGTTTCTTTGCTCGGATGCTCCGAACTGCGCAGGTCACCGTATCGAGACCGGCGATTACGACGTCACCACCGCCAATATGTACATCTGCGACAAGTGCGGCAGTCCGATGACCAGAAAGGTGGGCCGTTTCGGTCCGTATGCCGAGTGCACCAACGCCCAGTGCGGAGAGCGCCGCAGCATTCAGAAGAATCAGCAGCTGGCGCCTCCCAAGGAGCCGGCCATCGATTTTCCGGAACTGCCATGCGAAAAGTCCGAGGGCAGTCATTTCGTGCTGCGCAACAGTTCAAGGGGCATTTTCTTCGCCGCCCACGATTATCCGGCTCACCGCGAGGCGAGGCCGGTCAAGGTGGCGGAACTTCAGCGGTTCAGGGATCGTCTGCCGGAGAAACTGCAGTATCTTGCCGCCGCTCCTCTTGCGGATCCCGAGGGCAATCCGGCGGTGGTGCGCTACAGCGTAAAAACCAAACAGCAGTACGTGGGCTCGCTCAAAAACGACAAGCCTACCAAGTGGCAGGCCTTTTACAAAAACGGCGTCTGGACAGTGCCGGCGCCAAAGGAGAAGTGACAGATGACCTTTACCCGACTTTCTTCAGCAGTTCTTTTGTGTCTGGGATGCATGACGGCGCCGGCTTTGGCGGACAGCCTTTACGGCGATCCTATGGCCCGCTCCGTGCAGATCGCAAGAGCCGATCCCGTTTCGGCCAGTTCCGACGTGCGGGTGCTTGATGATCGCAAGCCAGCCGCGCCTGCTCGACGCGTGACCTATGCCGACCGCTCCGCTCCGGCTAAAAGCTTCAGCAGCGAGCCTGTGGGAAGCTACAGCAACGGCTGTCTGGTCAACGGTATCCAGGCCAATCCGGATTCCGAATTCTTTCAGCTTTATCATCCCCAGAATCAGCGTCACTACGGCGATATTTCCCTGATCCGCTTCCTGGAGCGCTATTCCAAGAAGGTGCATCAGAAGGCCGGCGTGGAATCCGTGCTGGTGGGCGACATGTCAAGCCGTTACGGCGGACCTTTCAACAAGGGTCATGCCAGTCATCAGATCGGGCTTGACGTGGATATCGAATTCGCCCATCGCCGCCTGCCGAAGTCGAAGCTGACCACCAGGGGCAACGCCGTGGTGCTGGTGGATCGCGGCGCCCAGGTTGTGAATTCCAACTTCAGCCGCAAGTATTACGACATGATCATGATCGCCGCTCAGGATCCGGAGGTGGAGCGCATTTTCGTAAGTCCCGCCATCAAGGTGGCCATGTGCGACATGACCCGGGACGAAAGCCTCCAGCCGTATCTGCGTAAGGTCCGGCCGTGGTACGGACACACCGAGCATTTTCACGTGCGTCTGAAATGTCCCGCCGGCGCGGCTGACTGCCAGAAACAGGAAAAGCCTGAGCCTATGCACTCCATAGCGGAGGAAAAGAAAGAGGCGCTGAGCTGGTTCGAGCCGAAGAAGGAGATCAAGGTTCCGTCAGCCGCTCAGATCGCAGGCGCCCTCATCGCTCCGGCAAAGCCTAAAGCGAAGGGATTTCCTGAGCACTGCGGTCTGTACTATCAGGGTCTTAATCTGAAGGTGCCGGAGCCAAAGAAGGGCAGACGCCGTTAATGCGGACATTTTATAGTGTTATGTTTCGGGAACCCGCCCATCCGGCGGGTTTTCCTGTTCTCAGGGCTGACTGGATTCTTTTTGTCCGGTTGGCGAAGGTCGCAAAAAATTTGAGTTGACGCAAAGAATATTATCAGTATAATAACACCTGTCTGCGGGAATAACTCAGTTGGTAGAGTGCAACCTTGCCAAGGTTGATGTCGCGGGTTCGAGTCCCGTTTCCCGCTCCACGGTGCGGTAACAAAGCGGTTATGTAGTGGATTGCAAATCCATCTAGATCGGTTCGACTCCGATCCGCACCTCCATTTAGCCCAGGTGGTGAAATTGGTAGACACAAGGGATTTAAAATCCCTCGGATCTTAAAAATCCGTGTCGGTTCGACCCCGACCCCGGGCACCATCTAGAAGCATCCTGTTTTTCTCCTGTTCCAACAACTTTTTCTTCCGCAATGCGGTTTCTGTCGCCGGTTTTCAGATCGCTTTCTGCGGTTTCTGGTTTGGTTTGAGATCATCCGCCTTTTTCCGCCTTATGCTTTCAGCGCCGCGATCTTTCGGAGCCGCAGGGCAAACATGCATCGCTCGCCTCGGGTTTCAGGTTTCAGCGCAAATATCGTTTTCACCACAATTTGCCTCAATTTTTTTGCGAATGAACGCTGTGTACGTTATAGTTGATCCAGCTGTTTGGAAACGGGGCTGAGGATAATCATGGCGGAGTGCAGTCAGGAACTTATGCGAACTCCCTACGGGGAGGCTTCCTACGAAAGTTTTCGCAGACAGAGGCTGGCGCTGGTCGATAAAAGTTCCGTCATCCTGGAACTTGAAAGCAATCGGTCGCCCCTTTACCCGGTTCTGCTGCGTCCCAGACGTTTCGGCAAAAGCACCTTTGTTCAGATGCTCAAGTGCTTCTACGATATTTCATACAAAGACCGGTATGATGAAATATTTTCAGGGACATATATTTATGGTCAGAATCTGGAAAGTCACAACGCGTATCATGTGCTCAATTTCAACTTTTCAGGAGTGTCTGGCGAAAGCAAGCATACTCTGATCGATAGTTTTATAGCGGCTGTTGTTCTGGGCATCGACGACTTTCGCGAACGTTATCCTGATTTCGATTTCAATGCTGCTATTCTTGAAAAGAAAACGCCCTCCAGTATCATCAAATATTTCTTTGGCGCCTACAAACTGTATCCTTCAAAGAAGTCGCTCTACATTATGATCGACGAGTACGACAATTTCGCCAACAATCTCATTTCCATGAATCTTCAGCTGTTCAAAGAAATCACCAGCGCAGGGGGATTCCTGAAGGATTTTTATGCCGCCATCAAGGACGGCGCCGAAACATGTGTCGACAAAACCTTTATTACCGGGGTCTCTTCCGTATCTCTGGACTCTCTTACATCAGGCTTCAACATAGCGCTGAACGTATCCGCCTACAAAGGCTTCAACGAATATGCCGGTTTTACCGAACAGGAACTTGCCGGTCTGATCCCGCAACTGGTCGACATCAAAGCGCTGGGCGTCGACGTCCATGAAATCATAGAGAGAATGAGGCCGGTTTATGACGGATACTGTTTCAGCCATCAGGCGGAGCGCACGGTGTACAATTCATCCATGTGTCTGTTCTATCTTGACAACCTGCAGCAGCTGGGAGAATTCCTGCCGCCGGAAGAATATCTTGATCCGGCGTCCGATCATGACGGCGCCAAGCTTAAACAGCTGTTTGGAATCGCTCAGGACGGTCTTGCTGACGAGGTGCTCAGGACATACCTGAGCGGTGGCGCTTTCTTCATAAACAGTCTGGCCACAGATATCAATCTGAACAAGAATTCAAAATATGACCGGAAGCAGCTTCTGTCCATGCTTTACTATCTGGGATACCTTACAATTGACAGAAAACGGTCCCGCGCCGGCAGACTGGCCTTGAGAATTCCGAATATTTTCATGTCAAAACTGTTTGCCCAGTGCACTGCGGATATGCGTCTGAGACCAAGCAGAGAGTTTTCCGATTCTGAACTGGATATATCAGCCCTGTTGGCTGTCAGCGACGATATCTCCACCTTTGCCGCCTCCTGCACCGAGTTTTTGGGCCGAATCTATACCGGGCAAGTGCTTAGTCACATGAGTGAAATGGCGCTCAACCTGACTCTGTACACGAAACTTGATTCCCAGGGGACTGTTTTTGCCGAGATGCAGAAATCGCTGCGGGTGATAGGAGACGGCGAGCGGTTTGCTGATCTGGCGATCACCGTAAACGAGGGGCAGGACAACGAATGCGTGTATCTTATTGAACTCAAGTATGTGACTAAAGGCGAAGCTGAAGATACGAAGATCCAGAGTCTTGCCAGCGAGGCCCTGGATCAGGTAAACAGGTACAAAGCGGCCATTGAATTCAAAGAAAGAACGGTTAAAGCCTATGCCATGATCTTCGCAGGCTCAAGATGCGTGTATTGCAGGAAGCATGAGTGAACAGGAACTCTGGCTGTCGGTTGCCTCGTTCTCCCCTGGATGCCTGCTTGGGCGCAGGTCATACTGAAGGCGTTGTGTCTGATCGTTTTCTGCATCAGCGGCCAATGGACGGATCCGCCTGGCATACATCATGTTTGACCCAGTTTGTTTCCCATGGAACCGGCTCGGACGGCGCGATTTTCTTCCAGAACTTCTTTCTGCAGATCACACGGCAGGTGTATTCGCTGGTTTCGCTTCCTGCGCTGGACCGG
>JAFURY010000176.1 GCA_017480795.1 Succinivibrionaceae bacterium
ATTGTCATTTCTAAAAATTTCTGATGTGAAATTATAATAAAAACTAATGTTTTTTATGGTTCTATCTGGGGCAAAATGGGGCTTTTTGGGCTGGGTTCGGCGAGTTTTACGGGGCGATTTACGAGCATTTTCTGCATTATGTAGTCCAAAATCGCACGTTTCTGGAGCTTTATCTGGCCATCTTGAAGCATTCGCTGAACGGTCGGTTCTGACACGCCGAGAGCTGCGGCTGCATCGCTTAATCCGGGTTCCGACGGTATGCAAGGGAGCAGCTCAAGGTCGTTTTCTGCGGTAATAAGATAGGCTTTTGCCTGTTCTTCATCAATAAAATCTTCTGTGATTATCGGTTCTTTTTTCATCTGCCTATAAAAAGCTCCTGTGCCCATTTGCAGATTTCCCAGGCCGTCGCGCGGCTCTGGTCGCTTCGCGGCCTGCCGCCTCTTGCGTTTGAGTGATGTGTGCACTCCGGCGAAGCCCAAAGCAAATCAAGTTTTCCACCCGGAACAACCTTTGTTGGATCCAGATTCTGCACGGGCTCTTCGTAGTGGTCTGCAAACGGATAGTTTGCGGCATGTGTCTCAATGGCTCTTTTCCAGTGATTTATTGCACTAAGTTTTATGTCGAAATGATACTGTTTTGCCGCTTGTGCGATGCCTGTACTTTCACCGCCGCCGCCACAAAACATATCTACTATTTGAAGTTGTTTCATTATTCTGTCTTTTCCTTATGCTGTAAGTTTTTCTTCCGGCTCCTTATGGGGGAGCGCTTTCAGGTAGTCTTGCAGGGCTGTTTCCATATCGTCGGCGGGGTCGATGAGGTATTCGGCGAAGCTCCACCACGGGATGCGGACGATGGTGTCGCGCAGGACGGTGCAGTCAAGTTTGTAGAAGTTGAGCAATGTCTGTATCTCGTCGTAGGAGATGTGCATCATTCCGGCCGCTTCGCGCACTTCGTACATGTACTGGATGCCGAGGCGGGCGTTGCGGATTATGCGGTGAATGAGCGCTTCTTTTTCTTCTGCGGTCAACGGCTTACGCAGCTCGGATATGGAAAACAGTTCCTGCATTATTTTGCTCCCCGCTCCACGCCGGACAGAAAGCCCATGACGCGGCGCAAGTCTGCTTCAGAGCAGTCGGCAAGCGACTGTTTCTGGAGCTTTGTCTGTACGAAAAGCGAAAGCCTATCCTGCCAGTTTTCGCCGAGGAGCTTCTTTGCGCGTGCGGTAACGGCATCGCGCATGTCCGGCTTCTCAAAGCGGGCGCGGAAGACAAAGCATTTTTTGCCCTGGCGTTCCAGCACGATGTTAAGGTCGGTGAATACGGCGTGCAGCTGCTGCATGGTGCAGTCAGTGCAGCTTTCTTCGCCGGTAGCCCCGTAGACGATTGCGCGGTATGCATCGTCGTCAAGGCGGGCGGCGTTTTTCTGTGCATGGATCAGCGCGACAAGATGCGCACGGTTTGATTTCTGCTTTGCCATAACCCGCTCCTTATGCGCACAATTTGTCGAGCATGTTGTCGGTGATGGATGAAAGACCGGAAGCCTTTGACATCTTGCTGATTGCGATTGAATCGTTCACGACGGAGCGGAAGCCGCCCTGTGCGTGCTGGGCAAGGCGCGTTGCGGTTGCCATGTCGATGTCGATGTTCGCGGCCTCGTGGTAGTAGGCGGCTACGTCAACGGCCTGAGCCCGGTCAAAGAGCACAATCGGATTACGGATGCGGCTTCGCAGGCGGGGAACGCGGTCTGTCTTTGTCTTCAAGCCCTCTTCTCCGACAAGCAGAAGCGGGAGCTGGCAGCGCTCGTTTATGCCGCGCAGCATTTCAAGATGAGCGACCGGGAGCTTGTCCGCTTCGTCGATGATGATAAGGCGGCGGGTGTATTTGCAGGCTTCGATAAGCGTGGTGATGCAACCGTCCATGCTGTGCGGGCGGGTAAAGGCGACGACCTCGCAGATGTCGCGCAGAAGCTGCACTTTTGTAGCGCCGTCAACATAGAGCACATAGGCGGCGTTCGGGTTTTCCTGCACATACCATTTTGAAGCGTGCGTCTTTCCGCGCTCTGCGGTTCCGATTGCCATGCCGATTGAGGACGACATAGTGCCGGTGGGAGAAGAAAGGTCGTCTGCAAGCGCCTTGAAGCGGGAAACGCTCGGTGTGAGCACCAGTACATCGGTGTCGATTGCGATGCCCTGTGGTATACTGGCTGTGTAGCCTGCCTTTCGGAGCCGCTCGACATATTCTGATTCTTTGTCCTGCCAGTTGGGGTATGTCTGCTGGCAGATTTTGACAATCTGGGATTTGTCAACTCCGATAAGGCGTGCTGCGTCCTGCATAGACAGCTTGTTGTTTTCAATGTAGCTTCTTAATGTGCTTTCCATAATTCTAATCTCCTATCTGTGAAATTTGTCCTTGATGTACGACGCAAAATAGCTTTCCTCGTTCGGCGGCATTTTGCTTTCGTAGTCAAACTTGAAGTCCATATCTTCCCGGCTGAGTTTTTCGCCGGAATAGAACTGATTTAAGAGATACTCGTAGCGGTCACGGTCGGTGTAGAACACTGGTTTTCCGTGAGCGCGGAGCACGTTTTCGCTTGCTATGCGGCTTGCGATTGTCGCAAGGAAGTCTTCCTGTGAAAGCTCGTTTTCCCTGCGGCTGACAGCGTGCGGAATGACGGTGCTTTCGGCTCGGCTACGCAGGTTGACGCTCTGCGGAATTGTACGGCTTTCCGCAAAGTCCGCATCAGCTTTTTCGCTAACGGCAGGAACCGCAACCGGCACGCCTGCGCTTTCCTTGTACTCAATCTGGTGCGACAGCGCTTCATCTGCCAGGCTTTCCGCCTTGTGCAGCTCGGTAAAGCGATCCGGCTCAGAAAGCACGCGCACGTTCTTGTTTGCGGTCGCAGTCTCAAAGGCTTCCTGCACGGCACGCATGTTGCGCTTTTTCCATTCAAGCTGCCTGACCATTGCGTCATGGTCGAGCATGTCGATGCTTTCGACCGGATGCAGCGCGATTGCGTGGTGCGTTCCCGGTTCGATGGCGAACACGCCCAGCGCAAGGTTTTCCGGGTCGTATCTCAGCTCTACTTTCTGGCGGTCGTAGGCTACGAGCGTGCCACGGTTTTCAAGCACCATCTGCTGGGTAAGCTCGGGACCGACATACCAGGTGCCGTTCAACTCTACGCGGTCGCCTTTTACCTGGCGCATGGTGCTTTCCATGAAGAGGTAGGCTTCGTCACGCGGGTCGATGAAGGTCGGAAGCCAGCCTTCGCGCTTGTAGGATTCAAGGCGTTCACGAGGCGTGCAGCCGAGCGTGTTGTGGACGCGTGTCTCGTAGATGTCGATTGCCTTTACCACCTGCTTGATGAACTCGTCATAGCTGAGCAGATAGCCGTTTTTCTCCTGCCAGGCAAGGCGCTTTGTTGCCTGCTCCTCTTCCGGCGCGGAAATTGCAAGCCCTTTTACCAGTCCCGGCAGGCACTGGTCGCGCAGAATCTGCTCCAGCGTGTTGAAGAAGCGTTCAATCGGCTTTGTCTTTGCGTTCTTTACGCGGGCAAAAATCCGGCGGTGCTTCTTTTTCCACTCTGCTTTTGTCTGCACGACATCGACCACAAGCCCTTCGGTGTCCTCGACGATGTAGCGTCCGTTTTCGGCATGATAGAGGTCTGCCTCATCAAGGAAGCGCACGCCGTAGTTCTGCAGGCGCTCAACGATGCTGTCTGCTAGCTTTGATTTTTCGCTTGAGCCGTTGTCATTGTAGGTGCTCTCGAACTTGCCGAAGCGCTTAATGCCCATGCGGAGCGCACGCGTTACCGTGTAGGTGTTGTAGGCAATGTCGAAGCTGATGCCGTAGACAAGACGCGTTGCCATGTCGAGCCAGAGATAACATTCAGCACGGATTTTCTTTCCTTTCGGGCTTAAGCACCAGAAGTCGAAGATGTGCTGGTCGCCTACAATCAGCTGGAAGGGCTTGAGCTTGGTAAGGTCACGGCTGATGTAGAACATGTTGTCGAGCGCACGCTGACCGCCCTTTGCAAGCATTTTCATTGCCGGACTGATATTTCGGGCGTGCACGTATGCGCTTGCCTCGCTTCCGATGCTCCAGCCCTGCTTTTCAGCTTCTTCCCGCGTGCATTTGTATGCGTTGCGCACAGTACAGCCGCCAACCTGCTGGATTGCAGCGAGCAGAAAGTTTGTGAAGAAACTCAATGCTTCGTCGCTCCAGGCGTAGACATGCCGGCCCTGTTTGCCCTCGGGAAGGCTGAACATACTGCCGCTTTCCATGCGGCGGATGTAGCGCTGCACGGTCGGCACGGAGATGCTGAACTTCTCCGCAATCTGCTCGTATGCCTTTGCCTTTGAGATGAGGGGCGAGCGCTTTCGGTATGCCTCGTAGACTGCGGCACGGAGCGGAAATTTCTTATCGGTGACGGGGACGAAGGGTGTCATGCGCCGACCTCTGCTATGCCAAGCTCCACATCTGACTTGTGCATATCATTGACGATGGCGCGGATGCGCAGCGCAATGTTGCACACTGCCGACATACGCACGGCGGGGTCGGTGAAGCTCTTTAGGTACTGGTCGAGCATATCGAACACCGCAAGCTGTGCGGCGTACTGCTCTTTGTTTTGCAGGTTGATTTTCGCAAAGTTTTTGCCGTTTGCAAGCACGGTGGTCGAAAAGTAATCGTCTTTTCCGTAGTTCACCTGCACTTTCTTGCTTGTCCACGTGTGGGCGATTTCCGCAAGCCGTTCGTTCGATTTGCGCAGCCGGTATTCGGCTTCGCAGCCGAATTCGTTCCAGCCTTCGTTGTACAGCCGCTCACCCGTTGCCATTGCATGGGCTATAAGCTGTTCCTTTTTTGTCTGCAATTCCTGTACCTGCGGGCTGATTTCCTCAATCTGCGGGTTTGCGCTTTTGAGCGCCGTCAGCTCTTCCGGCGTGCGCACGCAGTCGGCAATCGGGTCATACAGTTTGAGCCAGAGATACGCCGTCTTTTTGGAAAGCCCGACAAGTTCAAGAAAGTCGCAGAAGCCGAACACCTGCGCGTCCTCGCTGCGCCGGTCGCCGCCACGAAGCGCAAGCGCTTCATGCGCGATGAAGAGGTCGCGGGCAACTTCCACGCTTACTTTTTTAAGCTGCTCTACTTTCGGGCGCAGGCGCTCAATGGCGCTTTCGGCGTTCCAGGTATCTATCTCGCTCTGGAAGGGGAAAGCCTGCTCAGAGGTGAGCGCTGTGCCAGACGTTGCAATTTCATTCATTCTTTTTTGCTCCTTTGCCAGCGAGAGCCGACATCCAGAAGGTTCTCGCCGTTTTGTTTTTTATGCTGCGTTTTCGGGAATAGTCTTTTCGGCTGCTTTACAGTAGAATGATTCTTCGCCGGGAATAAAGCTGATGTGGAATTTCTCCTGCTGGGCGGCATCGAAATTCTTGAGCGCAGCCTTGACCGGCTCTTTTTTGACCTTCACGCAGTTTGCGAATCCGGCGGCAATCAGAAGGTCGGCGGTGTCCTTCGCGACCTCAACTTTGTCGGGATTCTGACGGTAGCCGATGGTGCCGTTGATAAAGTCGCGGCTCTTCTTTCCCTCTTCGTAGAGGTCTGCGCGGTTGGCATCGGAATAGGCTTTGAGGCTTTCAATCAGCTTTTCGCGCTCTTCAGAAAGCCCCGCCGATGCTTTTGCGGCGTTTTCTCGCGCTTCGTTGATTGCCTTCGTTGCGTCGTTGTCAATCGCGCTGATTTCAGCGTCAATCTTGGCGATGCACTTGATTGTCTCCTCGACATCCTTCAAGTTCTTGATTTTCATGTTTTGCTCCTTTGCGCTTTTCGCGCGGTTGAAAATGTGCTACACTCGTAGCAGTTTTTGCTGCAATTACGCGGCAGGCGGCGGTGCATCGTCGCCGTGGTTTTGCAAGACCGAAAAGCGTGCAAGTGGGTGCGTGCGCTTTTCGGCTTTTTTTTGCGCTTGTGGCGGCGTGTCGTCGATAACAGCGACCATTTCCGCCGGGCTAAAGTGCAGCCGGTCAAGCAGCATGAAAAAGCACAGTGCGGCACGCTGCAAGCCTTCGTAGGTCATGCTCGCCACGGCGTGCGTGATTTTGTCGCCGTTCAAGTCGTGCGCCTCGCGGCTTTCCATGTACGGCGGCTCTCTGCCGTTCAGCCAGATTGCCATGTTTACCTCCTTCCCCGCAGGGTGACGCACCTCTGGGTGCTTGTATACGTTGCGCCAGAACACGTAGTGCGGTTCGTGGCGGAACTTGACCATGTTTTTGATTGCGAGCGCCTGTTTTTGCGCTGCCGTCAGATGTTCCATGCTTCCCTCCCGCTGCATGATTTACTTGACCGCTGCCATGCGCTCCCGCGCGGCAGAGAACGTGCGCACGATGTCGCACAAGAGCGTGACGGCGGCTGCTTTTTCGTCCACAAGGCGGAAGCCCGCGAGCTTCTTCTGGCAGTAGACGCTTATGCTCTGTATGCCGTTTCCGTGTAGGACGCAGCCGTCCTTGTCGCGGTTCTTTTCGATGCGCCAGCCTACCCAGTGCGCGGAAATAACGCCCTGCATGGCGCGGAACACGCGATCGCGCCTCACCATCTCCGGCTCGTCAGCGGGGAACACACGCATTGCCGCTTCCTTCAGCTCTTCTAGCCGTGCGGCGCTTTCCGTTAAGTTGAGTTTTCCATACGCCATTTTTTTTCATTCCGCCTCCTGTTTTTGTGTGGTATGATGTTCGTATGATTGAAAATGCTTTGGCTTCTCTCGCACAATTCAGACTTGACAGCTTTATCCGTAAGGTTTACGGAAGTGATGCAAAAGTCAGTCCCGAAATTCGCTCTTCTTTGGATGCTTACCTGAAAAGAGGTTCCTTCTCTATGCAATTTTTCCATTTCATGATGACCTGTGATGAACAAGAAGAAAAATTACTGCAACCTAAATCCAAATTACCCAAAAGAACAGTCGATTCAGCTGCTCTTAATCTGATAGACCTTGCAAGGGAGTATCCCTTTTAGTTGTCCGCTTCTGCCAGGAAAGCGAAGACCTCAGCCGCTTCATTGCGAGCTGACTTAATGTCTTTCTTGACATCGCCGGAACGCTTGTACTTCGGATTGAATCTCCCCTCACAAACCGCTACGAGTCGATTCAGATGGTCTTCTTCTATCTCCAGCCTTTTCTTTAACTGCACCGCTTCCCTCATGCTGCCATCTCCCTTAGGGTCTGCACCATTTCGTTCCAGCTTGGATAGCCGAGCCTTTGTGCGACCGCCCGCTCTATGCGCTGGCTGTGACTCTTGCCGGAAAGCACACCTTGCACAGCTTGCTGTGTACAACCGATTTCAAATGCGATGTCTGCACCTGTGGTTCCGGCACACTTCAACCTGTACTTGATGTAGAGCCCCTGTTCCGGCGTGATTTTCTTGGAGAACTTGCGCTGAGTGTTCTGCTCCTTGAATTTTTTTGCGGATGCAATGAGCCGTTCCATTTCATCTTTTCTCAGATGATGTTTTTCCAACAAACTCATTTC
>JAFURY010000135.1 GCA_017480795.1 Succinivibrionaceae bacterium
AAAGGGGCAAGAATCTTTTTCAGTTCCCGGGCGCACTCCACCAACGCCCGTTTTTTCCAGTTAGGAGCGCGCAACTGAATCATTGTTGCGCCTCCTGCGGCGGCTCGTCTTGCCGTTTCGATCATACCTTCGGCGCCGCCGTATAGACCGGGATCAAGAACAAGGTATAGCTGCAGAGTTTCCGGTTTGAAAATGCGAGACATGGCTGATCACCAGTTTTGGAATGCCTTCCAGAGCATGTAGCCGCAGATGACGAAAAGCAGGCAGGCAAAAATGCGCTTCAGGGGCTTGGTGTCGATGGAGTGCGCAACCTTGGCACCCACTGGAGCTAGGCAGACGCTTGCATAGGCAATGGAAAACAGTGCGGGCAGATAAATGTAGCCCAGCATTCCGGAAGGAAGTTCCGGAACACCCCAGCCAGCCCACACGTAGCCGATGGTGCCTGCGGCCGCAATCGGAAATCCCAGGGCGGCGGATGTCCCGACAGCGTGATGCATTTTGACATTGCACCAGAGCATCAGAGGAACGGAGATGAAGCCGCCACCAGCTCCAACAAGAGCAGAGACAACGCCAATGAGGTTGCCGGCAGCAAACATTCCGGCAAAACCCGGCAGGTCGCGTGATGCCTTCGGTTTGGCATCAAGAAACATCTTGACAGCGGAAAATCCGACGAAGCAGGCAAAGAGCAGGGCAAGCCAGAATGTGGGCATGAGGCTTGAAATCTTGGAACCGATAAGCGCCCCAACCAGAATGCCGGGAGCCACACCCGCCACAATGCTCCAGTTGACAGCGCCGCGACTGTTGTGCGCTCTCACTGAGGAAAGCGATGTAAACATGATGGTCGCGAGGGATGTCGCGATAGCAGCATGAACAACCGCATGATTGGGTACCCCTGCCATGGGCAGAAGCATGGTGAGAAACGGCGTCATGAGCATGCCGCCGCCAATTCCGAGAAGCCCTGCGGCAAACCCCGTGCAGCAGCCGAGCAGAAGGAGCAGACAGACGAAGGTGAGGGTCATTTGTTTGCGGATTTGAGGGTTGAATATGAAAAGACCCCGGGAGCTTCGGGCTACGTTGCCTAGACCATAAGTCCAGGTGGTCGCGGCCGGAGCGGAAAAATTGGTCGGGCAAACGCGTGCCCAACGCTCAATCGGCTCATACGGATTACGACCTCGCACATTGTGCATCGGTTAGGAACATTGGAGCCCATGGATGAAGCATCACCGAGGTGACTTCATTATAAAGCGAAAGCCCTGCGGAACAGGGCTTTCAAGGGAGTGAAGAGATTTGCCGAAACAATGGTCAGGTCAACGGATCAAGTGTCTGATCGCACTTGAGCCGAAGCGTAGCCAGACGCTTGATGGTCTCTTCATCTTCGGGGATTTCTCCGAGCTTGCCCTCAAGGGCGTCGAAGGCAATCTGCAGAGCTGCCGAAATGGCGGTTCGCTCTGTTGTTAGCGTTCGGTCCATCGCGTGGATGGCATCCACTCTGACATTCAGCAAGTCCGCAGCCGCCTTGAGTCGTTCAGCATCCTCTTCGGGAACCGAGAACGTGTATTGGCGGTTCAATATGGTCAGATTGACTTTAGCTGCAGACATGGACGGCTCCTCTTAAGGACTAGTTCTGCTCAGACTCGAGAGAGGCAATAATCTGATCGATGCGGGTGCGAACCGCCTCGGTGTCACCGCGGACGGCATCGAGTTCCTGCGTCTTCTGTTCAAGAGACGCCTTCAGCGCGGCATTCTCCTGCTTCAGAGTATTGTAGGCATCCAGAAGACGGAGGATGGAATCTTCGAGTTTGTCGATTTGTTCTTTCATGACAGTTCCTTTATCTAAGGTGAAAAAAGTTATTGAAGACCGAGTACGTCGGACATGGAGTACAGGCCGCTGTTCTTTGTGCTCAGGAAACGGGCGGCCGCAAGCGAACCGTTGGCGTACCCGGCGCGTGAACCTGATTTGTGGCTGATTTCGATGCGCTCGCCGGTGTTGGCGAAGATGACGGTATGGTCGCCGACGACATCGCCGCCGCGAAGAGATGCGAATCCGATTGTGGGCTGTTCGCGCTCTCCGGTGTGCCCCTCACGGGACAGTAGAGCAACATCTTCGAAATTTTGGCCGCGAGCGTAAGCTACACGCCGCCCCATCTCAAGAGCCGTGCCGGATGGCGCATCCACCTTGTGCCGATGATGCATCTCAACGATCTCGCAGTCGTAGTCCGAGAGCAGTTTTGCAGCGATTTCCACGAGCTTCAGGGTGACATTCACGCCAACACTCATGTTGGGGGCGAAAACAATGGGAATGTCCTTTGCAGCCTCCCCGATCAGCGCGACTTCGTTAGAGGCGAAGCCTGTCGTGCCGATGACCATGGCGATTTTGTTGGCCCGGCAGAACTCAAGATGTCTGAGGGTGCCGGCAGGGCGAGTGAAGTCGATGAGAACATCACAGTTAGATGCGTTGGACAGGTCGCTAGAGACGAGAACGTGGGTTTGCCGACCAATGCCCTGGCCGGCATCCTCGCCAATGCAGGAATCCCCTTCGGGGGCAAGAGCGGCAGCAAGCTGCATGTCTTTGGCATTGAGCGTCGCATCAATGAGCATCCGCCCCATGCGGCCAGACGCTCCGGTAATGGCAATCTTAAGCATGATGGTCACTTCCTCATGGGCTCAGGTTTGAAGTCTGTCGGCAATTTCAGAATCAGAGAGTCAGCTTGAATTTCCGTGGGAAGTGAGTCGTGGTCAACCTTCACTAAGGAATCTTGGTCATCAAACCACAGCGTAACGGGGCGCGTTTCGATGGTGCCCCTGCGTGGATTGCTGTAGTAGAGGTAATCCCAGCGGTTCTGATGGAGCTGACTTTTGATCAGTGGCTCGCCCATTAGAAACTGAACCTGTGTGCGAGACATGCCGATCTGGAGTTGATCGGTCATCTCCTTGGTGATGAGGTTGCCCTGATGGACATCAGGCCGATACACATAACTGTTGAAATTGCAGCCGGCAAGGAGGGCGACAGCCGTGCAAAGGGGCGCCAGGACAAACACAGGACGAAAGAGCATGCTTCAAAATCCAATAAAATTGACCGACAGTCGGCCGTGGTTGGCGCACACGCCAAGCAATGCCGCTATCATAAAGACTTTGAGACATAAAGATACCTTCCAAGGGTGAAAAATGACGGTTACGCTTCAAAGTGAAATGCATGAGCCGGAACAGGAACTCAAGAGCGTGGGCCTGAAGGCGACAGTGCCGAGGATGAAGATTCTCGAGATTTTCCAGAGAGCGAAAACATCTGGGACTCGGCATCTTTGCGCGGAAGATGTCTACCGCATCCTTGCCAACGAAAACATGGATGTTGGACTGGCTACTGTTTACCGGGTTCTGACGCAGTTCGAGCAGGCGGGTATTCTTGTCAGACACCACTTCGCAAGCGACAA
>JAFURY010000021.1 GCA_017480795.1 Succinivibrionaceae bacterium
AACATCGTTACTCTTCGTCACCTCCTTCAGCAGGGTAGGAGGGGCGGATGCTACGGCTCAGTTTTCCGCTCCTGTCACGCTGCCGTCATGGGTGGGGACGTTGCATTTGACACCCATCCATGGGGTGTGAATAGTAACGGTTTAGGACGGATCGGAACGCTTTAAGCGTCCGGGAGCCGGGGCGGCAGAACAAAAAAGTTGATCATGTATATAATATTTGATCGCGATTCGACGCCGATCTTGCATACGGCACGATTATTCCCGGATAATTCAGGATGGCAGTCGGCGCCGGATTTGCGAATTTCCGGTTTGCTCCTCGGCGTTTCAAGGCATCATCGTCCAGCCCGCAGCTGACCGGCGGTCCCTGCCGAACAACACAGGTTTACTAAAGAAAAATAATAAGAAATAATAAGAAAAAAGAGGTTGCCTAATGAGGTTGCCAAATATCGGCGTCAAAGGTTCCGAGCTGAACCGCGATCTGCTGGACAGCTGGCTGCAGGAGAAAAACGCCCAGTTCAGCAATGTCGAATTCACCGACGTGAAAGCGCTTTTCATGCCATACGCCACCAGCGAGCTGTGCGCGCAGATGGTGGTTCAGACCATGAAACAGATCACCAACTACAGCAGGTACAAGCGGATTGTGATGCTGGGTCTGTCCCATTCAAGGGTTACCAAGGGCATTTACATTCCTGACAGCAATTCCTACCGCAGCGGGCTGACCGAATTTCAGATGCAGCTGGAGCCGGAACTGGAGCAGCAGGTGCTGACCTGCGGCAGTTCGACCGAAATCAGCAAGGTCTCGCAGGAATTCATCGACATCTGCGACGTGGCCTACAATCTTCCGCTGATTGCCGGTCTTACCGCCGAACTGATGCTGCCGATTGTGCCCATCACCTATCACCGGGCGGAAAAGAGCGATCTGGTCAAGCTGATCGATCTTCTGGTCGACAACGACAGTCTCATGATCCTCTGCGGCGGCCTCAGCCATTCCCTTTCGATACAGGAATCGAAATCCCTGGATTCCGAATCCATATCCAAGGTCATCGCGCTGGACAGCTCCATCAGAAACGTCCAGTCCAACAGCTACATCGCTCTCAACAGTCTGATCAAGCTGGCCGAGGACCACTACTGGAGACCGCGACTCATCTCCTACCAGTCCACCGGCAGCAAGCACAACGTGAAGAACACCGCAGGCTACGCATCAATCGTGTTCTTCAACCAGTAACTTCCAGCAAATACAACCGGATTCAAAATGTCAGAGCAACCGCAGACACAACGACAGACAACCTTCGCAACGCTTGATCAGGCCTTTTCAGTGGGAAACGGGCAGGACAGCGCCCTCAACTGGCTGAGACTGAAGAAACTCCCGGTATCGGTGTTTCTCATCAGCGGGATCAAGCTTGAGGGGGTCATAGCCGGCTTTGATCCGTACTGCATTCTGCTGAACGATCCGTCAGGCAACCAGCAGATGGTCTACAAGGCAAAGATTTCAACCATCACCATCTCAAACGGAGGCTCCGGTCAGGGCGGAAAGCGTCAGGGCAGGAATCACAACTCTCAGATCGTGTAGCGTTTCGCTTCCGGAACCGCACAAAACCGCAGGCATGGCCGGCTTTGCCGCATGAGACGGGCAAAGTCGCTGTTTTCTTGCGGGTTCAGGCGCGAATGTTCCCGCCGGACTGCTGAACGATCCGGCATTCGGTTCCGGAAACGTTCGCAAACCGCTCAAAGCGCTCTTTGGCCTCTTCCAGCAGTTTCTCAAGTTCGATCTCTTTCTCGAAACAGTAGATCACCACCATAATGTCCCGCGCCTCCAGTGTGACCATGGCTCGGGTGGAATCCGACATGGAGGAGCCGAATATGCCGTCATCATCGGCCAGCGCCAGCATGTTTTCCATATCCAGAAATTCCTTTCCAATGCCCCGGTAACCCTCGCCGGCCTCGGCTTTGCGCAGGGTCACGCCGCCCCTGATCCGCCCCAGATCGTACGAACCCACCGAAAGTCCGCTTTCCACCGAGATCAGATTGTTCACGTCCACCACGGAGTTGATGTGAAACAGCTCGTCTCCGCGACGCACCCGCCTGATCAGTGCTTCCGATGAAACCCGGTACCTTCCCGGATTTCTGCCAAAGGCCCGGTAGACGGCCCGGCTTCCTCTGATCCCGGCAATCTCATCCCAGTTCTTGCCTTCCACCTCATTTCTGACTTTTGGAAGGACATCCTGATCCATGTGGGTCCAGAACGCCTGACTGGACGGGCCCACATCGGCCTGAAAGAACAGCAGACCCAGACGGATGTCCGGATACACGCCGAAAAGACGGCTGTCGATGGAAACCTCACGCATGATTCATTCCTCCATCCCTCATGATACCGGATCCAAACGTCGCGAGACCCGAATTCGGCCCCAGGCGGCATTCACAGGACCGATCTGTTTCTGATGATTTCATCCAGACTGAAACGGCCATCCTTCACCACGCAGCAGTCCATGCCGCCGCGCCGGGCCGCCTCGATGCCAAGCGGCGCATCCTCGAAAACCAGACAATCCTCAGGGATCTGCCCTATCGCGCGGGCGGATGCCACAAAGGTGTCTGGAGCTGGCTTGTGGGCCTTAACCATTTCAGAGGAGACAAAACTGCTGACATACGCATCAAGACCGGTATGCCGCATCACGGCCTCCACATTGGATCTCAGCGTTCCGGTGCCGATGATCATCGGGATGCTCCGGGCATGAGCGTATTCCAGCAGGCTCCGCATGGCCGGATAAATGGCGATGTTCGGGATCTGCCGGACGTAGTTTGCGGTCTTCTCCCGCTGCAGATCCTGCTCATCGTCGGGCAGATGGTATCTGGCAATGATCTCCCTGGCGATAAGAAGGCTCGGACGCCCTCCGTTGCTCATGAGATAATCGTAGGACAGCGCAAGCCCCCGCGCCGCTCCAACCTCCTGCCAGGCTCTGATGTGGTACTGCATGGAATCCACCAGCGTCCCGTCAAGATCGAAGATCAGTCCCCGGTAGCGCTCCAGCTGGCGATAGCCGTCCGGATTTGCCGTCGTCCCGCCCGCGGCTTGAGACTCAGACATTCTGCGCCTCCGGAGACGAATCGGGCTCCGCGGCTTTCTCAAACATGAGATCCCATACCCCGTGGCCCAGTCTCAATCCCCGCTCCTCAAACTTGGTGACCGGTCTGAAGTCGGGACGCGGCACGAAATCTCCGGAGTGGGAAAGATTTTTCAGAAAGCCGCAGGCGTTGCCCGCATCCCGCATATGCTCGGCGTATTCCTGCCAGTCGGTGGCCATGTGGATCACTCCGCCCAGGACCAGCCGGGAAGCGACAAGCTGCAGAAAATCCACCTGCACGATCCTGCGCTTGTGATGCTTCTTCTTGTGCCACGGATCCGGAAAATACAGCTGAAGACGCTGCAGAGAGCCCGAAGGAAGCATGTTTTTCAGAATTTCCACCGCATCGTGATCCATCACTCTGATGTTGGAAAGGCTCTTGTCCCTGATGCCCATAAGACAGGCGCCGATCCCCGGCCGATGAACCTCGGTGCCGAGAAAATTGACTTCCGGCGCGGCCTCCGCCATTTCCAGCAGCGAGCGGCCCATGCCGAAACCGATTTCAAAAACCACCGGATTCGAATTGCCGAAGATGGCAGCCAGATCCAAAGGTTCGGCTTTGTATTCTATTCCATACACCGGCCACAGTTCGTCAAGAGCCCGGCTCTGGCCTTTGGTCAGCCGCCCTTCGCGCCGGACAAAGCTTACAATCCGGCGAAAAGAACTCTCGTCTGCCGGGCCGCTGTTCTGTGTGTCAGCATCTGAATTCATGAGAAAACTCCATATGCCGGTTTTTTAGGGATCCGTCGCCCCGAAAGTTTCCGGACATTCACGAAAACGTAGCATCCGCAGTCAAAAAAAGGCTGCAAAAACAGCCTCCTTCCAAAAAACGCATATTCTTGATCAGATCAGGCCAAGCTCGCTCATGGCGCTCTCGATCTTCTTCTTGGTCTCCGATGTCAGAGGAACGATCGGACAGCGGCACTCCTCGGAGCACAGACCCAGAAGCGAGGCGGCGTACTTGGCGCCGGCAGGGCTTGGCTCGGCGAACATCAGTTTGTGCAGAGGAATGAGACGATCCTGAAGAGCGCATGCCTCGTCCCACTTCTTTGCCAGAGTCAGCTCCTGAAGCTGGGACACCAGTCTCGGAGCCACGTTGGCGGTTACGGAAATGCAGCCGCAGCCGCCGGAGAGGTTGTATGGAACGGCAGTCGAATCCTCGCCCGAGATCCACAGAAAATCGCTGCGCTTCACCAGTCTGCGCTCAAGCCACGGACGTTCGAGATTGCCGGTGGCGTCCTTGATGCCGATGACTCTCGGCAGCTCGGCCAGACGGGCCACGGTTTCAGGAAGAATGTTGACCACCGCCCGTCCAGGCACGTTGTAGAGAATGATAGGAACATTGGTGTTGTCATGCACCATTTTGAAGTGCTGATACAGACCCTCCTGGTTGGGACGGTTGTAGTAGCCGGCGATGTGAAGAGTTGCATCGGCGCCGAACTTCTCGGCGACCTTCGTATATTCTATGGCCTCCACAGGATTGTTGGAGCCGGCTCCCGCAATCACGGCCACTCTGCCGGCTGCGGTTTTGGCCGTGATCTCAATCACTCTGCAGTGCTCGTCATGGGAAAGGGTCGGACATTCGCCGGTGGTTCCGACTGGCACTATGCCGTGGGTTCCCTGTTCAACGTGCCATTCCACCATTTTGCTCAGAGCTTCCTCATCAAGTTGTCCGTTTCTGAACGGCGTGATGAGGGCGACAATCGAACCGCGGATCATTTCGTAATTTTCCTCTAAAAAATCCTAATCTCAGACCTTGCACTACCCGTGGATCATATCCGGCAATGCAGAAACTCGGCATATTATAGCATGACAGACTTCAAAAAAAGTCTGATTTTTCCTCATGTATCCGGAACGGAAGCGGCGCCGCCGGCCGCGAGTTACCGCCTCAGCGAGCGTCGGAAAACCCCGGTCTGGCGTAACCAACCGCTCTGACTTTTGCGGTTCTCGACGTTGTTTTATTGTATCTTCAATCTGCCATACGTATTTGAAATCGACTGGCAACAGCAATTGGACAGAGCGACACGACTGTGACCGGTTCGATTGTTCTTTACCAAAGGAGACCATCGGACAGTAAACTCAAGATTGGTTGCCTCAGCATTTAGCGTCAGTCGCTCAAAGCTAGCCAAAAACAGGCGCTTACTGCGCAATTTTCCGTCTGTTCATCGCTGTCGCAAACGCCTTTGCCGATAGCATCCTTAATCATCGCAACGCTGCTCATCAACCTGTTTATAGCCTGTCTGTTTAATGAACTGGCGCATTCGTCCTCTTCGTAAAAAGCGTTTAACAGCCTGAACGAGTTTTGATGGTCGATTTTGCCGAAAGGACAGAATATCGATACCACGTAACCGCCTATCTCTGTTTGTCCAAGGCGGCAGCTGTCAACAAACCTTGAAACGACGTCGTCAGTTCGCCCCTGATGGCAACGATTGAGAGCAGCAATGTCCCGCGCCGTTGCCGCCAGCAGCCTTCTGGCATTTTCACAGATGCGAATTCCGTCATCGATTGCAACGGTTCCCGGTTCCGCGCCATTTTTGTCCAGTCTGATTTTAAGAATGTCCGTGTTGGGATTTAACAAATACAGTATCAGCTGTTCTACCGATTGTTTTTCCGCGCCGGCAACCGTAACAATCGCATCGAATAAGGAACGTTTATAATCACCCAATGACCGCTCCAGCGGCACGACAACCTGATAAAAACCGTCGTCAGCATATCTGAATTGGAAAATCTTCAAATAATCCCTCCTGGAAGGCAAACAGATCCAGCCAGTCTTTGACAGGTATTCGACAAAGACATGAGTGCTTATTTTCTCCGCCAAATCCTCCAGATTTACGGAATATGTCATGATGCCTCCTGCAATTGACGCCTTCCAGCGGTGATTTCACAATCCAAATCCTGCCGGTGCTGACGAAGGCGCCGGATGCGCCATCTCCAAAAGAAAACCGATGCAATTCTACGACTGCCACGCCAAAGATCAACAATATGTTAAACAATTCTTACCCATACCACATATGCTTATCAAAATTATTAACATAAACAAACTCCACAAGATCAGCTTCCTGATTTTACGGTTATCGGCATCGAATCTTTCGGCTACGCACCTTTAATCGTGCATTTTCGGTCTCAAAAACGCGCGCCATGCGAACAGCCATCTGAACAGCAAAGACAGACAGTGAGGGGCGGTTAAACTTTTGGCTGTCAGCAGTTTAGTTCGCTTTCCGTCCGGAGCCTTTTGCCCCGGAAGCGACAGCGCCTGTTTGACCACGCCAAAGACATTGCGCTATGTGCAGGGCTTGGCGGCGCCCATGGCGAGCCCAACGCCAATCCGCAGATGATGGGGATTCTTTTCGTTAAACCTTGAACAACACTACAGTTTTGCAACGTCGCTTACTGTATTATCTTACCGTCAATTCTGAGGGCAATTGAATGTCTGGAGTTCTAGCAGTTGTGATGGCTGGCGGAGAAGGAACCCGCCTTATGCCGCTGACGGTATCAAGAAGCAAGCCTGCGGTTCCGTTTGCAGGAAGCTACCGCCTAATCGATTTTGTTCTGAACAATTTCGTCAATTCTAATATCCTTAAAATTTATGTTCTGACCCAGTTCAAATCTCAGTCGCTTTATCTGCATCTGAAAAAGGGCTGGAACATCAACGGACTTTCCGGCTGCTTCATCGACCCGATTCCGGCCCAGATGCGTCTTGGCAAAAGATGGTACGACGGCACCGCCGACTCGGTGTTTCAGAACCTGAGCTTCATCCAGCAGGAGAACCCGGACTACATCTGCGTCTTCGGCAGCGATCACATCTACAAGATGGACGTGAACCAGATGCTGAACTATCACAAGGAAAAGCAGGCGGTTCTTACCATAGCGGCCATCAAAATACCTATCAGCAAGGCCAAATCCCTGGGCGTCATCGAGGTGGACAAGGACGGCAGAATGGTCGGATTCGAAGAAAAGCCTTCAAATCCCCACAGCATCCCCGGCGATCCCGAGCATGCGCTGGTTTCCATGGGCAACTACATCTTCGATCCGGAAACGCTCTACAACGAAACCCAGAAGGACAACGACAATCCGTACTCGGTGCACGACTTCGGACGCGACATCATCCCGGAAATGCTCAAGGACAACAAAAGAGTGTTCGTCTACGACTTCAGCACCAACGTGATCCCGGGAGAGAACGAGCGCCAGGGCTACTGGCGGGACGTGGGAGACATCGACACCTACTGGCAGGCCCACATGGACATTCTTTCCACGCCGTCGAAGTTTTCTCTCTACAACCCGCACTGGCCTCTGCACACCTACTATCCGCCTTTGCCGCCGGTAAAATTCCGCAGCAAGGACAAGTCGGCGGTGATCAACAACTCCATCATCAGCGCCGGCTGCTACATCAAGTCGGCAACCATCACCCACTCGGTGCTGGGCTTCGAATGCAACGTGGGCAACAACACCTCACTTGAAAACGTCATCATCATCGGCAACGTGACCATCGGGGACAACTGCCGTCTGAAGAACACCATCATCGATCGCGACGTGTCGCTGAGCAACGGCACCATCATCGGAGAGGAAGGGGGAATAGTGCCGGACAACGCCCAGGTTTCCGCCAACGGCATCATCGTGATCCGCAAGGGAACGAGGATCTGACAGATGGACATACTGTTTCTCACCTCGGAGCTGCAGGGCATAGACAAAACAGGCGGACTTGGGGACGTGGCCAAGGCGCTGCCGGCGGAGCTTGCCCGCATGGGACACAACGTGAAAGTGGTGATGCCTCTTTACATGGGCCGCGATCACGTGAAACAGATCAGACAGATCGGAGAATACGAGCTCAACATCAACGGTCACGCCACCATCCACTACTGCCTCTTCGCCAAGGATTTCAACGGCTTCACCATCTGGTTCGTGGATTACGGGCCCTATTTCTACCGCAACGGACTGTACGACGAGCAGTCCGTGGCCTACGGCGACAACGGCGAGCGCTTCGTATTCTTGAGCATCTGCGCCCTTGAGGCGTGCATCCACCAGAATTTCAGACCGTATGTGGTCCACTGCAACGACTGGCATACCTCCATCGCGGCATTTCTGCTGAAGATCCGCTACCGCAACAACGAGATCTTCAGCTCCAGCAAGTCGGTGCTGACCATCCACAACGGAGCCTACCAGGGCGTGTACGACCGCTCGCAGTTCTGGATGGTGCCGGAAATCAACGACTACGCCAGCGACTTCCTCATGCAGGGGATGTCCTATTTCAATCTGCTGAAGATCGGCGTGGCCTACGCCGACGAAATCAACACCGTGAGTCTCGGCTACGCCCAGGAGCTTACCACCTACCTGGGAGGCCACGGCATGTCCAAGAATTTCGCCGCCCGGGCCGACCACCTCAGAGGCATCGTCAACGGTTGCGACTACACCGACTGGGATCCCATCAACGACACGCTGATCCCGTACAACTACAGCCACAACCACATCGAGGAGAAGAATCTCTGCAAGAGGATCCTGCAGAAGAAGCTCAACCTTGACGTCAACGACAATCCGATGTTCGGCATGATCTGCCGGCTGACGGAGCAGAAGGGCATCAACATTCTGATCCCGGTGCTGGAGAATTTCCTGGTGCACAAGGTCAGCGTGGTCATCATCGGCACCGGCGATCCGTATCTGGCACAGCAGCTGAGCATCATCAGTTCCAAATATCCGAAAAAGCTGGTGTTCATCAACTCCTACGATGAGACCCTGGCCCACATGACCGAGGCCGCCTCGGACTTCTTCCTGATGCCGTCCCTGTACGAGCCCTGCGGTCTCAACCAGATGTACTCCATGGCCTACGGCACGCTGCCGATCGTCAGATCGGTGGGAGGCCTGAGAGACACCGTGAACGATTACGATCACGATCCGCAGGACGCCACCGGCTTCAGATTCGAGCGTCCGGAGTCCATCGATCTGCTGGCCACCATGCGCCGTGCTCTGCTCTTCTTCCTGCAGGAGCCGGAGGAATACCGCAGAGTCCAGGTGAACGCCATGCATACCAAGTACTACTGGACCAAATCCGCCGAGCAGTACATCAGAATGTACAAGGACGCCCACGGGGCAAGCTGACGGATCCGCGCGGTCTGTCGTTGCCGGTCGACTGTCAGCGCGCGGTCGCACCGCCCCGGTTCATTCTTTCTCACATCAGACCAGGCCGCTTTGCGGCCTCCTCTTGGGCTTCGCTTTGCGTCCTCCACTCAAGGCATCGCCTTGCAGCACTCTCCCAGGGTTCGCATGGCGCCTTCCGCCTAAGGCTTCTTTTTCGTCTCCTGTTCCTTAAGCCCCGCCGTCTGATAGCGGTAGTACCATTCCGTCAGTTTCCGGTAGGCCTCCGACACTCTGCAGGAGGCGTTGTCCGCCGCCGCCACGGCTTTGAAGCCGGAAAGACTGTAGGAGCGGTATACTCCAGCATCGTACAGGCACATTCCCTCAGATGTCACCGTAACCGAGCCGTTGTAGGCGAAGCTGTACGGACAGTCGGAGGCATCAGCCACCAGACTGCAGCCGGGGTAGTGATACACGCCGTCGGCAAGAGTCAGATCGTAAAGAGTCGGCAGAATGTCCTTGTGGCTGGCGAACCGGCCTTTGTCCACCGCAAGTTCAACCGGCGCGTAAAGAATGAACGGAACCTGATGACCCAGGATCACCGCATCGTTCTGCTGATACACGTTCAGCCCCCGGACATTGTGATCTCCGGTAGCCGCCACCACGCTCCTGCCTGAAAGCTTCGGGCTGTTCATTATTCTCAGCATGAAGTCACCCAGCATGTCGTTGGCGTATCTGAAGGTTTCGTACATGCTGTAGATGTCGTCGTTGTGGTACTTGGCCGCCACAGCAGGATTCGGACGGCTGATGGCGGAAAAAGAGTAGCCCGTCGGCAGCTGATACGGCGGATGGTTGGTGACGCTGAGCAGCACCATGAACACCGGCCGATCGGACTCCTCCAGCAGCTCGTAGGCGGCATCAAACATTTCGCCGTCGAACAGGCCCCAAGTGGCGCCCGTCGCCTGCGGATTCTTCAGTCTGATGGCGCTGTCGTCGATGACGGTTTCAAAACCGTTGGCCACCGCGAAATCTCCCAGGTTTCGCCAGCCCCGGTTGCCGGCGGTCACCAACACCGTATGATATCCGGCCTCTTTGAAGGGAAGCGCGGCCGAGGTGAAGAAGCCGCTGTGAAGATACCGTCCCACCGAGTGATCCGTATTGTCCCCCTGACGCACCAGGATCCGCCCCAGAGAGTCGATGGTGCCGTCTCCCTCGGAAATGAAGTTGTCAAAGGAACTGACTTTCGGATGGGCAAGGACCTTCCGCAGGGAGCCGTATATGTCAAAGTTGTCCGGATTGTCAAACAGCAGCATGTCGGCGCTCATGCTCTCCATCACCGCCAGCACCACATGAGGCTTTCCGGAAACAAGTCCCCGGGAGTTTCCGGCAATGACCGATCTGTAATCGTCGCCTGACGGAGCGGGCAGTCCGAAAAACCCGGCGAGATCATGAAGTTCGGAAGCGTCGGCGTAAAGGAGCCTGCCGCTTTCCTTCATATGATCCGATACGGTCCAGACAAAAGCCAGAGGCCCCGAAGGAACATGATCGTTCACAGCGGTATTGGTGGTAACCGCCACCGCCGCCCGCCGGAGAGGGAATTTGCCCAGATCGCCGCGAATGAAATAGGCCCAGACGGATGCGAAGATCAGAAAGAGAGCAACGGCGGCGACTGAATTTCTCCAGCCTTCGTTTGAAGCTATACGCCTGAAAACCGGCTTCAGCAGCAGCCAAGCGGCAAAGCCGGCGACAATGCCGAAGAGAAATTCGCGCACCACCGGATAACCGTCCCAGATGCTGCGGATCACCGCAACGGTATCCTCGTTCACCAAGCCGAACACCATCAGATCGAAATGATGGCCGTAGGTCTTGATGTAATAGTAGTTGGCGATGCCGGCGCAGCCAGAGTAGAAAAACACCAGCGCCGAGTACAGAGCGCCCCACTTCGGAAAGGATGAGGCAAAGCGTCCTGACGGAAGCAGAAGCGCCAGCAGGATCAGCGGGGACAGAGCTATGGCTGAAAACTTCAGATCAAAGCGCAGGCTCATCAGCCAGAAATCGGATTGTTCGGTTGCTGAAACCGAATTCCAGGCCTCCGATGTCAGAATGTGGAGACACGCCCAGCGCATGCACATGAGGTACAGCGCCAGCAGGATGCAGGCTAGGCCGGCCGACAGGATCAGCGCAAAGCTCCGCCGCTTGAAGTATTCTTTCATGAGGAATGTCCGCTACAGATTGCAATGCTGAAAGTTTATCAAAATTCCTGAAGCGACGTTTGAGAATTTGCGCATATGCGAAAAGGTGACAAGCCATATGTCAGAACATGCAGGATCTTACGACCATGAACCGAAAGAGACTGACATAGCGGATAATACATCTGCAAGATTATCATCGCCAGATCTCAAAAATTCCGCGCGGCCGAATCAGAAAAGGCCGCGCCAGGCGACCTTCCGAATATGTCAAATCAACACAAAAATTCTACTCGTCTTCCTTGACGATGGTGGCCTCAGGGGCGTTTCTCTTGATGGAGTCAATGCCGTTGAGCACGTCGGCGTGATGCTTGTAGCCCTGGCCGGTAACAATGATCTGGCCATTGGTGGCGGTAAGTCTGAATCTGAATTCGCCCGCCTTGTCCGCATAAACCTCAAACTTCGGATGCTTGAGGGTCTCAAAGCCCTCCTTGGTCTGATCCTCGATGCCTGCGGCCGCGGCGTTCTTTCTGACGCTTTCGATGCCGTTGTTGCAGGTCGCCTCGGAGGAGTAGACCTGAGAGGTGGCGATAACCTGCCCGTTGGTGGCTTTCAGATTAAACACGTAACCATCATTCTTCGACTTCTTGACAACAAACTTTCCCATAAAATCCTCTCAATATCCGAAACAAAACAGAGCGCGTGGAGCATGCCTCCAGATCGGCTCCGCCCTTGAAGCAATCGTTATGCGCCGCATGCGACCGCCTGCAGTTCAATCTAGCACTTTTGATTTTTCAAAACAACAAACCAGCCTCAAACACTTGCCCCAGGTCAAATATCCAAAGATCCGCGCCATCGGAACAGGCTCATACTGAGACATGCTCGACATTCGTGCAAGTAATGTGAGCGAATGCCTAAATGAAAAAATTCCGTTTTGGTATACTTTTCAAAACAATTTGGAAAACAATCTGGAGAGCTTAATCGCCGCGGCGTTTTCGCCCATGACGTTCCAAAATCGTCTCCAGATCAGAATCTGAACCGGTCAACCGAACTTAAGGATAAAAAATGGCGCTGTCGGAAATTCACAACTATTACGAGGATCTGGTAAGAAAGTACATTGACGCACTGGAGCTGGTTACCACCCGTTCGGATGACTACATCGCGGATCTGTACTGTCTTGCCCTCAACCAGCTGCCGGTGCACTACATCCGGCACGGCGTGGACATGTACTTCTACATGTCTGACGAGAAAAGGCAGGAGATGGAGGAGAAGGTGATTTACGCCGTAACCTCCGCCATCAGCTGGCTGGACAACGAGGAGCGGGAAAAGAACAAACTGAAGACTCTGGAGGCTCAGCACAAGAAGGCCGAGGAGGAAGCGAAACGGGCCAAGGAAGTTGCGGACGAGGCCGAGCGAAAAGCCCGCAAGGCGGCCGCCATCGCGGCAGAGCTTGCCAGACAGTCCAAGCACGCCAAGCAGGCGCTGGTGGACACCGAGGAGAGACAGGGCGGCATGTCCACCGACTGAAATTTCCCGCAGCCGGCGCAGGCCTGTCGCCTGTTTCTGCCGAGCAACAGTTCAAAAAAAAGCGCCCGATCGGGCGCTTTCAATTTTGATCTGCAATGAAAACCTCAGTATTCGAACATGGCAGAAATCGATTCCTCGTTGCTGATGCGTCGGATGGCCTCCGCCAGCATCGGAGCGAGGGTAAGACTTCTGACCTTGCCGGTGGCCTTGATGGCCTCGGTCAGAGGAATGGAATCGGTCACCACAATCTCGTCGATCTTGGAGTTGGAGATGTTCTCAAGAGCTGCGCCTGAAAGCACCGGATGGGTGGCGTAGGCGTAAACGCTTCTTGCTCCCCGCTCCTTCAGAGCGTCGGCAGCCTTGCAGAGGGTGCCGCCGGTATCCACCATATCATCGATGATGATGCAGTCTCTGCCCTCGACCTCGCCAATGAGGTGCATCACCTGCGAAACGTTGGGACGCGGACGGCGCTTGTCGATGATGGCGATATCGATGTCGTTGAGCAGCTTGGCCATGGCTCTGGCGCGCACCACGCCGCCAATGTCAGGAGAAACGATCACCGGATTCTCGAGATGCTTGTTTCTGAGATCGTCCAGCAGCACCGGCGATCCGAACAGGTTGTCGATAGGCACGTCAAAGAAGCCCTGGATCTGCTCGGCGTGAAGATCCACGGTCACCACGCGGTCAACGCCCACGCAGGAAAGGAAATCGGCCACAACCTTGGCGGTGATAGGAACGCGGGCCGAACGCACGCGGCGATCCTGACGGGCGTAACCGAAATAAGGAACCACGGCGGTGATACGCGCGGCGGATGCTCTGCGCAGGGCATCGATCATTACGGCAAGCTCCATCAGATGGTCGTTGGTCGGAGCGCAGGTTGACTGAATGACGAAAACATCGCAGCCGCGGATATTCTCGTTGATCTGAACCTGAACCTCGCCGTCGCTGAAACGGCCTACAGTGGCCGCGCCCAGTTCGGTACCCAGACGGCTTGCAATTTTTTGTGCTAGTTCAGGAATTGCGTTTCCTGCAAACAGCTTCATGTACGGCACGATGATAACCTCGCAATGTTCTGCCAAAATTAGAAAAAAGAATCTGCTCTAAAATCACAAAGGTTCAGTCTTCAAAGAAAACTGAACGCTTCTGAAATCTGATGATCTGTTATTATTGTTATTTTGATGCCGACCGCGGGAGAAGCATGCCCTGCGCCTTGCCCGGCGGCGGATGTTTATCCGGCAGTGCCCTTACCGGTCATGATTTTTCTGATCTTCCAGCGCGCGGTACAGCGGCGACCGGTTGAGACTTTTCGCCACAAAGGCGCGCCAGCCGTCCGGAAGCTGCCGGTATGCATCCTCAGCTCCGCTTCTATCCGCAAATTCGCCGAAAACGCAGGCTCCTGTGCCTGTCATTCTGGATGGTGCATATTTTAACAGCCATTCAAGGGCGTTAGCAACCTGGGGATAAAGCTTTTTCACCAGGTCCTGACAGTCGTTGCCGAAGTCCCGGGAGCGCAGCTCGGCAAGGTTTCTGACCGGCGCGTTCCGGGGCAGATCGGGATGGCAGAAGATCTCCCTGGTGGACACGTGAGCGTCCGGAACCACCACCAGATACCATTTCTCCTCCACCTCCACCGGCTGCAGGATCTCTCCCACGCCCTGGGCGAAAGCGGCATGGCCTCGTACGAAGACCGGCACGTCGGCCCCCAAACAGCGGCCGATTTCGGCCAGACGATCCGTGGAAAGACCGCAGTCCCAGAGAAGATTGGCCGCAACCAGAGCGGTGGCCGCATCGGAGGATCCGCCGCCGATGCCGCCGCCCATAGGCAGAACCTTTTTCAGAGAAATTCTGATCCCGCATTGCTTTCTGCGGAATTCGGCAAGACTCGTCACCGCCCGGTAAATCAGATTTTTCTCAAGAGGGACTCCCGGGATCGGCGGACTGACCGTTACCCCGTCGCCGGGCGCGGTTTCAAAATCCAGCTCGTCGCCGTGATCCAGAAAGACGAACAGCGTCTGCAGGTTGTGGTATCCGTCCTCGCGCTTTCCGGTGATGTGAAGAAACAGATTGAGTTTGGCCGGAGCCGGCAGGCTCAGTTTCTCTACGCTCATAGCCTGAACTCCCATTCGTCAACGGTGATGACAATGCTTCCCACGGCAGAGTTTTCCAGCTTCAGACTGCGTGGCATCACCAGTGTTCCGAAATTCGCATACTCGTAGTAGCGGATCTTCCAGCCCATGGACTCGGCGTAGTTCAGTCTGCCCTCCTGGTCATATCTGACCACGGACTCGTCCCCCATGGCGACGCCCATGATCCAGTACGGGATGCGGCTTACCGGAATTTTCACGGCATCGTTGAAGGACTGCTCGGTGCGGAACTCGTGACGGTTGCCGTCGGAGTCGGTAAGTTCGATTCCGGAGGAACCTCGCTTGATTTTAAGCAGCATGCCGGCCACGCTGTGGGTCACTGCGAAAACATAGCCGGCTCCGTCTGCGCTGTAAACATAAGAAGCGCTGCCCCTGGTGTTGGTGTTGCTGCCGTAGCTGGTGCGGGGCAGCAGATCAAGCACCATGGAGCCGCGGGAAAGATAATTCTGAACATCCACCAGGTAAGCCTTCTGCCGGCTCCACTGTTCGGCAGTAAGCGAAGGGCCGGTCACCGGAGCGTTGTCGTCCGGCAGGGACTGACAGCCTCCCAGAGCCACGACGATACCCAGAAGAAAAGAGGATTTGAGTTTATGCCACACGTGAATATCCTGCCATAAAGTGAAACCATGCGCGCATTATAGCATCATGGCGTCTCTTCCGCCCGAAACGCGTTTGCCAGCCAAACGCGACGACGCCGCCGCTGCGCGATAATCTGTTTCAGCACACATGAATATTCGTACACATGACTTATAATCAGAGGCGGTAAATCACGATCATCAGCCTTTTCAAGGTAATTTTTATGTCACTGCTTAAAAACATTGTCCGCAGCTACAACGGCGCCCCGCTGGTGCTGAGAATTATTGCGGGCATCATTGTCGGAACCTGTCTGGCCATACTGTGCCGCAAATTCGGAAAGGAATCCGCTCCCGTCGAGATCATGCCGCTGAGTCTCTGCGGGGCCTGCTTTATCGCCGCCCTCAAGGGCACCGCCCCGATCCTGGTGCTGTTTCTGGTAGCGGATGCGCTGATCGGCTCCCAAAAGGGCTTCGACTCGAAATTCGCCAAAATAATATGTCTTTACATCGTATCGACGCTGCTTGCCGCAGTGGTGGCGGTGACCGTCAGTTTTCTTCTGCCGGTGAGCATTGACACGTCCGGACAGAGCCAGATCGCGGAGGGTCAGACCCTTACCCTTTCAGGCATTCTCAAGGACGCCATCAGCGGCGTTTTCTCGAATCCGGCGGAGGCTGTGGCCAATGGCAAATTTCTCAGCATACTCTTCTGGGCCGGAGTCATCGGCATCGCGCTGAAGACCTGCGCGGGAGAGGCCACCCGATCCGTCATTCACGATCTGAGCGTCGCCTTCACCAGACTGGTGGCATGGATCATCAACCTGGCGCCTATCGGCATTATGGGCCTGGTCTTTGATGCGGTATCCTCCAGCGGCATGGACATATTCAGGCTCTACGGCAGTCTGGTGCTGTCCCTGGTGATTTCGATGACCCTGGTGGCGCTGGTTACCAATCCTCTCATCGCGGGCATTGCCATGCGGGCGAACCCTTATCCGCTGATCTTCACCGCCCTGAAGGAAAGCGGAGTCACCGCCTTCTTCACCCGCAGCTCAGCCGCCAATATCCCCATCAATCTCAGACTCTGCAGGAGACTCAGGATCAACGAGGAAATCTACTCGGTGTCAATCCCGCTGGGAGCTACCGTCAACATGTGCGGCGCCGCGGTCACCATCACCGTCATGACCCTTGCCACGGTCAATTCCATGGGTCTTGAAGTCAGTTTCCTGCAGGCGGCGCTGCTGTGCGGCATCTCGGTGCTGGCGGCCTGCGGCACCTCCGGCGTCGCCGGCGGCTCGCTGCTGCTGATCCCGCTGGCCTGCTCGGTCTTCGGCATTCCATACGACACCGCCATGGTCACCGTGGGCATCGGCTTCATCATCGGCGTTGTCCAGGACAGCATGGAAACCGCTCTCAACTCCTCAAGCGACGTGGTGTTCACCGCCGCCGCGGAGTATTGCGAATTAAGAAAGGAAGGAAAGCCGATTCCGGACTGCCTTGCTCTGCCGTCCGAAGACAGCGGCAGGAAACAGTAGACCGAAACGAGCCCTCTCTATCGGCGCCGCTCATCGGTCGCATCGCCCGTTCTGGCGGCCGGACGTTTCCCGCAAGGCGGACCAGCGCCAGCCTATGCTCGTGGAAATCCGGCGCGCGGAAAAACCGGCCTTTGCCAAACAAAACCGTTGCAAAGGACAACCTCTGCTTTTGAAGGAACGTCGGCTCCGCCAAGTGCCGCCCGATATTCTAAATCCGAAACGATTAAATGAAAAATCCCCGCATGAGGCGGGGACTTTTTTTGAAAACGTATCTTGGTTTATTACTTCTTGAGAGACTGCTGATAGCGGGTAGCGGCATCAAGAATTTCCTTTTCGGCGGCTTCGCGATCCGACCAGCCTTCAATCTTGACCCACTTGCCTTCCTCAAGTTCCTTGTAACGGGAGAAGAAGTGCTCGATCTGCTGCTTCAGAAGCTCAGGGATATCGGCAAGCCCCTGAACCGGCTCGTAAATCTTGGAAACCTTGGAATGAGGAACCGCAATAAGCTTCGCATCCGAACCGGCCTCGTCGGTCATGTGCAGAATGCCTACAGGACGGCAGCGGATCACGGAGCCTGGCAGCAGAGGATATCTGGTCGGAACAAGAACGTCCAGCGGATCGCCGTCAGGAGAAAGAGTCTGATTGATGAAACCGTAGTTGCATGGATAGAACATAGGAGTCGCCATGAAGCGGTCCACGAAAATGGCGCCGGTCTCATGATCAACCTCGTACTTTACAGGATCGGAATTCTGCGGAATTTCAATAACCGCATAGATGTCTTCAGGAAGAGACTTGCCTGCCGGAATTTTTTCTAAGTTCATTGTTGTTCCTTTTGAAATAAACACGTGTTTTTATTTGCATACAGCAACTTGTCTTATCTTAACTGCAATGAGTTTTGTTTACAATTAGCCGCGCATCCTGAAGTTATAAAAACTGTACGGATATCACAGGCGGTCGCAGCGCTCGGACGCAGGTAGCCGAAGAAAGCCCACAGCGTCTTGCGGCCGGATCGGCGGCGAAGACCGACGAAAAACGAAAAAAGGGATCGCACAATGATGCGATCCCTCAGGTCAGGAAAAACCTGACATTGGCAGATGATACGAATTCAGGCTCGGCCTAGCTGATTTTTTCCACCACCGGCCTTGAGGTTTCCGGATCGATGGACACCACTCTGACCCGTTCCCCCACCTGATAGGCGACTCCCCGGACGGAGGAGCTGGCGAGACAGACGCTGTCCTTGACCGCAATCTTGAAGGAGCCGTCGCTGCCGACTTCCGTCACCTGGGTTTCAAGACCCTTGAGAGCGTCATGGCCGGCATTGGGCTGATAGGTCTCGTTAATGCCGGTGCGTCTGATACGTATGAAATATCTCAGCAGCCAGAGGATCACGGATATCATGGCGACAATGCCGAAGACGATGCACTGCCAGCTGAAGGAAATGTCGGCGCAGAAGGTCACTACCGCCGTAAACAGCGCGGCGCCGCCCAGAAACATGAGAAAGAAATCCGTTCCTGCGATTTCAGCCGCCATAAGCGCGAAGGCGATGATCAGCCAGATGTATGCCCCGTTCATAGCTGACCCTTATTGTTGATTTCCTTGACCAGCTGGGAGATGCCGCCGATGGAGCCGATGACGCTGGATGCGTCAAGCGGCATCAGCACCACCTTGGCGTTGTCGGCTGAACCGATGGACATGAGAGCCTCGGTGTATTTCTGAGCCACGAAGTAGTTGATGGCCTGGGTGTTGCCGTCCTTGATGGCGTCTGAGACCATGGTGGTGGCCCGGGCTTCGGCCTCGGCGGATCTTTCTCTGGCCTCGGCGGCAAGGAAGGCCGCGGCCTTTTCGCCCTCGGACTTGAGGATCTGGGACTGCTTCTCGCCCTCGGACTTCAGGATCTGTGCCTGACGGATACCCTCGGCCTCCAGAATGGTGGCGCGCTTGGTTCGCTCGGCCTTCAGCTGGGCGCTCATGGACTCCATGACGTCATGGGACACGTTGATATCGCGGATATCGATACGGGTGACCTTCACGCCCCAGACTTCGGTGGCCTTGTCCACCACCTGAAGGAGATCGCGGTTGATGGTGTCGCGCTGGGAAAGCATCTGATCCAGCTCCATGGAGCCCAGCACGGAACGCAGCTGGGTGTTCACCAGCTGGCAGATGGAGTTGAAGTAGTCGTTGACCTCGTAGACGCACTTGGCGGCGTTGTACACCTGAATGAAGCAGATGGCGTCGATTTTGGCGTTGACGTTGTCATGGGTGAACACGTCCTGGGGCGGGATGGTCATGGCGGTTTCCTTCATATCCACCTTTTTGTAGATCCGATCTATGAAAGGGATCAGGATATGAAGACCGGGCTTGAGCGTGCACTGATACTTTCCAAGACGCTCGATGACAAACTCGTATCCCTGGCCGACCACGCAGATCGACTTGAAAACGGACACCACCACAAAGATCAGAAAGGCCAGAACGACCATGGCAAAAAAGGACGACACTTATTCCTCCGGTTGAAAAAGCTGGACCCATAAACTCGCGCAGGCAACCGGAAGCTTTTTGCCCCGGCTCCTTATGAATATATGCTGTCGGTTTGCCGGATTTTCAACGTTTCGCCGGTGAAAAACCGCTTTTGCGGTTTTGCCCGGGGTTGGAAAACGAGAGAAGGAAGAATGGAAGAGCCGCCGGGACCAGGCTCCGGCGCGCCAGAAGAATTTCCGTTCAGATCGCGATAAAACGGATCAGAAGCTGAGGCCTACGAATTTGACCGGTTCCTCAGTTCGTCCGGATCAAGCTCCGATACGACAAGATCGCTTACCATGGCGTTGCGGGATCTGAACGCCTCGTTCACCGCGCTCTCAAGACACGGAAGGATCTCTTTCCAGTCAGGCTCATCCTGATCTTCGGTCTCAAGACGCTGCTTGAGCATGCAGGCAAGAGTACCCACCAGTTCCTCTAAATCTTCATGAACCTCCGGCGTCACCTTATCCTCCTCCACCACGCCAACGGTTCCCCTCAGCAGGAAGGAGAGATCGTCCACAACAAACTCGCACAGTTTTATGTTTCTCTCCCGCACTCTGACCAGTCCCAGGCTTTTGTCGACAAAAGGAATGAGAAAATCCAGTCCAGGGCGCATGATCACCACATGATCCCGTCGTCTGACCACCAGCACGCAGTCGTCAGGAACGTAGCGGATGACAAAATACGAACAAAGCGCCATGAACAGAAGAAAAACAGCAATTATCCCGACAATCATCCTATCAGCCCCCGTCCGCGTCTGAGCAGCGCCACCGCCCAGAGAAAAAACATCAGCATTACCCCGAACACCACCAGATACGACAGCCCCACCGGAGCATCCTCCACCCCGGAAAATCCGTATCTGAAGGTGCTTATCACATAAAGAAGCGGATTGAACCGCGAAAGGCCGGCCCAGAAGGACGGCAGCAGATCCAGGGTATAGAAGACTCCCCCCAGATAGATCAGCGGAGTAAGCAGCAGCGTCGGGATCACCGAAATGTCGTCGAAGCTTTTGGCATACACCGCGTTGATGAAACCGGCCAGGGAAAACAGCACCGATGCCAGCAGCGGCATCAGAAGCGCATGAAAGGGCGAAAAAACCCCAATGCTGGTGAAATTCACGGCCACCAGCAGCACCAGAGCCCCCACCAGCACCCCCCGGATGACGCCGCCTGTGACAAAGCCCAGCACAATCAGCCACATGGGCACGGGAGCCACCAGAACCTCTTCGATGTACTTCTGAAAACGGGCGCTGTACATGGATGAGGCCACGTTGGTATAGGAGCAGATCACCACCGACATCATCACCAGACCCGGCATCATGAAATCGGTGTAGTTAAGCGATGCCATGGAGCCGATGCGCCCGCCCATGAGGCTGCCGAAAATAATGAAGTAAAGAGCCGTGTTCACCATAGGCGGCAGGAGAGTCCGGAACCAGACCCGGGAAAAGCGCAGCACCTCCCGGCGGACCATGGTGAGATAGGCGATGGCATAGGAGGATATCATGAGGACCTCCCGCCGCTGCAGGAAAGAAAGTAGTCCTCAAGGCCCCCGCCACGGGATCTGACGGCCAGCACCCGGCAGCCTCTTGAGGCAAGGGCCGTCACCGCCCGGGAGATGTCCTCCGATGCGCTGTCGTAGGTGTATTCGGCGCAGTTGGGACCGCATGGCTCAAGAGGAAGATCCAGATCCGCCGGAGGCGGTCCTGAGAGTTCGAACACCACCGTTCTGGTGACAAGTTTCGAGCTCAGCTCCGCCACCGAGCCCTCGGCGCAGATCCTGCCGTCCTTCAGCACCGCAGCGCGGCTGCAGAGTTCCTCCACCTCGTCAAAGTAGTGGGAGGCCAGCAGCACGGCGGCTCCTTCGCGGTTGAGCTGCCGCAGAAAATCCCAGATCATGTGGCGGGCCTCCACGTCGACTCCGGCGGTAGGCTCGTCCAGCACCAGCAGTCCCGGTTGCGAGATCACCGCCCTAGCCAGCATCATGCGCTTTTTCAGGCCTCCGGAGAGATTGCGGGTCTGGGCGAGCCGGACATGGTCAAGCTCCAGGATCCGAAAAAGCCTATCGGCCCGCTGTCTGGCCTCCTTACGGCCGATGCCGTAAAAGCCGGCCTGATCCAGCACCACGTTTTCCACGGTTTCAAACTGACTGAAGTTGTAGTCCTGAGCCATCAGGGCCACCCGGCGCCTGGCTCTGAGGGGATGCGCATCGGAATCCTCGCCGAAAATGGCCACCGTTCCCCCGCTCTTGCGGACAAGTCCGGTGATTATGCCGATGGTCGTGGTTTTGCCGGCGCCGTTGTGACCCAGCAGCGCCGTGAAGCCGCCTGCGGGGATCTGAAGATCAAGCCCCGCCAGCACCTCTTTGTCGCCGTAGCTTTTATGCAGATCACTGATCTGAAGAGCCAGCATCCGCTCCCAGCTCCTTCAGCAGCCGGCGGTGAATTCCGTTGAACCCGCCGTTGCTCATGATCAGAATGCTGTCGCCCGCCTTCGCCTCAGATGTCACGTCGCGAACCAGCTTTTCAAAATCCTCCTCCACCGCGACCGGCACGGAAGCGGTTCTTGCGATGACTCCGGCATCCCAGGAAATGCTGTCGGGAGCGTATACAAACGCCCGATCGGCTCCCGCCAGCGCCGGTCCGATGAGATCCCGGTGAACCCCCATCTTCATGGTGTTGGATCTCGGCTCCAGCACGGCGATGATTCTGGCCTGCGTCCCCACGCTGGCCCTCAGGCCGTCCAGCGTGGTGCGGATGGCCGTCGGATGATGGGCGAAATCGTCATAGACCTTAACGCCCCGCGCCTGGCCCACCAGCTCAAGGCGCCGCTTCGGCATAACGAAGGAGCCCAGGGCTTTTGCGGCATCCTCGGGCTTTATGCCGATCTTTTCGGCGGCCGCCATCACCATCAGCGCGTTGTGAACGTTGTGTCTGCCCACGCCTTTCCAGCGCACCTCGGCAACCTTTGCGCCCTCCCGGAGAACCTCGAAGGCGCTGCCGTCGGCCTCAAGGAGTCTGGCATTGAAAACTCCGTTCTCTCCGTCCTCCCGCTCCAGGTTGCTCCAGCAGCCCATGGCCAGGGCCTTTTCGAGATTTTCATCGCCGGCGGCCGATATCACCCAGCCCTCCGACGGAATGATCCTCACCAGATGGTGGAACTGACGCTGAATGTCCTCCACCGAGGAGAAAATGTCCGCATGATCGTATTCCAGATTGTTGAGGATCTGGACGTTGGGATGATAGTGAACGAACTTGGATCTCTTGTCGAAAAATGCGCAGTCGTACTCGTCGGCTTCGATGACAAAGTACCGGCCGCCGGTTACCCGGGCGGAAACGTCAAAGCACTCCGGCACGCCGCCGATGAGGAAGGACGGGTTCATCCCGGCCTGCTCCAGCACCCAGGCCAGCATGGTGGCGGTGGTGGTCTTGCCGTGGGTGCCGGCGACGCCCAGCACGAAGCTCTTCTTCAGCACGTATTCCTCAAGCCATCCGGGACCCGAGGTGTACGGCAGACGGCGAGTGAGCATGTGCTCGACGCATGGATTGCCACGTTTCATGGCGTTGCCCACCACAACCAGATCCGGTGCCGGCTCCAGCTGCTTCGGATCGTAGCCCTGAATGATTTCGATCCCCTGCTGCTCCAGCTGGGTGCTCATGGGAGGGTAGACATTGGCATCGGAGCCTGTGACCTCAAAGCCCATCTGACGGGCGATCTGTGCGATACCGCCCATAAAGGTTCCGCAGATGCCAAGAATATGTATGCGCATGATTCAGAATCCTCTAATAATCCTCGAAGGAAGGAATGATTTTCAGCTCCCTCAGCAGCACCGCCGCGGCGGAGGGAACCAAAAGCCAGGCCATAACAACGGCGTTCTGCTTCAGCATTTCGCCGGAAAAGCCGTATTTTACAAGCATGTGCGTTCCAAGCGTCGCGGCCACCATCAGTGCCAGACTCCCCACCATCGCGATACCGCTGTTGAAAATGCAGATCATGGCGAAGATCCAGCAGGCCGCAAGACAGATGCCAGGATCGGCGGACAGCTCGATTCTCAGCTCCTCGGATTTCAGTCCCAGCTGGGGAACCAGCGCCACCATCGCCGTGGTAAGGACAATGAACCCGAACACGGCCACATCGGCGGAGATCTGGCCCCTGCGGTCGATGCCGGCGATCTCCTCCTTGGAAAGATATTTCTCCGTCGAGCCGCTCATGTAGATGACATGATTTTTGTTGTGCAGTTTTTTGCGGTAGTTGTAAAGAATCCGGCTGACCATCAGCTTGTAAAGAAACACCAGCGTGGCGATGACGCCGGTAAGAATGAACACGAACTGGTAGGCCACGTAGCTCGCCACCACCTGATCGAGATTTTTCATGAACAGGTCGCGGTACTCGTAGGCTCCCAGGGCCACCGCTCCCGCCAGGGGCAGAAGAATGCAGGTGAACATGGTTTTGCTCAGGGAGTAGCCCTTTTCGTAGCGAAATGCCAGCAGCAGCAGAATAACGCAATAGCCGATGATGAAGGAGTACTCCCGGCCCTCGTAGGAATGGGAGAAGATCAGAAAAGTGGCGATAATGCCAGCAAGCGCGTTCAGCAGAAACATTCTTTATTTTTCCTCCGGTTTGCCCTTCGCCCCCGCCAGATACTGTCTGAAGGCTCTGCTCCACCTGGCCCTGAAGCCCTCCGGCTCCTTGACGATGCAGTAAATGGCAAGTCCGCGCTCGTTGGCGTACCTGAGAGCCTCGTCGGCTCCCAGCACCAGCAGTCCGGTGTCCATGGCGTCGGTGAACAGAGCCGAATCTCCGATGACGGTGACCGAGACGGTATTGTGCTCGACGGGCTTTCCGCTTCTGGGGTCGATGGCGTGGGAATAGCGGCGGCCGTCCTTCTCGAAATAGTTGCGGTAGGTGCCGGCGGTGGACACGGCCCGGTTCTGGATGTCTATGATGTCGCCAGCGGCGCCGATGACGTCCACCGGCTGCTCGATGGCCACCTTCCAGGGAAGACCGGAAGGGTTGCGGCCCCGGGTGCGCATGGCCCCGGCCACGTGGACCAGATAGTTTCCGATACCCGCGGCGTCCAGCATTTTCGCAAGAGCGTCGGCTGCAAAGCCCTCTCCCACCGTGGCCAGATCGATTCGCATGGCCGGCAGATCCTTGCGCAGAAACGATCCGCCGTAGCCGTACTCCAGATGGAGCTTGTCCAGGCCCACCTGAGCCCTGGTGGCCGCTATCTCCTCATCGGAGGGAACGTAGCCCTCGGGCTTTCTGTCCCGTCCGAAGCCCCACAAATTGACCAGGGGACCTACGGTGATGTCCATCACTCCCTGCAGTTCCCGTCCGGCCCGGAAGCTTTCGGCTATCATAAGAGCGGTGTCCTCGGATACGGGAAAGGGATCGGTGGAAAGAAGCCTGTTGAAGCGGGAAAGCTCGGAATTCGGGTCGAAGGCCGAGATCTCGGCGTTGATGCGGTTCAAAACCTCCATGGCGTCATGCATAAGCTCGGCCTCGCCTCCGGGATAATCCCCCGCCACGGTGATGCCGAAGAAGGTGCCGAAGATGGGACCGCTGATTTCGACAGTCTGGCGCTTTTCGGCGACGGCTACGGGATCCTGCGCCGCGCCGGCGACCTGCTGCTCGTGCTTCTGGGCCACATAGGCGATGGTGCCGAAAATGGCGACAATGGCCGCAACCCGGAAGATCTTCTGCAGAACTTTGCTCATCGCCTCTACTCCAGCCCCAGATCGCGCTTGATCTGCCGCTGTTTCTCCTGGGCCTCCTGGCGCTTCATCCGCATGCGCCGGGCAAAGCACGGCTTTTCGCACTTGCAGACCCGCTCCTCGCCCAGATCGTCGATGCTGCCGCAGGAGCCCTTGATGATCTTGCGGGCGAAAATGTATCCGATGGACAGAAGAAAAAACGCCAGACAGAAACCGGCGAAGGTCAGAACGAATATCATGACATCAGCTCCTAAAAAAATTTTCAGTTGCGTGAGGCGCGGGATGGTCTGGAGGATCCGCCTTTCCAGTCCACCAGAGAGCTCAGGGAAAAGGTGGTGGTCCCGACTCTGAACACGGTGTAGCCCGGAGCGATCTTCAGCACCTTCAGGACGCCGAATGGCTTGTCGCCCTCGCGGTATCTGCGATCGTTGAGAGTTATGAAGCGATCCCTGGTGTTGGAGGAATACACATGGGAGGCGTAGTTGAAATGCGGGATCTTGGCCTGAACGTCGGAGGGCAGATCGAAGATGGTGTAGTCGGTCTCCACGTTGCCGCTGTCGGCCTCGTAGTCGATGTTGCTTTCCCTGATGGCCTGGTTCACCCGGTATTCAAGACCGTCGCTGGCAGGCTCGGCCTCGGTGGTCTGAACCTCCTGTCCCGGCAGTTCCTCCTGCTCCTTCTGGGTTATGCTGTTGCCGGAGTAGAACCCCTGATCCGGAAGAGGAAACTCCTCGGTCTGATAAACCGGCTGATCAAGCCGCCGGTACGGAAGCACCGGAACGTCGTGAAGTTTCTTGGTGACGATTCGCACGGCGTTGTTGGCCTCGTCCTGCTGCTTGTTCCAGATGTAGTAGTTGTGGGAACTGAAGCCGGCGGCCATGCCCAGCGCGAACAGAAACAGAAGAATAAAGAACCTTTTCATTTTTACTGCTCCTCATTCTCGTAAATCAGACGGGGCATGTTGGCGCCGCCTCTTGCATTGAGAAGGATAATGGTTCTCAGCCCCACCTTGCCGTCGGCCTCAAGATTTTCCCGGCGCTGAAATTCCTTTATTTCGCTGATCATGTCCTGATTGAGAGCCGTGTATCTCACCGGCCGGTGATGCATGGCCCTGGACAGAGCCCTGCTCATGTACTCGAAGTCCACCGCTCCGGAGGTCTTGACAAACTTGGAGCTGCCCGACGGAAGCATCCGCCACAGCAGCACCGCCTCGCCGTCCCACATGCTGGCCAGCCAGTCGTTGCTCACCTCGTAGCGGGTGCCGTCGATGATGATGCTGGAGGTGGTGGTTCCCACCTGGGTGATGACGGCGTAGAACTCCACCATTTCCTTCTGATCGTAGAGGGTGATCACCGCAGGGTGGTTGAGATGAACCAGCTCGTCCTTGGAGCCGCTGAAGTTGTAGCAGCCGAGCTTGGCGTAATGGGCGTTCTCGCAGGAAACTCCGGCGGCGTCGTACCCCCAGACCTTGAACAGCTCCCGCATGGCCTCGGCGGCGTTGGAGGCGTTGCGGATGTCGCTGCGGTAGTCGGCCTTCATTTTCAGAATGTCGTTGAACTCGCCGCTGTTGTCCACCTCCTCCACCTTCACCTTGGGCTCGGGATAGCGGATATCCATCACCGGACCGTAAAGATAGGATGTCAGCATGCCGATGCCAATGCCGCCGGCCAGCGCCAGGGCGGAAAAAACGAAGCGGTAGCTGAAGAAGAAGGACGCGGCATCGCTGAGGGCCGAGCGCCGAGCCACCGATGCCGGCGCGGTGCCGCTGAGGGCGGGAGGAGTAATGAAGGCCGCGGCCTTCTTGACCTCCCGGGAGGTGATGAGACGGCTCTGGGCATTGGTGCCCTCTTCAAGACAGCGGTCGGCCAGAAGATTGATAAGCCGCGGCACTCCGCCGCTGATCTTGGCGATAAGCTTCACCGCCGAGGAATCGAACAGCGGCTGAATTCTGCCGGCCACCTGCAGACGGAAGCGGATATACGCGCCCACGTCCTCCGGCTCCAGAGGAATGATGTGAAAGCGCGCGGTGATGCGCTGGGAGAGCTGACGCAGCGACGGCCGCGCCAGCAGTTCCTGCAGCTCGGGCTGGCCGATGAGCACGATCTGCACCACCTTCTGGTTGTCGGTCTCCAGATTGGTAAGCAGACGCAGCTGCTCCAGCGACTCCTCGGAAAGCATCTGGGCCTCGTCGATCACCACCACCGTATGTCTGGAATTGCGGTAGTTCTCGAAGAAGTAGTCCCGCAGCTGATTGAACAGATCCTTGATGGTGGCGTCCTTCTCGTAGGCGATGCCGTATTCGTCGCAGATGCAGGCGTACAGCTCACGCGGCTCGTCGGTGGGATGATAGATCATGGCCAGATCCGTGTCGTCCGGCAGGATGTTGAGAATGCGCCGGGACACCGTGGTCTTTCCGGTGCCCACCTCGCCGGTGAGCAGCACGAAGGCTCCCCCCGATTTCAGGCCGTAGGAAAGATGGGCAAAAGCCTGATTGTGCCTCTCGCTGAGATAGAAATACTTCGGATCGGGAGATATGGAAAACGGATTCTCCTCAAGTCCGTAAAACTCGTTGTACATAATTTTGAACCTTAAGGTCACGTCCTTGACCGGACGCTCAGCAAAGACAAAAATCCGGATCCCGGGGACAACTGACCAGCGCCTTCAAAGACCGGATTTTCTGCTAAAATTGGTGGCGTCATTATATCATTTATTATACATGCTCTAAAGCGCGCCCGGCCGAAGATGGATATCGGGCTCTGACTGCAAAGGGTGACGGCGGAATGAAGACATATCTTGTGGGAGGAGCGGTGAGAGACCGGCTCCTGGGACTGGAGGCGAAGGATCTGGATTACGTGGTGGTGGGATCCACCGTGGAGCAGATGCTGGCATCCGGCTTTCAGCAGGTGGGCAAGGCCTTTCCGGTGTTTCTGCACCCGGAAACCAAATGCGAATACGCTCTGGCACGAATCGAGCGCAAGAACGGACACGGCTACGGCGGCTTCGCCTTCGATTTTTCACCGGATGTCACGCTGGAGGAGGATCTCTTTCGCCGGGATCTCACGATCAACGCCATGGCCATGGACGAAAGCGGAGGGATTGTCGATCCCTACGGCGGCCAGCAGGATCTGAAGAACAGGATCCTGCGGCACGTGGGGCCGGCCTTCGGGGAGGATCCGCTGCGGGTGCTGAGAGTGGCCCGCTTCGCCTCAAGATACGCCCATCTGGGCTTTGCGGTGGCCCCCGAAACCATGGAGCTGATGAGGAAACTGGCCGAATCCGGCGAGCTTTCCTATCTCACCTCCGAAAGAATTTTCGGGGAATTCGAAAAGGTGCTGAAGGCGGGCAGCCTGAGCGTCTTCATCAGAGTGCTGAGACAGTGCGGAGCCCTCAAGGCGGTGTTTCCGGAAATGGACGCCCTCTACGGCATTCCCGCCCGCCGGCACTGGCATCCCGAAATCGACACCGGCATCCACATGGAGCTGTGTCTGGATTACGCCGTGAAAAACGGCTACTCCCCAATCGAGAAGTTCGCCCTGTTCTGCCACGACTTCGGCAAGGCACTGACCCCGAAGGAAATCCTGCCGAGCCACCACGGGCACGGGCCAAGAGGCGTCAGCCTCATCGAGGCCTTCGCCGAACGTCTGAGAGCGCCCAGGGAGTATCGCGTCGCCGCCTGCTACGTGGCGGAGTTTCATTCCCACGTGCACACCGCCCTGTACAAGACTCCAGAGCAGATTATGGAGCTGTTCGAGAATCTGGGAGCCTTCCGCTTCCCGGAGCGGATGACGGTTCTTCTTGACTGCTGCACCGCCGACATCAGAGGACGTCTGGGCTTTGAAAACCTGCAGTACACCCATGCCGGCTATCTGCGCGACGTATTCGAGCATGCCTTGCAGGTTGACGTGAAGAAAGTGGTGGCCGACGGCTTCAAAGGCCAGGGAGTAAAGGACGAGCTTGCCCGCAGACGCCTTGAGGACATCGAAAGCTACAGCAGGATCTGGCTGAAGGAGCATGCCGACCTGGTCTCGTCCGAACGCCGCGAGGATCCGGCATATCTCGCGCAGAGAGCGCAGCGGGAGAATTCAGGCCAGACGCCGGCAGGAAACCGGCAGCGAGCCGGAACGCCTCGCCCATGATGCTTCCGCCGTCACCGGTTGCCGAACCGGAATTTCGCAGACTTTGAGAAACGCAAGCGGAAACGGACGATCTCAGAGAGATTAAGTTCCCCAGAACGTAAAACCAGTTCCGTGGCAACGATTGCGGACCGCGCGCCTTGGCGGGCTGAAACCCAACGATAGCGCCGCCGACTCCCAAACGCCGGGATGCGGGATGCGCGCGACAGAAAACCAAAATCAGGAATTCAGCATGAATAACAAAAAACCGCTTTTGAACAATCCTTACGGGCATGCCGACTACGAAACCTTCCATGCCAGACGGCGCGCCTTTGCGGACAAAAGCGGCTTCATAAGATTTCTTGACGACGAAAGCCTGACGTCCTATCCGGTCCTGCTGCGTCCCAGACGTTTCGGAAAAAGCACTTTCGTGCGGATGCTCAAGTGCTTCTACGATATTTCGTACAGGGACAGATATGACGAAATATTTTCCGGAACGGACATCTACAAAGAAAATCTGGAAAGCAGGAACTCCTACCATGTGCTGAGTTTCAATTTTTCAGGAGTGTCTGGAGATGACAAGGAAAGACTGATCTCCAATTTCGTCATCGCCATTGATCTGGGGCTGGAGGATTTCCGTGAACGGTATCCCGATTTTGATTTCAACCCGTCGGAAAAAGAAAAGGATACTCCCTCCGGATTTATCAAATCCTTCTTCAAGGCATACAAGCGGTATCCTTCAAAAAGAACTCTTTACATAATGATTGACGAATATGACAATTTCGCAAACAACCTGCTTTCCCAGGATCGGGAACTGTTCAGAGCCATCACGGGAGCGGGAGGATTTTTGAAGGATTTCTATGCGGCGATAAAGGAAGGCACGGAAACATCATGCGTTGCAAAAACCTTTATTACCGGAGTTTCGTCCGTGTCTCTGGATTCTCTTACATCAGGCTTCAATATCACTCTGAACGTGACATCCTACTGGCAGTTCAACGAATACGCGGGATTTACCGAAGATGAGCTTGCCAAACTGATCCCGAACCTGGTTGACACCAAATCTCTTGGCGCAGGCGTCGATGAAATCATCGAAAGAATGAAGCCGGTATACGACGGCTACTGTTTCAGCCGTCAGGCGAAGCGTACCGTGTACAATTCGTCCATGTGCCTGTACTATCTCAGCAACCTGCAGCAGACAGGCGAGTTTGGCTCACCTGAAGAATATCTGGATCCGGCCTCGGATCATGACGGACAGAAACTTCAGAAACTGTTTGAAATCACACAGGACAATATTGCTGACGAGATCCTCAATACCTATCTTAGCGGCGACGTGTTTTTCATCAGCGATCTGGCAAAGAACCTCAATCTGAGCGGGAATTCAAAATATGATCGGGTTCAGTTTCTGTCCATGCTCTACTATCTGGGGTATCTTACCATCGACCCGAAGCGTTCGCGATCCGGAAGACTTGCGCTTAGAATTCCGAATCTCTTCTTGTCAAAGCTGTTTGCCCAGTGCACGTCGGATCTGCGACTGAAGTCCAACCCTGAATTCTCAAGCGCGACCCTGGATATCTCAGCCTTGCAGCGCGGCGATGACGACATAACCTCGTTCGCCGCCTCATGCACCAAGTTTTTAAGCGGTATCCTCACCAACCAGGTGCTGACACACATGAGCGAAATGGCGCTGAACCTGACGCTGTACACCAAACTTGATACCATGGGCGTTGAATTTGCGGAGATGCAGAAATCGCTGCGGGTGCCAGGAGACGGAGAGAAATACGCGGATCTGGTGATCACCATAAACGAAGGCAAAGCAAACGAACTGGTTTATCTCATCGAGCTGAAGTACATTGCCAAAAGCAACGCCTCGGAATCAAAGATCCAAAGTCTGGCAAGAGAAGCTTCGGATCAGGCGCTCAAATACTGTTCAGCAATTGAATTCGAAGGAAAAACGGTTAAGGCATACGCAATGATCTTCTCCGGATCTGGGTGCGTATATTGCAGAAAGCATAGCTAAATCAACAATATACATGTCCTACTAAACCTTAAAAAGACTTAACGTTGTGGTAGATATAACGCACAACGTCATATACTCATGACAACATGATGGTCACACCATTGGTGTGTTACATTATTGCAAATCGCTATTTTTATTGTCAAAAAGAAGACTATTTTTGATTTTTTTCACGTTCATTCAACTCAATAATAGCCTTTTTATATTGTTCATCAATACTTTGTCGTCTTTCCTTCTCCTCAACGGCACCAATAATACATTGAAATATTCCTTTTATTAGATTGTGCAATCCTGCACCTAACATTCCTCCTAAACTAAAATAACTCTCACCCTCAAATCTATTATCACCAGTAAACAAACAAACAATAAAAGCAAAAACGATACCTGATACAATTATGAACAAAAAAATGCCAAGGATGACGTCCATGTTTTACTCCCAAACATAACACATATTCATATTCGACACACTCATGAGCGAGCAAAATCTAAATCATCATCATCGACATTAAACACCGTATCATCAAACTCAATAGAAATATCTTTGACAGTCCCATTGCAGACATTCGCTTTCAGAGTGCAAATTTTCTCCTTATGCAATTCCTTTTCACTTACATATTCACTTTGTTTGTCTACTGAATCGTATTTTTCAATAGAAATGCGAGCGGTAATATTAACAGAAAACTTAGCTACCATGCGGTTATCATCAACACAAAGATAGTTCAATTCTTTCACAGAAACAGCAGTAAAAGAAGAAAAACCCAATTGCCAACACCCCATGGTACCATCTGTAAATTCAAAATAATCGTCACCTGCAATATTTTCAATCTTGCTTACTGCTGTAGCGAGCAGTAACTCTACGTCATCAACTTTCATAATCTCACCTCTTAGAAACAAGTTTACTACTGTTTTTTTTTTGTACAGTTTTAAGTATGCACCGTTCTTAATTTTGTGAGGAAAACCCGAACAAATAAAACCTTTGCATCCAGCAGAGCAGTTTTTGGATACTTCTCTAGCAATAGCAACTGAATAACAAACTGGATTTTATCTGTTAATATTGCGATCACAAAAATTGCTCTGCTACAAATTTAGTAGTATGATTATCCACAAGTAAACAAGGAAAATCACATGAGCAATTTGATTAAAACCGATAATCCACAGAAGGGATGGTAGTGGCTGATCTTTGTGATCTACATCACATTTTTTAAATTTTATTATTGCGTCCTTTAATGTCCAATTTTGCATGAATCAACCCATTGGCAGTGGGCAGGATCTGATCCAACCGCTACATCAGGCGAAAATCTCCCGAA
>JAFURY010000022.1 GCA_017480795.1 Succinivibrionaceae bacterium
AATGTCATTGGCGTGTCTCCTTTATTATGACGATTTCAATTATAAGTGAAGACACGCCTTTTTTCATCTATGAACCCTTGTCACACAAGGCTTTTTCGACTCTTTTTGAGTTGTGTAATAAATACTAGCATCATGGACATGCATGTTATTACTATAATTTTCAGAAATTGTTGGATTTAGTAACATATGTCATGTTCTTGTTGGCATTGACTTTGAGTGTGCGGCATTTGGAAAGTTGCGATTCATTGCCTACTCGTTGTTGTCTACGTCCGGTTTCAGATGCTCGGATCTGAATTGAGTTTTTACTGTAATGATTGTGTTATAAAAATCAATTTTTGTTTGAAAGCTTTTGTAACATACGGCTCAATGCGGGCATGCAAGGCGACATATCTGCGAAAATTTGGTGTTTTGCTGATCTGTTGTAGGTCATGTAACGTGCAAACAATCTATGGTAACCGCTTGTTCAATAACAAAGTCTTTATTTTCGCATGACAGCGGCTAGAGCTTTTGCGACTTTCGAATTTGCCTGTAACCATTTTGCAAAACAAATTGCCTGTTGTCACGGATTATCAGTCAGTTTCGCGCTCGGGTTACCCCAAACATCATGTTTTGGTTGATGGTATTCAGCAGAAAAGCGAAAAGTTGCCAAGGTTTTGTTACTGATGAAAATAGACTATCCCAACAGGCTTGATTGGAACTGAAGTTGCTTCCTAAGCCTGCAGCATGCGTGTTTTCGCTGCTACAGCGCAACGGGGCAATAGCTTGTCGGTCGACGAAATTTGGGCAAATTCGCATGCGTGCAGGCGGAGCGTCTTTTGTGTGTTAACTTTGCCTTGAATTTTGGCTAATCATAGGTGCCGGCTGCCGTTCTTTTTTAGGTTCTCTGCTAATGGTATAATTTTCTTTGAAAATATGAAACATAACTAGAGAGGTTTTTCAATGGCAAGTCAGAATGACATCGGCTCCAAGAGCCAGAGAATTGGCAATCCTCTGCGAATGCTTGGACTTATTCAGACCGCCGCAGGCTTGTTTACTCTTTATATCGGTATCCAACTGCTGCTGCAGGTGTCAGGACTGGTGGTCCAGTTCGCCAGTTCCGTGAGCAAAGGATCTGAGCCTGCCGGTCCAGCCGGAAGCGCGCTGGGCATGAATCCTGCCGCGTGGCTTGCTTTGATTTTCGGTCTGATCATAGTGGTCAAGGGCGGCATGCATACCTTTGCCGGACTGTTCAAATGCCTTTCGATAGTGGTTGGCCGAAACGATCCCAAGTCTCTGGCTCATAACCTTGCCAATCCTTCGGAAAGCCAGATGAACATCTGCTACTCCAGCGCCGAGCTCGGCGACATGCTCAACGCCAGGCAGAACAAAACCTTTGTCGAGCCTCGCTGCTGGGTGGAAAGCCTGTACTACACCGTTTTCCGTCGCATGTTCTTCCTGCCGCCGCCGTACCGCAACATAATTCAGGGCTGTCTTGCCGCCATCATCAACACTTCCGTGGTTCTGATCTGCTACGGCGTTGTCGCGTTTATGGTTTCATCCGGACTTGTCAGAGGAGACAATGCCGCTTTGGTGGTGAATCTCTGCCTGATCGCTTTTACAGTCAAGCTGCTGTTCATATGGCGCAATGCCTTTATTGTGGAACGCAACAAGATTTCAGCACCGGACAGCATCAGTTTCAAGTCTCTTATCCTGAATATCGCGTTCTCCGTGCTGGTTCCAGCCTTTCTGGTGGCTGTATTCGAGTTTGTCACCGTTCCTGCCCAGGGCATATTCCGGGAAACGGTGGATTCCTTCAATCAGTTTCCGTGGAAGACCTGGTTCTGGTATTTTTCTCTGATCCCGCTTGCGCTTACCCTTCCGATCTTTTTCATGTGCTGGTGCAAGACCAACGAGTACAATCTTAAAACCGAGGTTTCGGAGAGAATTGTTGACTGGCAGGAATCCATTCATCCCAAGGATCTGTTTATCGCCATTGACAACAATGTCATGGCCAAAAGAAGATACATGGAGGTTCCAAACAGAATTTACTCCGAATTTCAGCCTGCGCTTCAGTCCAATTCGTCGCAGTCCAAGGGCGAATACTCCGGCTATACCATTCAGGAGACCCAGCCGGTGTACACCAAGCCGGAGCAGTCTGTTTTCTTTGTTGCGGTCAAATATCTCACCGCTATTGCTGCCGGCGCCCTGACAGCCTATACCTATAATTTTCTGGGCGGCATCGTGGGAGAATTTTCCCGCAACTGGGGCGGCAATTTCCAGATCGGCATCGGTTATGTCATACTTGGCTACGCTCTGAATCTGATGATCCTGTTTGTGATCTGCAGACTGCTGTGGGGAGTGGCCAACCTGTTTTTCAGCGAACTGAAATTCACCTCGCTGATGATTTATTACAAGAACAGCGGAACCTATACCACCTCCAAAGTTTCGGTTGGCGCCAGCATTTACGATTCCAACCGTTCGGAAAACACGGTGGTCAGATCAAGCTTCCATCAGTGGATCATTGTCTCCAAAATAGTTTCAGCCACTTTCCTTGCCAGAGGCTTTTCAAAGTTTGAATCCGCCAGATACATTATGGAGATGCATGAGGCGGCGGCCACCGTTGATGCGATGCTGGACGATCTCAGAAGATATCTTGACAGTTTCAGCATTGTGGCGCCTGTTGCCGGCTCATCGGTAAACGCCCAGACTGCCGATCAGATCATGCAGATGAACGCCAGATCGCAGGCCGTCACCAAAGTGGCGCTGGAGAATGCCGAGCAGTTGGTGAATGAAAAGCCGGCGTCGCTGAACAGCGATTTTCAGGTCAATCAGGAACTGTCGAATCGTCAGGCAGATGCAGGGGATGACATGATAGTCGGAAACTATGAGACCGAGCCGGAGCTTGCTCACGTTGAAGGCAATCATCAGAACTGACTTGCCAATTGAAATCGAGATCATTAACTTACACGGGCGGGACACTTGTTCCGCCCGTTTTCACATTCTCGTTCTCTCTTTCCTTTGTTTGCGACGGAATTTCCGCGGAAACTTTTGGCGACCTGCTGTTTTGGCTTGGTTGAGAACTTTTCGCTTCTGTTTGTCTGCTGGCGTCCAAAGATGATTTGCTATGCGGTGGCGCGGCAAGAAACTATCCATAGTCCATCCGTATCATCCGCGCAGTTGTGAATTTTGGCGTTTTTTGACGTTTGGATTTTAATGCGTTTGCGTTTGCCGGCCAGCGGAACATCGGGAACTGTCTTCCGCACCTCTATGGAAATTGGCGCATATTCAGCGTCCGGGTGTCTGTCAAAGCAGGCAACGCGGATGAAGCGACTATGTCAGACATTCAAAGCGGATCTGACTGCGGAGAAAATCCTGAACCGCTTCGGCTCTCAAATCGTAAACTTCTTTACCCATTCGCTCTGAGACTTTGCAAGCTCGTTCAGATCAAAGCAGGCTTCCTTGACCTTTTTGATTTCCTCGACGTTGTTTTCGGATATCGAGGCTATGTCTCTGATGTTCTTGGCAACCTCGTCGGTGCTGCTTGCCTGGTGGCTCGCCGCTTCCACGATTTTGTCCGAGTAGTCTGTGATGATGTTAAGATGCGACTGAATCTGCTGAATGGCATCGTTCACGTCGGTGGTCTGGCTGATGGAACTTTCCATTTCGGTGCGGCATTCGTTCATTGCCAGCACGGCCTTGCTGACGGAAGCCTGCAGGGCTTCAATCACCTCGGTGATCTCGTTGGTTGACGAGGATGTTTTGCTGGCGAGATTTCGCACTTCGTCGGCCACCACCGCAAATCCTCTTCCCTGTTCGCCGGCGCGGGCCGCCTCTATCGCCGCATTCAGCGCCAGCAGGTTCGTCTGTTCGGCAATGCTTTTTATCACCTGAATGACGGAATTGATGTTCTGGCTCATCTCGCTTACCCGGTTCACAAGTTCGCCGGTAGAGGTGAGTTTGTCGGCCAGCGTGCGGGTGGTGTCGATGTTGCGGCCGATAACCTCGGATCCGTTGGTGACAGCATCTCCGGCCTGCAGCACAATCTTTCTGGTCTCGTTGGCGGAATCGGCCATTTCGGCGCCTGAGGCTCTCATCTCCTCGATGGAGTTCACCATGTCGTTGGTCATCTGCTGCTGGGCCTGGATGCCGTTGGCGGTGTTGGTGGCGGATTCCGTGTTGGCTTCGGCCGCGTTTTTAACCTTGTTGGATCCTTCCGTAACCTGGCGCAGCACGTCGGCGAACTGAAGCCTGAGAGCCTTGATTCTTCTGGTAAGCTTTCCGAATTCGTTGTTGGCGCGATAGCCGAGTCTGCCTACGTAGACTCCGTCGGACATGGAGGAGATGGCGTTGATAATGCGGCTCAGCGGAATTCTGATGGAACGTCCGACCAGAAGGTCCACGAAAAATGCCACGATAATCGCGACGATGGCGGAAATGATCAGGGTCAGGCGGCTGTTGTCCACAATGCTGTTGGCCGAACTGTTGCTTTCGGTGATGGCCCGGTTGGAAATGTCCTGAACCGTTTTGATGTATTCGCGGATGCTGTCGATTCTTTCCTTGGCGTTGTCGGCGGCTTTCTGGATTTCGGCAGCCTCCTCAGCCAGTTTCAGATGATTGTGCAGCAGTCCGCTGGGGCTGGTGGTGTCGAAAACAAAGCTGGCGATATACGTTCCAAGATTGTTTTCAAGATCCTTGATCTCGGCCTTGAGATCGTTGAGGTTCATGTTGAACTCTTTGAGGTAGCTCTGGTTGGTTGCGATGTAGCCTTTGATTTTCTCTGGAACCTTGGTGTCCAGGGCGGTGGTGGTGGTGCTTTCGATGGTGCTTTGGGCAGCTTTCATGCACCGGTAGCTGTCCAGCAGGAAGTCGTCGTCAATTTTGGCGAAAAAGGAGGTTTCTTCGTTGTTGAAGAACCTTACAAGTCCGGCAAAGGAAGCCTTCTGCTTGTTCACCTCCGCGGTTCTAGTCAGCAGTTCCTTTCTCAGAGCCGGAATCTTGCTGACGTCTTCGAGGTATTTGGCGGTCATTTCCTCAATGCTGGCGATGGTGTCGTTCAGTTTTGGCTCGTCCTTGGCAAAATTCTTGAACTGTTCGAGAGTTGTTCTGAAGTTCTCCGTCATGTTTTTGAGTTCGGATTCCTGACCCGGAATTCTGCCGACGTCCTTTTCCATCAGGATCTGATTGACGTCGTTGTGGATCAGCAGCAGGTCGGTCTCCATGGTTTTGGCTGTCATGGCAAGAGGCGTCGCCTTGTCGGACACCACGCTGAAGGCGCTGCTGAGGCTGCCGAGGCCGGAAAGGGTGATGATCACGATGCCGCAGATGATGAGCAGCAGCACCAGGAAGCCCATATGGACCACGTTGACGATCGAGATGTCGGAGAAGGTTACAATGCCCCAGATCCTGTCTTTGAGGGTTTTGGTCTTTTTGTCGCCGGATGGCGCTGAGACTCCTCCGGCTTTCGCTCCGTCTTTGCCTGTGGCGCCGGACTCGGTCGCGGCTGTTCTGGCTGCTCCTGCAGAGCGGCTGTCCTTCGTTTCCTGTCCGGTTTTTGGATTGGAGGTCTTGTCAGCGGTATTCTGATCTGTTTCAGCGCGGGTCAGACTGTTTTGGTTCTTGCTTTTTTTGGAGTTGCTGAAGAGTTTGCGTGCGCTCATTTTTTATCCGTTTCTGTGCGTGCATTTGTTCTTGGTGCCGGGGAAAAGACACGGACTTGCACTTGCCGTTCGTAATTTCCTTTTCCTCATGCCGTTGGGAATCCTGTTTGCGCGGCTGGGGCACTGTAATAAAAAGATTTATAACACATCCGGCTGGCAAATAAAGTGAGATGATCCCAAGATCTTCTGCATTTTTTATGACGCGTCGCGGGACACTGCAGGAAACCAGCAGCAGGGATGCGGGGTGGACTGCGTCGCCTGATCCCGCGTCAGGAAGGATATGCGGTTTGGACTGTTCGGCGAATGTCTGTCATCTGCAGTAGGTCATCGCCATGCCGGGGTTCCGGGCGCATACCACGCCCTCTGCGTAGGCTACGGCGCCGTTTACCAGAGTGTAGACGACTCTCGATCCGAAGGTGCGGCCCTCGAACGGCGACCAACGGCATTTGTAGAGGAGGCTGTCCGCGCTGACGGTGAAACTGCCGTCAAGATCCACCAGCGTCAGATCGGCGAAGTAGCCTTCTCTGATGTACCCCCGGTCGGTGATATGGTAGCGTGAGGCCACATGGTGGGAGGTCGCTTCCACGATTCTTTCCAGAGTCAATTCTCCCTGTCTGCGGAGTTCAAGCAGGCCGTAAAGAGTGTGCTGGCACATCGGAATTCCCGATGGAGCCTTGAAATATGAATTTCTTTTCTCTTCCATCAGATGCGGCGCGTGGTCGGTGGCGATGATGTCGATGATCCCGTCTCTTACGGCGCCAATCAGTTCGCTCCGATCTTCCCGGGTCTTCACTGCCGGGTTGCATTTGATTCTGGTGCCCAGTGTTTCGTAGTCTTCAGATGCGAACATCAGGTGAGGCATGCAGGCTTCTGCGGTGATGCGTCTGCGGGGGAACGCAACGCCGCGGTTGATGTCTTTTAGCAGCTGAACCTCTTCCTTGGTGGATACGTGAAAAATGTGCAGATCGGCTTTGTGTCTCTGAGCCAGCTCCACCGCCAGTTTTGTCGATTCAAGACATGCGGCTCTTGAACGGATCTCGGGGTGGCAGGATACCGGCACGTTCTCGCCGTATTTTTCGCGGGCTTTGACCTCGTTTTCCGCTATCATGGCGCTGTTTTCGCAGTGGGTGGCAATAAGTGCAGGTGATTCCCTGAATATGAGATCAAGGGAATTCATGTTGTCCACCAGCATGTTGCCGGTGGACGAGCCCATGAACACCTTCAGTCCCGGGCAGATTTTGGGATCAAGTTTTCTGATCTCGTCGATGTTGGTGTTGGTGGCTCCAAGAAAAAAGCCGTAGTTGGCCGGAGAGCAGCCGGCGGCCAGTATCTGTTTTTTCTTCCATTCCTCTATGGTGGTGGTCTGAGGACTGGTGTTGGGCATGTCCATGAAACTTGTGGTGCCTCCAGCCACAGCCGCTCTGGATTCGCTTGCGATGGTGGCCTTGGCGGTGCCGCCAGGCTCCCTGAAATGCACCTGATCGTCGATTATTCCCGGAATGAGAGTCAGTCCTTCGGCATTGATGATCTGTATTCCGGGTTCGGCTGAGATCTCGGAGGCGATTTTCTCGATTCTGGAATTTTTGATCAGCAGATCAGATGGAAAAATCCTGTTTTCGTTCACTATCGTGGCGTTTTTAATGAGAATGGCTGTCATGATGTTCTCCTTGATGGCTGCCTGATTTTGGGATAGATCTCCGATGTCGATCTGCTGCGTGTTCGAGAGGATTCCGAAGACTGATCATAGCATGAAACCTGTTGATGACAGTCTGAAGAGGAGGAGGAATTTCCTCCATTTGAAGATGTGAAATTTAGATCTGTGTCACTTAATTAACAAAAATTTGTCATGGTTTTAGGTTTCTGTGATGCTCCGCCGGTATTTTCTTTTCGATCTGACAGAAAATGCGAACATCAATATTTATCGGTACGGCTATGAAGCGCGCGACGTTAAGACGGAATATCCTGAAAATCAAAAGACTGGGGGCGGTGATGGTTTACTCCCTGGTCGGGTTTATTCTTCTTATGACGGTCTGCATGACTTTTTTTGCTGTCATCACACAGGATCTTTCCGCAGGCATGGTCGATTCCGACAGGGCTGTCACCGTATCCGAGCTTATGCACGTTGGCTACCGCTGAGTTCCTTATTTCCTTCCTGTTCTCTCTCGCATTTTCTTTCTTTATCTGCTGATTTTTCCGGTCGTTTGCAAAAAGCTCATTGACGAAGTCTGTTTGCCGTCATGACAGATGCGGCTTGTTGCCGGTAGGTGAGCAGTGCTGATATCTTCTGTCTCGTTCTGTCTTCATGCTTTCATCAGGATTCGATCGTGTTTGCTCCTCTGGTCTTCGTCTGATTTCGATATTCGTTTCAGCGGTCAAGACATTGCGGTACAGTCAATTGGCGTCACTTCTCCGTTTGCGCTTTTGAGCCAAAAAAAAAGACCGCCTGTGGCGGTCCGACGGAAAGATTGATGATTGACTGGCTAGCCAAGAAGGGACAGAGCAATCTGCGATTTCATGTTGGCCTGGCTCAGAATGGAGGTTGAAGCCTGCTGCAGGATTGACTGCTGAGTCATCTTGGCGGTCTCGGAAGCGTAATCCACATCGCGGATGCGGGATCTTGCATCGCTTACGTTCTCGATGACGTTCTCCTGGTTGGAGATGGATGACTCAAGACGGTTCTGCACCGCGCCCAGAGAGGCTCGATACGAGTCGACATTGGCAAGCATTGTGTCAAGAGCCTCGATGGTGGCAGAACCGGAAGTGTCTGCGCTTCCTACGTCAAAGCCTGGAATTCCAGACAGTGGGGCGCCGGCTAAGCCTATTCCAAGGATAGACGACATGGCTTTGGTTGCAAAATCGATCGTGTTGCCGCTGTAGGCACCTACCTGCAACGTCATCTTACCGGTACCTGATGTTGAAGTAGTAGTGACGTTTTTATAGTATTTTCCATCATCTGTATCTAACTCTGCGCCTTCATCATCTTCATCGCATTCCACTCGACTTGTAGTTGTAGTAGTCGTTGTGCCGAGGCGATCCTCAAACACATTGAGATTCTTGCCGAATTTGGTGTCCCCTCCAATTCTCTTGATCTCCTCGGCCAGCGATGTCACCTCGTCCTGCAACGCGGTTCTTTCGTCGGCGCTGTTGGTGCCGTTCTTGGCCTGCACCGCAAGAGTTCTCACTCTCTGAAGCATGTTGGTGACTTCGTCAAGGGCGCCTTCTGCGGTCTGCGCAAAGGAAATGCCGTCATTGGCGTTGCGGTTGCCCTGGGTCAGACCGTTGATCTGAGCGCTCATGCGATCAGCGATCTGCAGGCCTGCTGCATCGTCCTTGGCGGAGTTGATGCGGAAACCCGAAGCAAGCTTCTGATATGAGGAATCAAGTGCTTTGGTGGACTTGGACAACTGACGCTGCGAATTGATGGAACTTGTGTTTGTATTTACATAAAGTGTCATGATTGCTTTTCCTTCTTATCATGAAAGTAAATTTATGTGTCATTGGGGCAGATCCCCTTCCGTTACTCTCTTTTTCGGTCGGGGGGGGGACTTTAGAAAAAAATTCAAAAATTTTAAAAATATTTTTGGCGGCTGCATCGGATACCGTGTTTTCAGGCGACAGATCGTTGCGGCGCAACGGTTTCTTCAAAGCTGAGGCTGACGGAAACTTTGTTCATGAAAGCGGGAAATGTCCGGCGGAAGGTTTGTCGAGATTTTTTTTGCTGCGGATCGTCGCGTTCGGGCTGACGTTCCGAATGGAAATCTGGGGCGCGGCTTCAGGATAGGAATCAAAGATTGCGGATTGACTGGCTGGTCGGAGTTCAGGCAAGGTCTGCTTACTGAAGAACACCTTCTGTTCTTTGCGGCTGCAAAATTACTGCAAAAAAAGGATTTTGTTCCCCGTGAGGTTTTTCCGGCCGGACGACGACTGAGAGATGGACTGGCTTTATCGGGCGCTTTTGGCGCGTTGGCAATGGGTTTTCTATGAAACGGCTCCAGAGTAGCGTCTTGCGTCGAATCCGGTTTTCCCGTTTCCGTCAACGAGGAGCTCGGCGCACGGCATGTCAGGTCTTTCATCCATCTTCTGTCGATACGCAGGCGTTGTCCGTCTTTGCGGTGTCGCGCTTTCTGTCAGCATCTGCGGATAAGTGGTAGAATATCCCTCATGTTGTTGTCACGGAGTAATGTTTAGGATGATACCCCAGCTTTCAGAACAGGCCAGCGTTGATGAACTGTACCGCAACTTTTTCAGCACTCTTTCAGGCGAAGGCTTTCAGGGCGATATAGAGACCGGTTTTTCCAGCCGTCTGGCCGTCGCCACCGACAACAGCGTCTATCAGTGGCTGCCCCAGGGCGTGGCATTTCCCAAATCTACGCGGGATGTTCAGCTGATAAATTCCGTGTCATCCCGGGATGAGTTCAAGGCCGTCAAATTGGTTCCGCGAGGCGGCGGCACCGGCACCAACGGGCAGTCGCTGAACGGCGGCGTGGTGGTAGATCTTTCAAGACACATGAATGTCATCCTCAGCTACGACCGCAGCGGCGCAACCGCAAGAGTTCAGCCGGGTGTGGTGAAGGATCAGCTCAACGATTACCTCAGACCCTCCGGATTCTTTTTCGCCCCGGAGCTTTCCACCTCCAACCGCGCCACCATCGGCGGCATGATCAGCACCGATGCCTCGGGTCAGGGCTCCCTGGTTTACGGGAAAACCTCCCAGCATGTGGCATCCGTCACGGTGGCGCTGTCGGACGGCTCCCTGGCCGAGTTTCATCCGGTGTCAGGCGACGAACTGAAGCGCAAGCTTGAACTGGCCAATCTCGAGGGCGATATCTATCGCGCGGTATATGACGTGGTCACAAGACGTCATGAGGATATTGAAAAGACATTCCCCAAACTTACAAGATTTCTTACGGGCTACGACCTGAAGCATGTCTACGATGCCGATACCGGCGTTCTTGATCTTTCCCGTCTAATCTGCGGAAGCGAGGGAACTCTGGGTTTCATTGTGGAGGCGACTCTGACTCTGACCAGAATTCCGACCTTCAGAGGACTGGTCACCGTCAAGTACGACAGTTTCGATTCCGCGCTGCGCAACGCCCAGGTCATGCTTTCCTCCGGGTGTCTTTCGGTGGAGACGGTGGACTCCAAGGTGCTTAATCTGGCCAGAACCGATATTGTCTGGTATTCGGTGAAGGATCTCATCGCTGACGTGCCCGGCGCCGATATGCAGGGCATCAATATAGTGGAGTTTGCCGGTTACGATCCTGATGCTCAGCGGAAACTGATGGAGGATCTCTGCACCGCGCTGGATCGGCAGATCACAGCCCATGAGGCTGGTGTGATCGGCTATCAGAGCACTACCGATCTTCCTTCCATTCAGAGCATCTACGCCATGCGCAAGAAGGCGGTGGGACTGTTGGGAAAGGCCGAGGGCGACGCCAAGCCTATCGCCTTCACCGAGGACACCTGCGTGCCGCCTGAGCATCTTGCGGACTACATTCTGGAATTCAGGGCTCTGCTTGATTCAAAGGGGCTGACCTACGGCATGTTCGGCCATGTCGACTCGGGCGTTCTTCATGTGAGGCCTGCGCTGGACATGTGCGATCCTCAGCAGGAGGAAATGCTTCACGAGATCACCGGAAAAATGGTGGAACTTACCGCCAGGTACGGGGGGCTGATGTGGGGCGAGCACGGAAGAGGCTTCAGATCCCAGTACGGTCCGAAGTATTTCGGAACGCTGTTTGACGAACTGAGACGGATAAAAGGCGCTTTTGACCCCTGCAACAAAATCAATCCGGGCAAGATCTGCACGCCTCTTGAATCGGACGAACCGCTGGTGCAGGTGGCGTTCCAGAAAAGAGGCACCTTCGATCGCCAGATAAGACCCGAGGTAAGACACAGTTACGGCGAGATCATGATCTGCAACGGCAACGGCGCCTGCTTCAATTACGATGCCGGATCGCCAATGTGTCCATCCTACCGTCTGTTTCGGGATCGGAGACTGTCGCCGAAGGGCAGAGCCTCGCTTGCCCGGGAATGGCTGCGGCAGATGGAGCAGGCAGGGTGCGATCTGGCGACGGAGGAGGCTCTTGACCGTCCGTTCAGTTTCAGAGAGGTGTTCCAGCGGTGTCTTAACACCATGCGAAAAAAACTGGGAAACTACGACTTTTCAAACGAGGTCATGGATGCTCTTGGTCAGTGTCTTGCCTGCAAGGCCTGCTCCAGCCAGTGTCCGGTGAAGGTGGACATCGCCAATTTCAGATCCCGCTTCATGTACATGTATCATCGTCGCTATCTGCGTCCGGCGCGGGATTACTGCGTGGCAAACGTTGAGCGCATGCTGCCGCTGATGTCGTATCTGCCAAGAATTTCAAATCTGGTGATGAACAATCCTCTGTCAAGGGCGGCGGCCAGGTACGGTCTTGGCATGGTTGATCTTCCGGCTTTGAGCTATCCTTCCCTGTCCTCCATCGCCGAAGATCTGGAGGTGCCGGCCTTCAATCTTGAGGCGGTGAAGCTGATGGATCCCGAGCATCGGGCCAGAAGCGTGTTCATTGTGCAGGATCCGTTCACCAGCTGCTACGATGCACCGGTGCTTCGCGATCTGCTGAAACTTGTCAAGCTGCTGGGCTACACTCCTTATCTTCTGCCCTTCCGGCCTAACGGCAAAGTGCAGCATGTCAGAGGCTTCCTCGGCGCCTTTGCCCGCTCCGCCATGGATACCGCCGACTTTCTCAATGAGCTGGATCGTATCGGCGTTCCGATGGTGGGCATAGATCCCGCCATGGTGATCTGCTATCGGGACGAGTACAAAAAGGTGCTGGGGGACAATCGCGGCGATTTCAATGTTCTCATGGTTCAGGAGTGGCTGCTGTCGGTGATGGAACACCGGGAGTCGGTAAACGAATTCCTGTGCGACGAGACCTTCTATCTTCTTGCCCACTGCCAGGAGAAGACATTCAAGCCTTCAACCCACAACGACTGGGCAAGGATTTTTGATTTCTTCGGTCTGAAACTCAAGCCGGTGGCGGTAGGCTGCTGCGGCATGGCCGGCATGTACGGTCATGAGCGGATCCACCGCCAGGATTCCGAGCGGATTTACAACCAGAGCTTTGGCGTGGCGGTAAAACGCTACGGAGTCGAGCACTGCGTCATTACCGGATACTCCTGCCGCAGCCAGGTGAAGCGGCTTGAGGGCAAAACCCCGAATCATCCGGTGCAGATCATAGCCCGTTATCTCGGGGAGCATCTGGCATGATCTGGAAGCGCAGCTTTACCCTGGAGCATCTGAACGACATTTGCGGGAATACGCTGATCTCCCATCTTGGCATAGTCTTTACCGGTTTTGGCGACGACTATATGGAGGCGCGCATGCCGGTGGATCGCCGGACCTGTCAGCCATACGGCATGCTTCACGGAGGCGCATCGGCGGCTTTGGCCGAAACGGTAGGCTCCATCGCCGGCAACATGTGCTGCCCCGAGGATAAGTGCTGTCTGGGAGTGGATGTCAACGCCAATCACCTCAAGGGCGTTTTTTCCGGCATGATCAGAGCGGTGGCAAGGCCTCTTCATCTTGGCGCAACGACTCAGGTCTGGAGCATCCGCATAAGCTCCTGCGAAAGCGACGATCTGATCTGCGACGCGAGACTGACTCTGGCGGTTCACCGCCGCAAAAAACCGGTGAACGCCGCCGACCGGTCGTAATGCGCGGCAGGCGCCGACTTTTCTCTGAGACCTTTGCATGTCCATGAATTCTGCTTGTTCTGACAGTACGTCCGTTTGCGGGAATATTCCGGACGGATCCATGAAGCGGTTCAATATCGCGGCCATGGGGGAACTGCTGTTTGACGTGTTTGAGGACGGTCGCCGCGCCCCCGGCGGAGCGCCTGCCAATTTCGCCTATCACAGCGCCATGTTCGGCGATCGCGCCACCCTGATCACCGCTCTTGGCGAAGACGAGCGCGGGCGCGAGCTGGAGACCTTCTGCAGAGCCCGGGGGCTTGCCCTTGCCGGAGGGAGAAGTTCCAAGCCCACCGGGTGCGTAATGGTACGAACTTCTGGAGGCGACATTTCGTATGAAATCTGCGAGAACCGGGCGTGGGACGATCTGAGGCTGGATGACAGGGCAAAAGAGGTTCTTGCCAGAAGCGATGTCTTTGCCTTCGGCTCCCTTCTTGCCAGAAGCGAAATCTCCAGGAAAGCCCTGGAGGAGGCTTTTGAAATCCTGCCCCAAAGGTGCATCAGATTCTGCGACATCAATATCCGCCAGCATTACTTCAGCGGCGAACTTGCCGAATTTCTGCTGATCCGGGCCGACATTCTGAAACTCAATACCGCCGAGCTTGCAACGGTATTTTCCTACGCAGACGGCTTCAGGCCGGGAATGGAGCAGATCAGAGATCATGATCAGCGGATGATTGCCGATCTGGCCGGAAAATATTCTCTCAGGGGCGTGCTGCTGACTGACGGCGAAGCCGGCTCGCTGGTTCTTCTTGACGGCAGTTTTTCACGGATCGAGGCTGTCAGGGCGGAGCCGGGAGGAGATGCGGTAGGGGCGGGAGATGCCTTCAGCGCCGCCTTCCTGACATCTCTGCTTCACGGCATGACTCCAAATGAAGCTCATCGGTTCGCCGCCTGCTACGCCTCGGCGATCTGCGGACGCCGGGGAGCGTGGCCTGAGGATGCGGATCCTTCCGGTCTTATGAAAAGCGTCATGGCTTCCATGAACCTTGAATGTGCAAACTTCTCTTCTGTCTGACTGATTTTCCTGGCGGATGACTTCATTTGCAGGGATTTGTCTGCGCGGGCACGGCAGCTTTCCGGTTTAGCCGCCCGGCCGATTTTTGCCGCCTTTTCCAGACGGCCATGCCGGCTGAACAGATCTGACGCTGCCGCCAGATCCTGCCAGCCTTCGAAGGAGTTTATTCTGCCGTCCTTGATCTGAGAAGCGGAATTTCCGTCATCGGCGATGGCTGCGGGCCGTCTTTCCTGTCTGCGATCCTTCTGGTCTCTTGCTCAGATCAGAATGTCGCTGTGTCCTGCATTCTGGCGTTGGACCATTCTCTCTTCCTTCTTCTCTTCGATTTTCATTTTTGACTCGTCTCTGTTTTGCTGCTTTTTTATAGCGATGGCACGCAAATTGCTTGAAGCATAGCAGGCAATCGGAGGCATACAGCTATGGCAATTTCATTCGATCAGGCATTCGGCGTGCATCAGTACACCATGGGGGTCAGGAACACCAGATCAGAGGTTCTGGCTTCGAATATCGCCAACTCTGATACTCCCGGCTACAAGGCGAAGGATATCGATTTCAGTTCAGCTCTCCAGCAGGCCCTGGGCAAGACCAGCGAAAGAGTCATAAGACTCGCCCGCACGGATGACATGCACATGAAAGGCTCGGCATCAATCGGCGGCGGCGACATTCTGTACCGGGTACCCGAGCAGCCGGACACCGGCGACGGCAACACCGTTGACGTTCAGACCGAACGAATGGAATTTCTTGACAATGCCATGAGGTATCAGGCTTCGCTTGAATTTCTCAACCAGAGAATTCAGCTGCTGAACAGAGCGATCAGAGGAGAGCAGGGATGAGTTTGTTTAATGTAATGGATATTGCCGGTTCGGCTCTCAGCGCGCAGTCTATCCGTCTGAACACCGTGGCCAGCAATCTGGCCAATGCCGACAGCGTCTCCGCGTCGTCGGGAACCGCCTACAAGGCACGCCGGCCGGTGTTCGCCACCGTGCTCAAGGAAGCATCGGGAAACATGATTCACAGAGGCGCATCCGCCGGAGTGGGGGTCGCCGGAATAGTGGAAAGCGCGGCTCCTGCCATCCGGGAATACAATCCGAATCATCCTATGGCGGACGAGGACGGCTACATTTTCCGGCCCAACGTCAACGTGGTGGAGGAAATGGCGGATATGATGAGCGCCAGCAAATCGTATCAGACCAATGTCCAGATTGCTGAAACCGCCAAGTCCATGCTGATGCAGACCCTGCGCATGGGCAAGCAGTAGGAATAGGAGTCTGAAATGTCGATCTACAGCGAAATAGGACTGTCCACCACGGAAGCCACCAGCGCGACGGCCGCGGCGTCGGGACGGAACACTGGCACATATGATTTGAGTCAGGCGGACTTTCTGAGTCTTCTGACCACGGAGCTGGCGTATCAG
>JAFURY010000136.1 GCA_017480795.1 Succinivibrionaceae bacterium
ATTACTCGATGATCTTGGCTACAACGCCGGCGCCTACAGTGTGGCCGCCCTCGCGGATGGCGAAGCGGAGCTGCTCGTTCATGGCGATTGGGTGGATCAGAGTAACGTTCATGTGAACATTGTCGCCTGGCATTACCATCTCGACGCCCTCAGGCAGCTCGATGGTGCCGGTGATGTCGGTGGTTCTGAAGTAGAACTGCGGACGGTAGCCCTTGAAGAACGCGGTGTGACGGCCGCCTTCGTCCTTGTTCAGAATGTACACCTCGGACTCGAACTTGGTGTGAGGAGTGATTGAGCCTGGCTTTGCAAGCACCTGGCCGCGCTCCACTTCCTCTCTCTTGGTGCCGCGGAGCAGAACGCCCACGTTCTCGCCTGCGCGACCTTCGTCCAGAGTCTTTCTGAACATTTCAACGCCGGTGCAGGTGGTCTTGGCGGTTTCCTTGATACCAACGATTTCAAGTTCGTCGCCTACGCGAACGATACCTCTCTCCACACGACCGGTTACCACGGTGCCGCGGCCGGAAATGGAGAACACGTCTTCAATCGGCAGCAGGAACGGATGGTCGATGTCGCGAACCGGATCAGGGATGTAGGAGTCAAGAGCCTTGGCAAGCTCAACAATCTTCTCTTCCCATGCAGCGTCGCCCTCAAGAGCCTTCAGAGCGGAGCCGCGGATGACAGGAATGTCGTCGCCTGGGAAGTTGTAGGAGGAAAGAAGCTCGCGAACTTCCATCTCGACCAGTTCAAGAAGTTCCTCGTCGTCAACCATGTCGCACTTGTTCAGGAACACGATGATGTATGGAACGCCTACCTGACGGGCAAGCAGAATGTGCTCTCTGGTCTGTGGCATTGGACCGTCGGTGGCTGCCACCACCAGGATTGCGCCGTCCATCTGAGCGGCGCCGGTGATCTTGTTCTTGACGTAGTCGTCGTGGCCCGGGCAGTCATCGTGAGCGTAGTGACGGGTCTCGGTGTCGTACTCGACGTGAGAGGTGTTGATGGTGATACCGCGAGCCTTCTCTTCCGGAGCGTTGTCGATCTGGTCGAAGGCCTTGGCCTCGCCGCCGAACTTCTTGGCAAGCACGTTGGTGATTGCTGCGGTCAGGGTGGTCTTGCCGTGGTCAACGTGGCCGATGGTGCCTACGTTTACGTGGGTCTTTTTACGTTCAAATTTTTCCTTTGCCATTTTTTTTCCTTAAAATATCAAATTTTCAAAAAACCGCATCGGCATGGACCTTCCGATGCGGTCCGAATATCACTTATCTGGTCTGACGGGACTCGATAACGGTTTCTGCGATAGCCTGCGGAGTTTCGGCGTACTTGCCGAATTCCATCACGTAGGATGCGCGACCCTGAGTCTGAGAGCGCAGATCGGTAGCGTAACCGAACATCTCGGCCAGCGGAACCATCGCGTTGATGATCTTGCCGCCGGACGCGTTGTCCTCCATGCCTTCCACAATGCCGCGACGACGGTTCAGATCGCCGATAACGTCGCCCATGTAGTCCTCCGGAGTTTCAACCTCGACCTTCATGATAGGCTCAAGGAGAACAGGATTGGCTTTCTTGAAGCCGCCCTTGAAGGCCATGGATGCGGCGGTCTTGAAGGCCAGTTCGGAGGAGTCGACTTCATGGTAGGAACCGTCGTATACGGTAACCTTGACGTCAACCACCGGATAGCCGGCCAGAACGCCGCTGGCAACCTGCTCCTGGCAGCCCTTGTCGATGGCAGGAATGTATTCCTTAGGAATAACGCCGCCAACGATCTCGCTGACGAACTCGTAGCCCTTGCCAGGCTCCAGAGGCTCAAGACGCAGCCAGCAGTGGCCGTACTGGCCATGACCGCCGGACTGACGAACGAACTTGCCTTCGAACTCCACCTTGCTGCGGATGGTTTCGCGGTATGCGACCTGAGGCTTGCCCACGTTGCAGTCAACCTTGAACTCGCGCTTCATGCGGTCGACGATGATGTCAAGATGAAGCTCGCCCATGCCGGCGATGATGGTCTGACCGGATTCCTCGTCGGTATGAACTCTGAAGGAAGGATCCTCCTGAGCCAGACGGTTGAGAGCCAGAGACATCTTCTCCTGGTCGGCCTTGGTCTTAGGCTCCACGGCAACGGAGATAACCGGCTCAGGGAAGTCCATCTTCTCGAGGATGATCGGATGGTTCTCGTCGCAGAGGGTGTCGCCGGTGGTCACATCCTTCAGACCGATGGCGGCGGCGATGTCGCCGGCGAGGATCTCGGTGATTTCCTGGCGCTTGTTTGCGTGCATCTGCACGATACGGCCGAATCTTTCCTTCTTGTACTTGACCGGGTTGTAAACGAAGTCGCCCTGTTTCACCACGCCGGAGTAGCAGCGGATGAAGGTAAGGTTGCCCACGAACGGATCGGTGGCGATCTTGAAGGCCAGAGCCGAGAACGGCTCGTTGTCGCCGGCCTTGCGGGTTGCAGGCTCGCCGTCCACGGTTTCGCCCTTCACGTCAGGAACGTCAACCGGAGAAGGAAGGTATTCGACAACCGCATCCAGCATTGCCTGAACGCCCTTGTTCTTGAAGGCGGAGCCGCAGGTTACAGGAACAATCTCGTTGTTCAGAACGCGCTTGCGCAGAGCCTTCTTGATTTCGTCCTCGGAAAGCTCCTCGCCGTTGAAGAACTTCTCCATGAGAGCCTCGTCGGCCTCGGCGGCGGCTTCGATAAGCTTCTGATGCCACTCTTCCGCTGCATCCTTCAGATTGTCAGGAATATCGGTGTATTCGAAGGTTACGCCCTGGTTTTCCTCGTTCCAGTTGATGGCCTTCATCTTCACCAGGTCGACAACGCCCACGAAGTTGTCCTCGGCGCCCACCGGGATCTGCAGAGGGACAGGAACGGCGTGAAGCTTGGTCTTGATCTGCTCCACCGCGCGGAAGAAGTTGGCGCCGGTACGGTCCATCTTGTTCACGAAGGCGATGCGAGGCACATGATACTTGTTGGCCTGACGCCATACGGTCTCGGACTGAGGCTGAACTCCGCCCACAGCGCAGTAAACCATAACGGCGCCGTCCAGCACGCGCATGGAGCGTTCCACCTCGACGGTGAAGTCCACGTGGCCTGGGGTGTCGATGATGTTGATACGGTGCTTGTCGAACTGATGGGACATGCCGTTCCAGAAACAGGTGGTAGCGGCGGAGGTAATGGTTATGCCGCGCTCCTGCTCCTGAGCCATCCAGTCCATGGTGGCGGCGCCATCATGAACCTCGCCAAGCTTGTGGTTAACGCCGGTATAGAAAAGAATACGTTCCGTGGTGGTAGTCTTGCCGGCATCTATGTGAGCTGAAATACCGATATTACGGTACAGCGATATTGGGGTTTCACGAGCCACTATTAGTTTCCTTGTAAAACTTGCAAAACTCCGCGTCGCAGAAGACGGCGCGGATTGCGTTAATCAAAAAACGAATGCTACCAGCGATAGTGAGCGAAAGCCTTGTTGGCCTCTGCCATGCGATGAACATCCTCACGCTTTCTTACTGCGGCGCCCTTGTTGTCGGATGCATCCAGCAGTTCGCCGGCAAGTCTCTGGGCCATGGACTTCTCGCCGCGCTTGCGGGCGGCCTCGACCAGCCAGCGCATGGCCAGCGCGTTGCGGCGGGCAGGACGAACTTCAACAGGAACCTGGTAGGTAGAACCGCCCACACGACGGGACTTGACTTCAACAGAAGGACGAATGTGATCCAGCGCCTCTTCGAAAATCACCAGATGCTCCTTGCCGCTCTTGTTGGCAATGATATCCAGCGCGCCGTACACGATACTTTCGGAGATGGACTTCTTGCCATCAACCATAACTACATTGATAAACTTCGCCAGCAGCTCTGAACCGAACTTTGGATCAGGTAAAATCTTGCGCTGACCGACTTCACGACGTCTTGGCATTTAAAAATTCCTCAAAACTTCAGGTTATACCCAAAACTAAAAACAACAATCAAAAAAGTGTTTGGCCTTACTTAACGGGGAATTCCATTAAGCCTTAGGTCTCTTCACACCGTACTTGGAACGGGCCTGCTTGCGGTCTTTGACGCCGGCGCAGTCCAGCGAACCGCGGATGGTGTGGTAACGCACACCTGGGAGGTCCTTGACACGGCCGCCGCGGATAAGAACAACCGAGTGCTCCTGAAGGTTGTGACCCTCGCCGCCGATATATGAGGTTACCTCGAAGCCGTTGGTCAGACGAACACGGCATACCTTGCGCATGGCCGAATTAGGCTTCTTAGGCGTCGTAGTATATACACGGGTACATACGCCGCGCTTCTGAGGGCAACCGGCAAGCGCAGGAACTGCAGACTTGATCACCTTCCTTACACGAGGTTTGCGTACCAGCTGGTTAATAGTTGCCATTATGGAACAAACTCCTGAATACTATCAAAAATCAATATAAACCTTCCCTTATACTTCAAAGGGCACGTCATGATACAATCTGACGTGACCTGTGTCAAGTATTGGGCTGTTTTTTTCGCAAAGACCCTTCGGCGATCCGGCATCGCCACCCGGCGCGGGCAGCATCAGCAGGGCCCGGCAAGCGCCGGGCCCCGCAAAAAGCCAAAGTCGCCTTGAAAAGTCGCCTTGAAGAGCATCTACGGCTATTTCTTTTTCACCGGATAGAGAACATAGCGCTGAGCAGCATCCGTAGCGGCGAAGGATAGGGTTTCGAAGATGGTGACCACCACCTTATCCGCCCTGTGATGCTTCGGATGGGTGCTGTTGACGTAGATGTCGTCGATGCTGCCGGTAGGATACATGTAGAGCCATTTCTGGTCGTACTCGCCGTCCCCCTTGAGATACCACGTGCTCTTGTTCCACGGACCGTTGGCCGGAATCATTTTGTATCTGACGCCGTTGATGGTCAGCGTGTTGAGATCGTAGGTGAAACTCCCCTTTATCCCCTGACTGTCGTTGGCCCAGTCCTTCTGCATGATCTCGAAGCGGAAGTTGCCGTGAGGCGCGAACAGTCTCAGTTCGTTTCTGGAGATTACGTCGTTCTCCGTATACTCGTTGTCGACCCGGTTGGCATGGTAGACGGACGCGCTGCACACTCCGTCCTCCCGGACAATCATCAGCACCTTGCGGAACGGATTGAAGCCTTTGAGATAATCGTTGCAGAAATTGTCGTTCTTGCAGTCCGTCTGGTAAAGCGGAGTGTCGGTGTCCAGCAGATTGTAGGTGTCGCCGATGGCGAAGGTCATCAGCAGACGTCCGGTAGGCTTGGCCTGGCGGTCGGGAGCCACGTTGAAAATCGGCGCCACCCTCCAGGAACCGACGATCACCGAGTAGAACTTCATGGGTTCGCCGTCCCAGGCGATGGAATTGTAGTTCCAGTCCTTCAGTGGGAAGGATCTTGAAGGCATGCTGTAGTTGGAGCTGGCATAGTCCGTGTCGTTCAGATCGCCGGGCAGCCTTTTGGTAAGCTCGTCCATGTGGTTTTTGTCCCTGGCGTTGATTCTGACGTAATAGTCAATCATGCTCTGAATGTCGGGATTTTTCGGGCAGAAGTTGTCGTACACCTTCCTGGTCTCGCCATCGGGGATCTGGGCGACGTACTGGGAGGTGATAGTGGCGAACAGATCGTCAATCTCGCCAGCCATGAGCGGCTGCGCCGCCGCGCTCAGGCCCGAAGCCAGCGCGAATCCGAATAAAATTGTGCTTTTGTTCATCTTTACTCCTATTTGACCTTGGCCAGAACAAGACGCTCGCAGATGCCGGTCTTGTTTCTTACGAACAGAACAACCCGGCTGTCAGGCAGATTGCACGAGCTGTCGCCTGCGCAGACAAGACGATCCTGGTTCACCCTGGCACTGTCGTAGTCACCCTCCAGCACCGCTCTGATCTCGGTGTCGCCGTCGGTGAAAAGGATGGCGTTAAGCTCCTCGGAAAGCGAAGTCAGAGTTTTGCCGTCAAGGACAAGCTCGGCGGCGGTCACCCGGTAATGTCCGTCAGACTCCGGATCCGTTCCTTTCGGCGCCATGGACTGGGTTTCGAAGTTCATCGCCCGCGGCTCAAATCTGATCGAGGCGCGACCGTTGCCGTCGGCATAGGATTTGCCCTGCATCTTTTCGGCTTCCCCTGACAGCAGGTTGAAGCCCTGGGTGAACAGCCTGATCTCGGCGTTGGCAGTCTGATCGAAAGGACAGAAATTCAGTTGCATTTTCTCGGCCAGCACAATCCGTCCCGGCTCGCAGGCTGCGCCGCCCTTCTTCCTGACGAAAATATGGGCGTATGGCACGGCATCGCAGACGCCCGGTCCGCGGCAGTAATCCTCTCCGTATTCCATGGGCAGCATGATCATGTACTCGGCGGATCCGTCGGAGTAGATCGGCGCCTCGTCAAAGGAGGACGGATCGCGAACAAGGTTCAGTTTCTTGCCGTCCAGAGTAAGTTCGATGCCGCCGCCTGTGGCGTCATACTTCGGGATGGTGACAAGTTTGGAGTAGTTGTGATCAAGGAAGTTTTCGTATACCGCGCTGTTGAACAGCCAGGCATCCCGGTAGGACAGCATGCGAATCAGATAGTCCTGCTCGGGATTGCCGCAGAAGTTCAGCTTCGGCATGAGGCAACCCTCGCGGCTGATTTCGTAAATTCCCTTTTCGGTGTAGGCCAGCTGCAATGTTTCGCTGTCTGACACGTAGGCGCCCAGTCCAAAGGCCTGATCGCCGCCGTAACTGAATTCGTACACCTCGCCTGTGGCCATCTCGCCCATGGAGGCTTTGAGCTTCTGTTTCAGAGCCTGGCCGCCCAGGAGCTGATCAAGGCTGTAGCCCGCAAGAGCCTGGGCGTTTGTGGCGCGGATGTACTTCCCGTCGATGCAGATCTTTACCGGATAGCGCAGAGCTGAAAGGAACAGATCCCGGTTGTCGGTATCAAGAGCATTGGACAGTTTAGCGAAAACCGCATCCGTGTCCGCGGTATCATCACCCTCCTCAGCATGCGAGGAACAGGCAAGCGCCGACGCCACGCCCAGACAGAAATAAAGCTGCAAAAGTTTGGATTTTTTCATACAAGTTTCTCATGAACAACAAACAAATCCCGCAGTAGTAAAGAGCGGATGCCATACGAAACTGTCTCCAGGTACCGTCGCTCATCATGCGGACTAGAAGTTTTATATCACACGCCAGGCGGGGATAAAAGCCCCCGAAAAAAAGATTGCAGTTCACAGTCGGTCGTAGACCATCTCCAATCAGTTCATATCAACCGAAACCGTCCGGAAATGGTCCAATGTCAGACCTATCTCAAGAGCTGCGAACAAAACGGCATCTCCAATTGCCAAGCCATTTACGCACCTGTCACAGGTAAGAGATTCACAGCAGAGTCGTTGTGACTTCCTGAAAAAATGATCTGAACCGATCAGTCCAAATGGCCGACACCAAGTTTCTTGCTCCGCAAAATTATCCACCGGGTTAACCGGCGGATTGGAATTCGGCTGACAGGTCGTCCCACCGCCATTCCGCCGCCACAAAAATCGACTCCGCGTCCATCGGGTATCACTGCTATTTTGCAGGCGATACACATCGAGTTTTCATAAATTTCGACCGGTAAAAATGTGGTAGGAATCGACAGTGAACCGTAATGGCTGGCAGCCTGCCGGAAACATACCAGGCAGCATCAGCAAGGCCCGGCGATACGCCAGGGCCGCACAGTGTCAAAGCCGCCTTGCGCTATTTCTCTTTCACCGGATAGAGAACATAACGTCTAACCATTTCATTGCCGGCGATGGTTCGGGAGCCAAAGATGGTGACCACCACCTTGTCCGCTCTGTGATGCTTCGGATGGGTACTGCTCACGTAAATATCGTCGATGTTGCCGATGGGATACATGTACAGCCATTTCTGATCGTACTCGCCTGCGCCCTTGAGATACCACATGCTCTTGTTCCACGGACCGTTGGCCGGAATCATTTTGTATCTGACGCCATTGATGGTCAGCGTGTTGAGATCGTAGGTGAAGCTGCCCTTTATCCCCTGACTGTCGTTGGCCCAGTCCTTCTGCATGATCTCGAAGCGGAAGTTGCCGTGAGGCGCGAACAGTCTCAACTCGTTTCTGGAGATGACGTCGTTCTCCGTATACTCGTTGTCGACCCGGTTGGCATGATAGACGGATTTGATGCACATGCCGTTCTCCCGGACAATCATCAGCACCTTGCGGAACGGATTGAAGCCTTTGAGATAATCGTTGCAGAAATTGTCGTTCTTGCAGTCCGTCTGGTAAAGCGGAGTGTCGGTGTCCAGCAGATTGTAGGTGTCGCCGATGGCGAATGTCATCAGCAGACGGCCGGTAGGCTTGGCCTGGCGATCGGGAGCCACGTTGAAAATCGGCGCCACTCTCCAGGAACCGCCGATCACCGAGTAGAACTTCATGGGCTCGCCGTCCCAGACGATGGAATTGTAGTTCCAGTCCTTCAGAGGAAAGGATCTGGAAAACATCATGTAGTTGGAACTGACATAATTCGTGACGTTCTGCTCGCCAGGCAGTCTTTTGGTAAGCTCGTCCATGTGGTTTTTGTCCCGGGCGTTGATTCTGACGTAATAGTCAATCATGCTCTGAATGTCGGGATTTTTCGGGCAGAAGTTGTCGTACACCTTCCTGGTCTCGCCCTTGGGGATCTGGGCGACATACTCTGAGGTGATGGCAGTGAAAAGATCGTCAATCTCATCAGCCATGACCGGTTGCGCCGCCGCGCTCAGGGCCGATGCCAGCGCGAATCCATATAATCTTGCGCTTTTGTTCATTTGTAACTCCTATTTGACCAATGCCAGCACCAGACGCTCGCAGATACCGGTCTTGTTTCTTACGAACAGAACAATCCGGCTGTCAGGCTGATTGCACGAGCTGTCGCCTGCGCAGACAAGATGGTCCGTATTCACTGCCGGACTGTCATAGTCACCCTCCAGCACCGCTCTGATCTCGGTGTCGCCGTCGGTGAAAAGGATGGCGTGAAGCTCCTCGGAAAGCGTCGTCAGAGTTTTTCCGTCAAGTACAAGTTCGGCGGCGGTAACCCGGTAATGTCCGGAGGACTCCGGATCCGTTCCTTTCGGTGCCAGGGACTTGGTGTCGATGTTCATCGCCCGCGGTTCGAATCTGAGGGAGGCCCGGCCGTTGTCATCAGCATAGGACTTGCCCTGCAGCTTTCCGGTTTCATCCGACAGATGGTTGAAGCCCTGAGTGAACAGCCTGATCTCTGCATTGGCGATCTGATCGAAAGGACAGAAATTCAGTTCCATCTTCTCGGCCAGGACCACCCGCCCAGGCTCGCAGGAGACACTGCCCTTCTTCTTGACAAAAATATGGGCGTACGACACAGCGTCGCAGAAACCGAGGCCGTAGCAGTAAAGCACTCCGTCTTCCTTTGGCAGCATGATCATGTACTCGGCGGAGCCGTCGGAGTAGATCGGAGCTTCGTCAAAGGAGGACGGATCGCGAACTAGGTTCAGCCTCTTGCCATCCAGAGTAAGCTCGACGCCTCCGCCTGCGGCGTCATAAATCGGGATGGTGACAAGTTTCGAATAGTTGTGATCAAGAAAATTTTCGTATACCGCGCTGTTGAACCGCCAAGCAGCCTGAAAGGACTGCATGTAAATCAGATCGTCCTGCTCGGGATTGTTGCAGAAGTTCAGCTTCGGCATGACACACTCCTGGCGGTTGATTTCGTAAACCCCTTTTTCGGTGTAGTTCAGCCGCAATGTTTCGCTTTCGGATACGTAAGCGTCCAAGGAGAAGACTGGATCGCCGCCGTAACTGAGCTCGTAGTCATTGCCCGCGTTCCTCCCGGCCATGGAGGATCTGATTTTTTGTTTCAGAGTCTGGCTGCCCAGAAGCTGATCAAGACTGTAGTCCGAAAGAGTCTGGGCGCTTGTGGCGCGGATGTACTTCCCGTTTATGCAGATCTTTATCGGATAGCGCAGGGCGGATAGGAACAGATCGCGGTTGTCGGTCTCAAGAGCCTTGGACAGTTTGGCGAAAACCGCATCCCTCGCTTCGGGCTTCTCGCCATCTTCAGCATACGAGGCACAGACAAGCGCAGATGCCGCGCACAGGCTGAAAGAAAGCCGCAAAAATTTCGATATTTTCACATGTCCACGATGCTAGTATTTATTACACAACTCAAAAAGAGTCGAAAAAGCCTTGTGTGACAAGGGTTCATAGATGAAAAAAGGCGTGTCTTCACTTATAATTGAAATCGTCATAATAAAGGAGACACGCCAATGACATTATTACATAATCAGCTTGTTGAGACAAAAGAAAACTGTGGAAAAAAGAGCAGAAAGTCACCACGTAGAGGAAGAAATCGGGCCGAAGAAAAAGGGCTAAAGCGAGTAAGAAGAGCAAGAACGCTCCATGACCGAAGAAAGGCCGAGCAGCGTCAAAAGGCCGTAATGCGACGCATGGTGGAAAACGAGCAGAAGGGCAAA
>JAFURY010000137.1 GCA_017480795.1 Succinivibrionaceae bacterium
AATGTCATTGGCGTGTCTCCTTTATTATGACGATTTCAATTATAAGTGAAGACACGCCTTTTTTCATCTATGAACCCTTGTCACACAAGGCTTTTTCGACTCTTTTTGAGTTGTGTAATAAATACTAGCATCATGGACATGAAAAGCCCTGATATTTGCCGATGAATTTAATGACGGGATTATCTTTTATAGGCAAATCACCCTTTTGATAGGCGTTGACCTTTTCCTTATATTCAAGATACAGATCATTGCCAACAGCTTTTGATGAGGACACTTTTGCATACGACTGCAAGGTTTTATCACTTAGAAACTTATAGAACATAAGACCAAGCATGTAATCTTTATAGCGGCTGGCATCCATCGACCCTCTCAGTTCGTTTGCGCCGCTCCATAATCTGTTTTTGATCTCATCTGAAGATATCATTGATTCTCCTTAACGGTAATACGCTCATGCGTTCAAACAGAGCGAAAAAAAAGATGTTTGCATATGGATATCAATTCCAAGCAAGGAGTTTCATCCAAAAAAAGGTTGTTCGTGTTCAAAATTCGGTCCTGACTAGTAATGTCAAAGAGAAGAGCTCAAAGATAACATCAGTATAACCTAACTGGCGTTTTTAAACCAAATACTCAATGCTAATGTCATATAGTGCGCTTTCAGCGGCCGACTATTTTCCCCCGCCATGCATAAGCCGCAGAAAGGCGATATGAAACACGCAGGGCACCACCACCCGGTTGGCAGGTCCTGCCGCGTCCACCAGCGCCCAGGCGGCGGTTACGCCCCAGCCCACCGGGCCGAAGATCACCGATCCCGCCCGGCCGCCGGTAAATCCCAAAGCGGCGCGGATGCCGAAATACTTCAGAGCGTTGACGGTGACAATTCCGGACAGCAGCGAGGCCGCGGCCCGGGGAAGCACCCGTCCGGCCACCAGAAACGCCAGCATGCCGGCGGAGGTGAAGCCGCCGTAGCCCCGTTCCAGTTCCGCTATGAGATCCCGGATGTCGTTGTCGTCGTACTCGTCAAGCCTGGCCTTCAGTTCGTCGGCATCCCGGTCGATTTCGTTGCGGTATTTTTTGAGGACCTCCTTGATCAGTTCAAGTTCGATCTGGGAGGCCGAGGCTTCGGGATGCTCCTTCAGATAGGGCTTGATGAAATTGGAGGCCACGTCCTTCAGGATCTCGATATACAGAACCCCTTGCCCTTTGCGGAGGAAATTCATGATGGAGTTTCCACCGAACAGCTGCAGTTCTCCCGCAAGAACCTGCCAGTAAAGGTGATGATGAGGCTTGTGCCTGCGATATTCCGGATTGTCGGACACGCTTTCGGTCCGGCGCTTTTTGCCGTCGGTGTCGTAAACAAGACAGCGGAAGATAGGCTCCAGCTCCTCGTCGGAAAAACTTGCCATAACAGCCAGATCCGGATCCTCGATGTATGCCATGGTATCCCGCGCCACTCCTACTTTCCGCCGTTATTGCCGCCGAGATAGGTTTTGAGCGCCTCGGCCAACATCTTTCCGAACTCCGAATTGAAGAAAGCCTCCGCCTTTTCAAAATGCCCCTCCTGGTTGAGATTGAGCTCGTTGATCTTGCGGCAGACGGCCACCGTGGCCTTGCCGTAGGCGTAGGTAAGCCCGGAGGCAACCGAAGCGTTGATGGTGGTGCCCAGCGCGGTGCCGATGCCCGGGATCAGTTTTACAAGGTTCGCGGCTAGAGATCGGCCAAGATAGGTGGTCAGAGCGGTGGAGGCGGTGCCAACCATTTTGTCGGTAATGTCGCCGATGCCCCAGACGGTGAGAATTTTGGCCATCAGCGCCAGCTGCGCCGCCGCCAGAAGCGGAGCGTCGGAAAACGGGATCGGGCTTGCGGCCACGGTGGCGGCGCTGGCCACCGCCAGTTTGATATAGTCGTCGCACTGTTTTTCCTTGTTGTCGAAGCCTCTTCGGCTGGCCATGTCAAAGGCCCTGCGGTAAGATTCGTCCAGATGATCCCGCGTCCACTGGAACAGCCCTTCGCTGGCGCCGTTCAGAGCGCGATTGAGCTCCGCGGCCTCCTCCGCCGTCACCTGGGACGGATCGAAGGTTTCGAAAATTTCGATGTTGCCGAAGACGTCCTCCGGAAAATTCTGTCTTACCGCGCGCCTGAGAGCTTCGGCTGACTCGTCGGTGGCGTGATCCTGCTTGGTGAGCACCACCGCAATCGGCTTGTGGCCCGTGGCGCTGTCGATGCCACGCACCAGAGAGGCGTCGAAATCGGTGAAGCGGCCGCTTCCGGCGCTGACGCAGTACCAGACCACGTCCACGGTTTTGCGTACCTCCCCGTCTGTCGGAACCTCGTATTTCTCGATGATGTCAAGCACGTCCTTCTTGAAGATATCAAAGGCCTGCTCGCTGCTTTCATACCCTTTGGTGTCGTAAAATCTGACAAATTCGTTCTCGTACATGTCGCAGCTCTGGGTCACGGGTCTGCCGGTGCCGACCTTGGCGATATTGTTCTTCATGACCGTGTTGATGAGAGTGCTCTTGCCGGCGCCGGTGGGACCGGCCACCATAATGCACGGCTTGGAACCTTTGATGGAAGCGATGAAGGCATCCCGCTCCTTTCTCATCTTTTCGCCAACGGATTCGTTTTCAAGTTCCTCTCTTGCACCCTGGTTGTGAATTTCATCAGTCATGATTTTTCTCCTTGATATGTTTTTCCCTGGACGAGACGTCGGTTCCCGCCACCGCTATTCTGCCACATGCAGTCGATCCACCGGAATAATTATCGGTTTGTCCGCATCGGTACTTTCATAGAGATCACACAGCGCCTGGTCGGCCTGCGGCTTTCTGCCGGTGAATTCGGCAACCTCCCGCACCGCCGGCAGCAGCCCCTTGCGGCCGTAGATGCTGCGGCTGAGATCTTCCATCCTGGCATCAAGGCTTTCGGCGCTCTTGCGCAGATCCTTGTGCTTCTTGATCAGTCCGTCCAGGGCGGTCAGAAGGCGGTCGAAGGTGTTCACAGCCGCCTGATATCGTCCCGAGCGATCATGCTCGGCCCAGAGCTGTCTGATTATCACCAGGCAGGCCATGATGGTGGAAGGCGTTGCGATACAGACCTTGCGCTTCAGGGCGAAGCCCAGCAGATCCGGTCTTGCCTCAAGGCAGCAGGAGAACATTTCGTCGGAGGGCACGAACATGATCACGAACTCCCAGACTCTGCCGGCCAGTTCGGGGATCTTCTCGTAGCTTTTGGAGCCGAGGTTCTCGATCTGTTTGGTGATGTTGGCGATCTGAGCGGCCAGATGTTCCTCTCGGCGGTCGGGATCGGCGGCGTTCTTCAGTTCCACGAAGGCGTTCATGGAACATTTGGAGTCGATGATCACAATCTGCTCGTCGGGAAGTTTCAGAATGACGTCCGGCCGAAAGGTGACGCCCCCGGCGCTGAACACCACCTCCCGCTGAAAGTCCCGTCCGGCGGCAAAGCCGGCGTTCTCAAGACACTTCTCCAGGATCACCTCTCCCCAGCATCCCTGATGCTTGGTGTTTTTCAGAGCGCTGGCAAGATTGCCGGCCTCCTGGGACAGCCGCTGCTGAGCGTTCATCATGTCTCCCAGCTGCTGGGTAAGCATCACCGAGTTCTCGTTGCTGCGTCCCACGGAGGCGCTCAGAGCCGAAATGTTCTGCCGCAGAGGCTGCATAAGGCTTTCGATCTGCCCCGCCACCGGAGCAAGAAGGCTTGAGACCTGCTGTCGGTTCTGAGAAAAGATCTGCTGCTGGGTCTGGGACAGCTGACGGCTTGCCAGCAGAGAAAACTCCTCCCGGAGTCTGGTATGCAGCTCTGAAAATTCGGTCTTCAGCAGCCGCTTCTCCTGCGTCAGCTCCTCCACCCTTCTCTGGGTTTCCTTCAGCCGCGCCGAGAAGTCGGAGCATTCCCGGATGAGGTTCTCGATTCTTGCCGCATCGCTCTTCTCTCGGGCATCGGATGCCTCCTGATGGGAAAGCAGTTTCTTCTCCGCCTCCTCGAGATATGTCTCCAGCTGATCGATGTCCCGCAACTGGGTTTCGCAGCGCTGCCGGAGACTGGCGCACCGGAAGGCGACATACAGCAGCAAAAGGAGGGCGACGATCAGCGCGCCCAGAGCAATCAAAAACCAAGTATAGTGATCCACGGCTTCTCCTGAATTTTCATCAATCATACCTGATCTTCCGGGCTACTTATACCCGAGAATCACATGTTAGCCAAATTTAGCGTTCTTGGCTAGAGCTGATCGATACGCTCATCAATATTATTCATTCCAAGATCAAAACATTTTAGAATATCATTTTGCTTTTTAGTTGTTCTATATCTTCTGGTATATTTATTGGTGTTTAAATTTTTGGTAACTATTCAGATCCCCGGTACAACAGCCCCAAAAAATAAGGCCATACTGAATGTATGACCTGAGTCAGTTTTTGAAAATCTGTAACTAACTAAGAGATTTCGTTGGCAAAGATTATTTCAGGATGTCCCTTATAAGC
>JAFURY010000023.1 GCA_017480795.1 Succinivibrionaceae bacterium
ATTTAGTAGAGTTCTCACTAAATATTATATAATATTTTTAACAAAAATAAAATAGAAAAACCCATATTTTTCAATGGGTTAGGCAGGATCTGAGGGGTGATAAAAATCGATTGTTAGTAGGAATTTAGGAAAAATTCACGTTTACAGTCTTCCGGAGAAAGAGCTTCACGATCTCAAGGAGAGGATCGAATCAAGAGAGGGTCTGCATCAGCTTGCATACGGCGAGGAGATTGGTCTGGGAACCAGAAAATACGAGCTGATCGAGATTAAATAATGGCTGAGTTCTGCGCCATTCTTGGGGATCAGATCGGATACATTGCACCGTACTGGATTGTGGGAATCCTGATAGGATCCGCAATATCGGTATTCGCCAAGGCAAAGATCGGCCGTCTGGTGGAGAAGCGGCAGAAAACCGGAAGTTCGTTTTTCGGGCTGGTGACGGCCTCGTTTCTCGGTATCCTGTCGCCCATCTGTCTCTTCGGAACCATTCCCATTGCCGCATCGCTGTCTCAGAAGGGAGTCAAAGACGACTTTCTTTCGGCCTTCATGATGGGGTCCATTCTTCTGAATCCCCAGCTTCTGATCTATACCTCCGCATTGGGGTACAATGTGGCGGTGATCAGATTTCTGGTATGCCTGGCTGGCGGTGTGCTGTTCGGACTGCTGGCGCGTTTCATTTCCAGAGAAGGGCGGTTCTATGATTTCAGCGATATCAACGGAAAACAGCGCGACAGGGACACGCACCCGAACATGCTGGCGCGTTACGTGTTCAATATAGGACGCAACATCAGGGCCACAGGCCTGCATTTTCTGGCAGGCGTGCTTCTGGCGGCTTTGTTTCTTTATCTGGTTCCGGATACGTTCGCGCATGATTTCGTATCGCATCATCAGCAGGCTCAGGTTCCGCTGATGACGCTTGCCGGACTTCCCTTCTATGTTTGCGGTGGCGGGGCGATCCCTCTTCTTGCAGGCTGGATGCAGCTGGGATTGTCCACCGGAGCCGCCATGGCGTTCACCGTTTCCGGTTCGGCCACGAAAATAACGAATCTCAGCGCCATCAAAACGGTGCTTGGCGTTAAAAAACTTGCCGTCTACATATCTTTCGTATGTTTCTGGGCTTTGGTGTCCGGAACTGTCATTAACCTTCTGCCGGAGGACTGCGCGCGCTTTGACCCTCCGGGCGGCGAGTTTCACATGAATCACCAGACGGGACATCATTATGGAAAATAAAACAGAGGATCTCGGTTTTGCCAGACTGGATCTGGACAGAGCCGCCAGAACCGGAATTCCGGAGACCGTGTTCTGTCCCGGAAAAACCAAAGAACAGCTGCTTGCGATATTTGAAAAGTTCAGTTCCCGGGAAATATCCTCAATAGGCACCAGATGTTCTCGGGAACAGTACGACTTCATGAAGGACAGAGGACTCAATCTGACATACGACAGCATGTCTCTTGTGGTGAGGCTTCGCTGCAGGGACAATCCCCGTTCCCTTGCCGGTTCGGTGGCCATCTGCACCGGAGGGACGGCCGATATGCCGGTGGCCGAGGAGGCCGCCCAGGTGGCGGAATTCATCGGAGCCCGGGTCAACAGGTTTTACGATATCGGCGTCGCCGGGCTGCATCGGGTGCTTTCCCAGATCGACAGTATCCGCAGAAACGACGTCGTCATATGCATTGCCGGGATGGAGGGAGCGCTTGTCAGCGTCGTGGCGGGGCTGGTAAAGGCGCCGGTCATTGCCGTACCGGTATCGGCGGGATACGGAGCGTCGTTTTCCGGGCTGGCTCCTCTGCTGGCAATGATAAATTCGTGCGCCGAAGGCGTTTCCGTGGTCAATATAGACAACGGCTTCGGAGCGGCCGTGCAGGCTTGCCGGATATTGAAAATCAGGGACAACCAATGAGCATAACACTACATTTTGACGGCGCGTGCGGTATCAGCGGAGATATGATTGTAGGCGCGCTGCTTGATCTGGGCGCCGACAGACGACGGATGGACGAAGCGCTGGCCAGTCTAGACCTTGAAGGGTTTCATTATCATGTAAGCAGGAAAAACTCCTACAGCATTTCCGGAGTCGATTTCGACGTGCATCTTGAGCATGAAAACGAGCCTCGCGAGGAAGGCTATCACGAGCATGAACACGAGCATGAGCACGAACCTCGCGAGGAAGGCTATCACGAGCCCGAGCATGAACATGAACATGAACATGAACACGAGCATGAACATGAACATGAATATGAACACGGGCGCGGACATCATCATTCCTCGGGCTCGCATGCGCATCATCGCCATCTGCGGGATATCATAAAGATTATTGACGGCTCCGCAGCCTCGGATCCCGCCAAAAAATTCGCAAAGAAGGTGTTTGAGATAGTGGCGGAGGCGGAGGCTGCCGCGCATGGGGTTGATGTCGGCGAGGTTCATTTTCATGAGGTCGGGGCGGCCGATTCCATTGCCGATATTCTTGCCGCGGCGGCTCTGCTTGATTCTCTTGATTTCGACCGCGTATACGCCACGCCTCTTTCCGAAGGCTCGGGAACCGTGATGTGTCAGCATGGAACTCTGCCTGTTCCGGTGCCGGCTGTTCTCAACATAGCGATGGCCTACGGCATTCCTTTGTCCATAACCGACAACCGCTCTGAAATGGTAACGCCTACAGGAATCGCGATACTTGCCGCTCTCAGCCCTGATTTCAAAGCCCGTCCGAAGTCTTTTGCCGTTAAAAAAACAGGCATGGGGCTTGGCAAAAGGGATTTCGGGCGCGCCAATTTTCTGCGGGCAATGCTCATAGAAGAAAATGAAGTCACGGACGGCTCCGAACCGTCCAAACCCGACAGCGAATCCCGGCTGTATATGGTTGAAACAAGCATCGACGATTCCACTGCCCAGGAGCTTTCCTACGCTCAGGAGAAACTTTTTCAGATCGGCGCGAAGGACGTGTATTTCTGTCCCTGCTACATGAAGAAAAACAGACCGGGCTACACCATCGGCGCCATTGTCGAGAAATCGCTGCTGACGAAGGCGGCGGAGGTTCTGTTTTCCGCCACCACAACCATTGGTCTGAGGTATTATCCGATAAACCGGATTGAAATGGACAGACGCGGCATTGGCGTTGATGTCCGGGGAGAGAATGTCGATGTCAAGGTTTCCTGTTACGGCGAGATTGTTCGCTGTCATCCCGAGTACCAGAGCGTGAAGGTTGCCGCGGAGAGAACAGGACGGTCTTTCAGAGAAATTTATGCGGAGGCGCAGGTGCTGGCTTTGGACCTTGTGAGAAAACGGAAGTGACGTCAGAAGAAAAATTAAAGAAACTGAAAGAATATCTCAAGTCGCGGGGAAAGGCGGCCGTAGCTTTTTCAGGCGGCGTCGATTCCGCGTTCCTGCTGCGGGTGGCCAGGGAAGAGCTGTCTGCCGATAACGTTCTGGCGATAACCGTGAGCTCGCAGTTTGTTCCAGAGACAGAAACGGTTGATGCCGCCGCGTTCTGCCGGGAAAACGGGGTATCTCAGGCTGTCATAAAGCTTGATGTTCTCGGCAGCGAGGAAGTGGCGGCCAATCCTGACAACAGATGCTATCTGTGCAAAAAACTAATGTTTGAAAAGGTCGTCGAGACTGCGCGGGATCATGGCATCGCCTTGGTGTTTGACGGCACCAATTCCGATGATGCCAAAGACTTCCGGCCCGGACTTGCCGCTCTCAGAGAGCTGAAGATCGAAAGCCCGCTGCTGATGTTGGGGATTTCAAAACCGGAAATCAGAGAACTTTCACGGAGCATGGGACTGCGGGTTTTCAATAAGCCGTCGTTTTCCTGCCTGGCCACAAGGCTGCCTGGCGGAGAAAGGATCACAGCCGAGAAACTTTCCATGATTGACAGGGCCGAACAGATATTGCGCAAAGAGGGATTCAGTCAGTTCAGAGTCCGCGCGCACGGAGAAATCGCCCGAATCGAACTTGCCGAGAGCGAAATCGAATCGGCGGCCAACCATGAAGTCCGGAAGAGAATATGCATCGCGCTGAAAGGGATCGGATACTCCTATGTGACTCTTGATCTTGAGGGGTATCGCTCAGGCAGCATGAACAAGGCCAAAAAGAAGTGAGGAGGGATGCCTATGACTTTGCAGATGCTGCTGCTGACAGCTTTTCTTGCCGCGGTGATCCATACAATCACAGGCCCGGATCATTATCTGCCTTTTATCGCCATTGCCAAAAGCAGAAGCATGTCGCTAAGAAAAACCATGCTGTGGACCCTGATATGCGGCATCGGACATATTCTCAGCGCGCTGATCATTGCCGTCGTTTTCGTTTATGTGTCGGATCTGATCACCGAAGAGTATCTTGAGGTTATTGAAAACAACCGTTCGAACATTGCCGCCTATACGCTCATAGGTCTTGGCGGCGCCTATGTGTTCTTCGCGCTGCGTCACCGCTATTTGCATCGCCATCATATCGAGCGCGGACTGATACATTCGGACAGGCGGGAACAGCGATCCATCTCGGTGTGGGTGATCTTCATCATCTTTGTGCTGGGTCCCTGCGAAGCTCTGCTGCCGGTTCTTACGGCCGCCAGCGTGGTTGGAGTGGATGCGGTGATCCTGTCAACCCTCATATTTTCCGTTGCCACCATCGTCACCATGCTTCTGGCGGTCTCTTTCGGTTATCTGGGATTATCCGCGCTGCGATTTCGCAAGCTGGAAGAGTACTCCCACGAACTGGCGGGATCAGCCGTCATGTGCTGCGGAGTGGCTATGCTGTGCGGGCTGTGAACCCGGGTGTTTCAGGATCCATGGCGGACGGCATAAGACTCTGCGGCAGGATGGATTGCCAGTCGGGGAAGCCGCGCTCTGTCCCGCGGTAGGGGCAAAAGGACTTGTGACTTCCAAGGGGCGATTTGCCGGTTGCTATCCGCATTGCACGCATTCGGATCCGACAAAGATCATGGCGTAGGCCCTGACGGTTTTATCTTTGAATTCAAGAGCGGAGCTGTATAAAGTCGCCTGCTGGCTCGCTTCCTTTTTCATTCTTTCAATCTTTGCGTCCGATGCGTCCTTTTTCGCCACATACTTCAGCTCGATAAGGTAGACGCATTGGTTTTCCGTTGATGCGTTTGCGGTGATCACCAGATCGGCGTACTTTTCTCCTTTGCCGACAACCCGAAGGGATTTCTGCATTTCGACGAAAACGCCCGACATGGAATCAAGTTTTGCGAAAAGCGCCAGATTCAGCGCCATTTCGCTCATGTGCGAAAGAACCTGATTGGTGAAGATGGCGCTTAAAAATTCGGTGCATGAGGCCGCAAACGATGAAATGTCGTCTTGGGCATCAAGCATGGAGGATATATCCAATGTCCGCTCCTGGAACAGATCGCTCGGCTTCAACCGTAAATCCACGGCGCATTGGGCAAACAGTTTTGACATGAACAGGTTGGGTATTTTCAACGACAGTCTGTCGCTGGCTGAAAATTTCGGATCGATGGTGAGATACCCCAGGTAATACAGCATGGACAGCAGCTGAGTCTCGTTGTAATTGTCAGAATTGTTCAGATTGATGTTTTCGGCGAGCTTTTTTACGATGAATGAACGACCGGCGAGATAGGTGTCGATGATTTTGTCGGGCAAACCTTTTTCAGCAATATTGAAAAGCTGCCGCAGTTTTGAGCCGTCATGATCCGATGCGGGATCCATATAATCTTCAGGCGCGAGAAATTCCTGTTCCGTTTGCATTTTGTTCAAATAGTACAGGCACATGGATGAATTGTACAAAGTCTTCTTTGCGTGTCTGCTGAAACAGTACCCGTCGTACACCGGTCTCATTCTGGAAATCACATCTTCGATGGCGACGCCGATGCTTTTCACGTCCACCAGTTCGGCAACAAGTTTTTTCAGTTCGTCCTCTGTAAAACCCGCATATTCGTTGAAGCATTTGTCCGAAGTTACATTCAGCGAAATGTTGAAGCCTGAGGTAAGGGAATCCAGAGACACCGACGAAACGCCGGTAATGAAGGTTTTGGCTATGCACCCGGCGTCGGCGGTGGCTGCCTTGATTGCGGCGTAAAAATCCTTCAGAAATCCTCCGTCGCTTGTGATTGATTTGAACAGTTTGAAATCTCTGGATAAAATCTGGTTGGCAAAATTGTCGTATTCATCGATCATGACATAGAGTCTGCCTTCCCTGGAGTAGCCGGCATAGGCCGAGGCAAAATTATTGAACAGGGTGACCGAATCCGACTTGTCAAGATCGGCATAGTCGAATGCGAAATCGGGATACCTGATCTTGAAATTGTCGATTCCCGCTGCCACCGCCGAAAAGAAACTGTTGCGCATGGCGTCTATGCTCTGCGTGCCAACCCTGGAAAAGTCGAAAACCAGCACATGATAGGCGTTATGCCTTTCCAGATGTCTGCCGTAGATTTCCGTATCCGCAAACAGTTGTTCATACCTGTCCCCGTACGATATGTCGTAGAAGCATTTGAGCATCTGGACGAAGGTGCTCTTTCCGAATCTTCTGGGACGCAGAAGTACGGGGTACGGCGTCATGCTCTCGTCATCAAGATGCAGGATCGTTCCGCTTTTGTCGGCAAAGGCCCGATTCTGGAGTTTCAGATTTTCATAGGCGGATACGCCGTAGGGAGAATTCAACAGTTTCACCGAATCTTTTGTCATAAAAAATCCTCGTTTCCAGATCATGACCGGGTATTCCGGAATTGCCTGATTGGACGTGTGCCGGCTATCGGCCTGACAGTCCGCGATCCGCGCTTTGATTTCAATAAAAACGCAAACGTCTTTATGATATCAAAGTCCCGCCTGGAGATATCATCATGGAGCGGCAATTTTGAACGATAGTTTGCGGGAGGAAAACCTGAAATCATTGCGTTGTCAGCAGGAACGCGGCGTCGGATGGTCCCCCAATCGCTTTCCTGGGATCTTTTCGGCTCTTGTCAATCGACGGCGACCGGCTCGCCCGTTTGGGGAAACCGCCCGGCGGGGCTGCGCATATTCCGCTTCAGCGGCCGTTTTTTGTTTGCCAAAGTTTCCTAAAGTGTAATTTGAGACACGGTAAGAACTTTGAGATTGTGATAGTATGCGCATATACATGCAATTCTGACTGATTGATGATCGGCAATGTCGTTTTAAGCAACGGAAAGTTTCGGCGCAAAGATTAAACGAGCGCAGCGCGCGGTGGTTATGGTGGAAACGTTCAACAATACAACCAAGGTCGTCCGAGACGATCTTGAAAAGAAAATAAAAGCGGGAAGCCGCATATCAATCGCGGCTTCCTGTTTTTCTCTTTACGCCTACCAGGAACTGAAGGCGCAGCTGGAGTCCTGCCAGGAAGTGCGTTTCATCTTCACTTCGCCAACCTTTGTTGCCGAAAAAACGCCCAAGGAAAGACGGGAGTTTTATATTCCGAGACTGAAGCGCGAAAACAGTCTGTACGGCACCGAGTTCGAAGTAAGGCTGCGAAACGAGCTCAAGCAGAAGGCTATCGCCAGGGAGTGCGCCGACTGGGTGCGAAAGAAAGTCAGATTCAAATCCAACAAAACCCGCGAGAGCATGAACAAGTTCATGCTGGTGGATACCAGGGAGGAGATTTATATCTATCAGCCCATGGAGGCCTTTACGACGGTTCATCTGGGCTGCGAGCGGGGAAGCAGTCTCACCAACATGGTAATGAGATTCGAGAATCCCGCCAGCAAAGAATATCTGCAGCTTTTTGATGCCCTATGGAATGACAAGGACAAATTTTCAGACGTCACCAGCGACGTCATTGAAATGATATCCGCAGTTTATCAGGAAAACGCTCCGGAGCTGGTTTACTTCATGGCCATCTTCAACATTTTCAGCGAATTCCTGAAGGACATTTCCGACGATGCTCTTCCCAACGAGGCTACGGGCTTCAAGAAAAGCACCATCTGGAACAAACTTTTCGCGTTTCAGAAGGACGCCGCCCTGGCCATCATCCATAAGCTTGAACAGTACAACGGCTGCATTCTCGCAGACAGCGTAGGTCTGGGGAAAACCTTTACCGCACTTGCCGTCATCAAATACTACGAAGGACGTAACAAGAGCGTGCTGGTGCTTTGTCCCAAGAAGCTTTCCGAAAACTGGATGACCTACCGGTCGAATCTTGTGAACAACCCCCTTTCCTCGGATCGGTTGCGCTACGACGTGGTCTATCATACGGATCTTTCAAGAAACAGCGGAGATACGGTCATGGGATTGCCCATCGAGCGTATCAACTGGGGCAACTATGATCTGGTGGTCATCGACGAAAGCCACAACTTCCGCAACGGCAACGGCACCCACAGCCGTGGGGGCGAAAAGGAAAACCGTTACATGCGGCTGATGAACCGGATCATCAGACCGGGAGTGCAGACCAAAGTCCTGATGCTTTCGGCAACTCCCGTAAACAACAGGTTCCTGGATTTGAGAAATCAGCTGGCTCTCGCCTACGGCGGGGATTCCGGCGAGTTTGACGAAAAGCTGGGGCTCAAGACCGATATCGACACGGTTTTCAAGACCGTTCAGGGCGTTTACAATCGCTGGAGCATGCTGCCGGCGAAAGAACGAACCACGGAGCATCTGCTTTCCTTGCTTGACTACGACTTTTTCGAAATTCTGGACAAGGTTACCATAGCCCGTTCCCGCAAGCATATTCAGTCCTACTACGACGTGGCCGATATCGGAAATTTCCCGATCCGGAACAGACCGGTTTCCATCAGTCCCAAACTCACCGAGCTTGAGGGCGTCATCGACTATCATGAAATCTTCGAGCTTCTGACCAAGCTCAATCTGACCATCTACACGCCCATCAACTTCATTCATCAAAGCAAGCTGTTCAAGTACCTCGACGAGAAGGAAACCGAAAATCTGGCGCGGGGCAGAGAAATCGGCATCAGACGGCTGATGAGCATCAATCTGCTCAAGCGAATGGAAAGTTCGGTGCATTCGTTCCTGCTCACCATACGTCGCGTATACGATTATCTCCGCGACACGTCGCAGACGATACGGGATTATGCGCAAAAGGGAAAACGCGATCCGTGGGAAGGCGGCGATCTGTCGAATCTGGAGTCCGATTTCGATGGCGACGACCAGAACACCGACATGTTCGCGGTGGGCAAGAAGATCAGGATCGATTTGGGAGATATGGACTATATCACCTGGAAAAGAGAAATCGACGAGGATATCGCGATCCTGGCATACCTCATCTCGCGCGTGGAGGCGATTGATGCAAAGAACGACTTCAAACTCAACGAACTGCTGAGAATAGTCAGAGAGAAGGCGGCTTCGCCGATCAATCCCGGCAACCGAAAGATCATCGTCTTTACCGCTTTCGCCGATACCGCCGAGTATCTTTACCAGCACGTAGGCGCCATGGCGAAAAACGAGCTTGATCTGAACGTCGCCATGATCACCGGCGCGGTGGAGGGAAAAACCACCATCCCAGGATTCAGGTCGGATATGAACCATGTGCTGTGCTGCTTTTCTCCGAAATCCAAGGATCGGGATCTTCTCTATCCCGGGGACGGCGGGAACGATATCGACGTGCTCATCGCCACCGACTGCATATCCGAAGGTCAGAATCTTCAGGATTGCGATTTCTGCGTCAATTACGACATTCACTGGAATCCGGTGCGCATAATTCAGCGCTTCGGGCGTATCGACCGCATAGGCAGCCGGAACGAGGTGATTCAGCTGGTCAACTTCTGGCCTGATCTTGATCTGGACGAGTATATCAATCTTAAAGATCGGGTCGAGAGCCGAATGAAGATCTCGGTAATGACGTCAACCGGAGACGACGACCCCATCAATCAGGAGGAAAAGGGCGATCTGGAATATCGTCGCAGCCAGCTCAAACGCCTGCGGGAAGAGGTGGTGGATCTTGAGGACATGACAGACGGCATTTCCATCATGGATCTGGGGCTCAACGAATTTCGCATGGATCTGATGACCTACAAGAAGGAGCATGCGGATCTGGATCATACCCCTTTCGGAATTCATGCCGTGGTCAAGGGCGAAAAGCCGGGGGTGATCTTCCTTTTGAAAAACAACAACCAGGCCGTGAACATCGAAAGTCTCAACCGGCTGCACCCATTCTACCTGGTTTATGTGGGAAACGACGGAAAGGTGATCAACGATCATCTGCATCCCAAGGAGACTCTTGATCTCATGCGCTATTTCTCCAAGGGGAAATCCGCCCCGGACAAAGAGCTGTGCGACATGTTCAACAGGGCCACAGGCGACGGAAGAAACATGAAGAGCGTTTCCAAACTGCTGGACGATGCCATAGGCTCCATCATCCAGGTCAAGGAAGAATCCGATGCGGACAGTTTCTTTTCCTCCGGACCGACCACATTTCTGTCGGGGGGATTTTCGGGGAAGGAAGACTTCGAACTGATATGCTTCATGGTGGTGGTATGATTGATCTTCCTAAAGCGACTCTGGTGCGCCGGCGACTGCCCAAAGAAACCGTTTACCGGAATCTGGTCCTGACCTCGGCGGTAAAGGAGAAGTTCGTATCGGATGTGGAGGCGATTTTTATAGAAAACAGTCTCACCGCGGCCAATCTGAATCTCGGCGAAAGCTCGGGCGTCGAGGAAATTCTTGTGGTGCTGGTCAAGCTCAAAACCGGCAAATGCGACGATCGCATACTTGAAGTCCTCGCCCGGGAGAATCCGCACAAACTGGTCTTTCTGCTGGAACATGAAAACCTGCGCCAGCTGGCTTTGTACTACGGCAGACTCTACAAGACCGACTGGATGAACGAGAGCGAAATTCAGCTAAACGCCCGCGGTCTGACGCTTGAGCAGATCTATGAAGGATTTGTCGAACAGATCGCGCTTGGAAACGAGCAGGCGACTAATGTGGAACATCTCTCGATCGCCCAGCGCCTGAAGCTTCAGGATCGCATTGTCAAACTGCAGGCCGAAATCAGAAAGCTTGAGAATGAAACCTGGAAAGAGCCGCAGCCCCGAAGAAAGTATGAAAAATTCGAGAAAGTGAAAAAAATGAGTGAGGAAGTGGAAAAATTAAAGCGCGGAGAAATTTGAAACAATCGTCTGGACGCGGTCGAAGTGTCCGTAGTGTCTTTTCCAGCTAAGCCAGCATGGCGCATCCAGGCTTGCGCACGCAGGAAAACAAATCAAAGGCTGCGCTCTTTCGGATAAACGGACCTTGATCGTTGCGGAAAAGTTCGGGATCATAGAAAGAGGCTAGGCTAGGTTGGGTTGGGTTG
>JAFURY010000138.1 GCA_017480795.1 Succinivibrionaceae bacterium
ACAAGAAACCAGTCAAGATACAGGTCAAGTCGCCGTCCTCCGGGGCGGCATTTTCGTTGTGTATCGGAGCGGGATACCCCCACCCCCGAATTTGTCGGACAGTCACGCGTGAGGGGGGCGCGGTCTCCTGAAAACACACCCAGGGATCTGACCACCCCCTCCCGAGACACAAACTTTGCCAGAGCAAAGCGGAGAAGTCGGGCACAGGACTTTCGCAGAGCGCAGTGGAAAAGTCCGGGTCATCCAGCCCGGGCGGACTTCTTCACGGCAAAGCGCGAAACTCCCACCGGACGGGTGGACTTTCCCAGAGCAAAGCGGAGAAGTGTGCCGCCCACCAACTTTCGCACGGCGAAGTGGGAAAGTGTGCCCGCCGGGCACTTCTTCACGGCAAAGCGAAGAAGCGGTTCCGGGCGGGAAAAACCCGCCGCCGGGCAAAAAAACCGGAACTTTTTTTCTTTTTTTCGCCGCCCCTACGCGCATATGTAAGGAAGCGCGGCCTCCTTTTTCGCGAAAAAAACCGTTGACTTTTCGGCCCGGCGGAGTGATGTATGTGCTCGCCGGGCGGGAAACCGACCAGAAGGCACAAACCGGGTCGGGCGGGAGAAGCCGCCGCCGGGCGAAAGGAGACCCCCATGAAAAACCAGACCTTCGGCATCGAGATCGAAACCAACCACATCACCCGCCAGCGGGCGGCGCAGGTCATCGCGGAAGTCCTCCCCAGCAACACACTGGGCGATGGCCCGGTCATCAGGCACACGGGCGGCACCTACGACACTTGGGAGGTCACGGCGGTCGACGGCAGGAAGTGGAAGTGTGTGTCCGACTCCAGCATCGCCGGGTTCCGCGACCAGCAGTGCGAGGTGGTCAGCCCCATCTGCCGCTGGGAAGACATCGAGACGGTGCAGGCCATTGTCCGGGCACTCCGGGCGGCTGGGGCACACGCCGACCCCTCCTGCGGCATCCACGTACACGTCGGGCTGGGCGAACACACCCCCAAAACCCTGCGGAACTTGGTGAACTTGGTCAACGCCAAGGAAGACCTCCTGACGCAGGCTCTCCAAATCAGCCCGGAGCGCCGGGCTCGCTGGTGCAAACCCGTCGATCAGGACTTCCTGCGCACACTGAACCGCCGCAAGCCCGCCACCTCCGAGGAATTTGCCCGGATTTGGTACGACGACCGCGACTGGCAGTACCACGCACACCAGCACTACGACATGAGCCGCTACCACCTTCTGAACCTCCACAGTGTCTTTCAGAAGGGCACCATCGAGTTCCGGGCTTTCAACAGCACACTTCACGCAGGCGAGGTCAAAGCTTACATCCAGCTTTGCCTCGCCATTTCTTACCAAGCCCTCACGGTAAGCACAGCGAGCCCGAATCGCCCGGTCACCGACAACCCGGCGTACACCTTCCGGTGCTGGCTCCTGCGGCTGGGCATGAACGGCGAAGAATTCAAAACCGCCCGCACACACCTCCTGAAGCACATGCCCGGAAATGCGGCTTGGAGGAACGGTGCCGAGACCACCCGCCGGGCTTCCTGAACCCGGCGGCGCACAGCAAGGGAGGCACAGCTTTGAAATCAACCCGCCTGATGAGTGCTGGGCGGCACCCAGCCGAAACCGGGCACACAATGTCCGGTCGTGGGAAGCCGAGGAGCTTCCAAATCAAGCAGGGCACAGCCCGGAAAGGAACACACCATGTACGAGAACGATTGGAACGACGAGGCACAGTTTGACGAGGAAACCCTGCAGGACGGCCTGCGGGAACTCATCACCGAGGGGTACGACAGCTTTGAAATCAACTGGGAGAACCTGCGGGTACGCACATTTGCCGAGGCAGGTGTGCTGACCTACAACAAGGGGCTGGTTCTCGAACTGCCCGACGGCACCGAGTTTCAGCTGACCATCGTCCAGAGCCGCTGACGCACAGCTTTCAAATCAGGAAGGAGGAAGAACACATGGTCATCAAGAACACTTCCAAAGGCCGCAGGCTGGTCAAACAGCTTTCGGA
>JAFURY010000024.1 GCA_017480795.1 Succinivibrionaceae bacterium
TTGGATCGGAGGCATGCTCAAGGAGCACCAGAGAGTTTGTATCGCCGCTGGGTTTGATGAAAACCTGTACGACCAGAAGCCGGTATACCTAGAGTCATGGTCATCGTTAATGTAGGCGTCCTTATCCACGTGCTTTAGGATGAAATGTCTGGATGATGCGGGAATGCGAGAGGATGGCGGCATGAGAGAAACGCATCGCGTTGTTGTAGAGTCGCCCCGCCTCAAATATGAATTTGATATCAGTCGAACCCTCTCGATCATCAGAGGCGACAGCGCCACGGGAAAAACCACTCTGGTCGAACTTCTCGAGGATTGCCGGGCTGGGGGAGGATTCGGTGGTTCGTATCACATCCGATGTGCCGTGTCTTGCATTCTCGGGCAGCGGCGATGCCTGGAAACAGTCGCTGCAGTCTATCACCAACTCCATCATCTTCATTGACGAGGGCAACAGTTTCGTCAGATCCGCAGATTTTGCCGAGATGGTGCGGTCAAACTCGAACTATTTTGTTCTGATCACCAGAGAGGAGTTTCCTGAACTTCATTGCTGCAATCGGGAAATTTATGGCATCCGTACTAGCGGTAGTGTTCGTTTCCCCGGCCAGATCTGTCATGAATTCTATCCCCTGTATCAGGAGATCGGAGAAGTCGGACTGGCTGACGGGAGCCCACATCGCAACGGTGCAGGGGACAATCGGTAGGGGCTGTCAGACGGTTTTTCGGAAGTCTGTCTGACGGCGTTGCGCATGCATGACCTTATGAGACGTAGCAAAAGTTTTTATACAGCGGCGAATGAGGAAAAATTGTCTTGGCCGCTGTTTTGACATGTGCGGCGACCAACCAGAAAAATAATACTGCGGCGAAATGGGAAAACTGCTCTGACAGCCGTTTTGTTTGCAATGCCGCAATCAAAGCACTATCAGCTACTGTGAAAAAGAATCATCGTCAAATCGCAGAACCGGGAGATTGGCAACCATGATTGGACGGAAATCTGAAGCGGAAATTTTGAACCGGCTTTATGACAGTGGGCGCACCGAACTTGTGGTCGTTTACGGCAGGCGCCGCGTTGGCAAAACATTTCTGGTTGACGAGACGTTTTCAGGGCGGATCACCTTCAGACATACCGGTCTGTCTCCAGCGGACACGGATGCAAAGGGGTTGCTGAGAGCCCAACTGGATCATTTTTACCATTCCCTGGTGCTGCAAGGCATGCAGCCCTGCCATAAGCCATACAGCTGGCTGGAGGCGTTTTTTCTGCTGGAAAAACATTTGCAGAGTATCGAAGATGGAACTAGACAACTAATCTTTTTTGATGAACTGCCATGGCTTGACAGTCCGAGATCAGGCTTTCTAAGAGCCTTTGAGGGATTCTGGAACGCCTGGGGATGCCATCGCAGAAACCTGATGGTCATAGTCTGCGGAAGCGCAAATTCGTGGATCCTTGATAAGCTGATCAACAATCATGGCGGATTGTATGGAAGACTGACATACGAGATCAGGCTTTCGCCTTTTACACTGCTGGAATGCGAAGAATTCTTTCAGAGCAGGCAAGTGAAGTTTTCTCGGTACGACATTGTTCAAAGCTACATGATCTTCGGAGGCATACCCTATTATCTGGGCTATATCGACAACGCTCTGAGTCTTGCGCAGAATGTTGACATGCTCTTTTTTTCCAGAACCGGCGCGCTGAAAGACGAGTACAACCGGCTTTTTGATTCAGTCTTTGCCAGTTCCGAGAGCATCAGGTCCATAGCCGGATTTCTGCACACCAGAAATGCGGGATACACCAGAAATGAAATAGCCGAACATTTGAGGTTGTCGGACGGCGGGACGCTTAGCAAACACCTTGACGCATTGCTATCCAGTGATTTTGTGGTCAGATACGTGCCGTTTGGCTTTAGCCGACGCCAGGAGCACTTTAAACTTGTGGATCCATTCTGTCTGTTCTATCTGCACTTCATGCAGGGACGGACAGACTCCAATGAGAATTTCTGGCAGCAGAATTTTTCGGCGCCGCGCGTGGTCGCCTGGCGCGGATTTGCCTTTGAGAATGTCTGTTTCAACCATGTTGGACAGATTAAGGCGGCCCTTGGCATCTCTGTGGTCGTTTCATCGAATTCAGCATGGTCAAAAATGGGTGATGACGAAGAAGGAACGCAGATAGACATGCTGATTCAGCGCAACGACAACGTGATCAACCTGTGCGAAATCAAGTATCTTGGCGATGATTTCGTGGTGGATAAGAATTATTACCGAATTATGCTGTCCCGACCGGAAAGACTCAGGGAAATGGTGTCACGAAAAATGGCCATCTATCCTACGCTGATCACCACCTTCGGTCTGAAGCGGAATGAATACAGCTCTGTATTCTCGAACGTTGTCACCATGGAGGATCTGTTCAGGTAAACCCCCGCATTTCAGAGTGAAGAAATCATTCCTTATCAGGGTTTGCTGATTTACATTTGGGTTTCTACAAGCAAATGTCGCTTCGTTGTGTCTGTCAGAATATATAATTGGCCTGAAATCGCTGTTGCCTGGAAGGGTAATCAGATTTTGTCGTTCGATGTGCTACTGCACAAAAAGAAGTTGGCTAGAAGATGATGTACATCACTAATAGTGTCTGAGCTAAGATAAATTCACCGCTTTTTGTTGAGTTCCAACAAATACTTCACTAAATCAACAACCTTTGTAGATGGATTGTCAGTACTGATTCTGCTTACGTACGCATTGACATTTTCCGCATTTCTGATCGCCGTTATCATTTTATCCTTAAGAGCAAAGAATACGCCACTATTGTTTTTGGCATAGAAAGGGATATACCGTTTCAGTTCTGAAATAACGGACGATGCTGAAGAAAAAGGTTTTGTGGTATATTCAAAATGTAACAGAAACCAGTATTCAAAACATGGAACTGATGTAATGGCAGTAAAATGGCTGCCAGCATTTGAAAGTTCGCGTAAAGCTGTATCGTAATTACTATGCTGGTCTTTGTCGAACACGCAGAACACTCTGTCAAAAGCATTGTTTTCAGTCTGCGATTCCTTGTAAAGTTTCTCAGCATACTTGATTATGCTCATAGGATCTGAACCGTTTATGGATGCATCAGTTACAATGATGTTGGCAGAGCTTAAGTCGTATTCCTCTTTAAAGCACTCAAAATAAAGGGGCTCAGTCTGCACACCTTCACATACAATCAGTACTCTGTCGTAAGATTTGCAGAAGCCAATTCTTCTTTGCTGATCTTTAAGCCTCCTGGCTTTTCGTTTTTTAAAAAGATCGTCGCTGCCCATTACTCTATTCCGCAGAAAGAACGAACAAGAGGCAGAGCTCCGTAGCGTCCGGAAAGATATCCCTGTTCCAGATTCTCCTTTCCTTTCTTGGGACTGAAATCGGATAGAGGGTATAGGAAAGAGGCCTGCTCTTTGTTTTTATCGCAGAACCAAATCTGATCTCTACGGAAAATTTTCTGAGTAAGAATGGTTGTGTCATGAGTGGTAAAAATCAGTTGCGCGTTTTTGGGATTGGCTTTGGGATCATGAAAAAGTTCTACCAGAAAATGAACCAGTTTTGGATGGAGATTTACATTAAGTTCGTCGATACACAGAACATCGCCGTTAGACAGAATATTCAGAATAGGCTCGGCAAAAGAAAAGAATTTCTGCGTACCGGAGGATTCGTTCCTGAAATTAAACAATACAGACCTACCGGCGCTGTCAGTGTGAACCGTGTTGATTTCATAGGCTGGTTCTGAGGGAAGGTTGTTTTCCTTCACGTGGATATCCTCGATATTAAAATCAGCCGCCTTCAGGAATTTCAAAACCCTTTCTTTTCCATCTCCAATGCAAAATCTCGCTGTTGAATCCGAAGACAAACCTTCTGTTGCCACAAAGCGAAGAGTTTTGCTGAACCAGTCAAAAACAGGTTTTAACTGTTCACTGTTAAGCTGAACCGCGGTCGATAGGAACAACGCGTTTTCGCGGGTAGACTGCAGCCAGAGTTTTTTGGCACCTTGTAGAAAGTGGCTGAATTTCCAAATATGCTTTCCGGATTCGGCATCCCAGACTCTTTCAAACCATTTTTGGGGTCGACCGGCAGGAAACGCAAACAGCCATTCATCAAAAATCTGATCTGCAGAAGCGCTGAAGCCGTACTGGTATTTCACGTTGCGGACGATAAAACTCATTTCAAATTCCGTAGGCTGATCGACAGTTTCCGGATTGAGTCTGAAAGGGGTCAGAGGGAGCTTCATGCCATGTTGCAGAGTTGTGGTGACAATTCCTTTCATGGCGGAAAGAGCCTTCAGAAAATTAGATTTGCCACAGGAATTGGGACCATACACAGCAGCGCTCTTAAGCAGACTGAACTCTTTTTCTGTCATGATGGAAAAGGCGTTTACAGGGAGTTCGCTGCTTTTGCTTTTTACCATGGTAAAAGTCTGCAGTTCATTGAATGACAGAAAGTTCTGGACTCGAAATTCAATTAGCATGGCAATCTCTTTTAAACGCTGTTTTGGACCTTTTATTCCAAAAATAGCATTTTGAAACAAGTGTTTCAAGTTTTGAATTTGTTATTGTTACTTTTGCTCACAATTCGCCATTACATTAAAACAATGCGCCAACGCCTTAACGCGTCTCTGTCCGGCGATTTGGCGCTCAGACTGATAGGAGACGCTTGGTTTGAGCAGACGTGAGGATTGTTTCAAACTAGCGGATCTCTTCTGCCTGTTTTATCTGCATCATTTGACAGAGTGATGTCAGACATCAAAACCTACCATCCCGATGATTATCGGAGTCTTAGCGAGTTTCGCCGCCTTCATACGGGAAGCGAGATTCTATCCGAGAAGGCGCTTGCTCCCATCGGCTTTTTCAACAACGAATTCTTGCAAACTGCGCCGTCCTTTTTGCCGACAGCTATGCGGATCACAAAACCGGTGTTCAGCGCTCCGTCTTTTCCGGTTTTACGAATGGCAGCCAGAGATTGGTTTCGGTAAACCGTTTTAGCGGAAACCTAACCGCAACGATTGATTATGTAAGCCGACAAAGCGACCAGGAGACAAACGTCAGAGGGGGATAACAGTCGGCGCGAGCACGGCGACCAATTTCCGAAACGGAAGAACGTCGCGCCGCGCGATACTTTACCAAAAGACGCCCCTGGGGAACGACCGCCGAAGCTTCGAGGCAATGACGGGTCTGAAAGCTCTCTGTGAAGCACAGCACCCTACGACGAAACCGCTGCGCACCCAAGACGTCGCTACAGCCATCCTTTCTTTTTGAAGAACAGGTAGGTCAGCAGTGCCGAGAGGATCATGGTGGAAATGGAGAAGGGATAGCCGTACATCCACTCAAGTTCCGGCATATGCTGGAAGTTCATGCCGTAAATGGAGGCGATCCAGGTCGGAGGCATGAACACCACCGCCGCCACCGAGAAGATTTTGATGATGCTGTTCTGCTGAAGGTTGGTGACGCCCATGGCCGCCTCCAGCTGGAAGTTGATCTTGTCGAAGAGAAACTGAGTGTGAGGCAGCAGAGATTCGATATCCGCCAGAACCTCCTCGATCTCGTTGCGGGCGTTGGGCTCAATCTGGCTGGAGCATACCTTCAGCACGTATCTCAGGGCTCTTCTGGTATCTCCCAGTGCCAGATGGATCTGGGTGTTGGTCTGCTCCTGGAAGATCAGCTCCCTGAGCATGCCCTGGATTTCCTGCCCTGACAGCACCTGGTCGGATGTCTCCTCCAGGGCTCCGTATCCGTCCTCGATCAGGTCGGAAAGATATTCCACCTTCAGATCCTGCAGTTCGAGGAGAATGTCCAGCGCGCTGTGAACCTCGATCTGGTTGTGGCGCATGTAGTGGCGCAGAAGTCTCACCACGCCGATGTCCTCCTCGCGGAAGGACAGGAGAATGCCGTTGCGGAGGGTGAAGGAAACGTTCACGCCGCGGGTTTCGTTGCCGATGCGCTGAGGAAAGAGCGAGAGAATGTGGACGCCTTCCTTGTCCTGATAGAAACGGGAGGAGGCCTCGATGTCGTCCAGTTCTTCCTCTTCGGGAACATCGCTGATGAAAAGATTTTTCAGCCAGATGCGCTCCTCGTCGTCGGGAGCGTAGGCGTCAAGCCAGATCACGTGATCCGGCAGCGTGTCGGAGGAGGTGAGCTGCACGACGTCAATGACGTTGTTTTCCTGCATGTAAGCTGTGATCATGCCGCCTCCCGCTGTAGATTCATGGATGGCGTGAGTATATCACAAGGCGGATAAGTCCTAAAGATCAGATCTTTCAGGCTTTGAATCCGAAAATGCGCACGTTCGGCTTTCAGATCTGAAACGCCATTTCGCTTTGAATCAGATTTTGTCGGGCCTCTGTCCTGCTGGCCGTAACTTTTGTGATGTCCGGTCGTTGTCTTTGAAAAGACTTTTGGCGTAGGATCGCGGAAAGCATAGGATTTTTTTCTTGTTCCGTCTGGCCGGACCGGGGTCGAGGGGGCAGATGCGGCAGGCAGAGTAACGGGCAAAGGGGCATACCATGACAGGAATAAACAATCAGCAGGGCGTTCACGGCTTCAACCTCAATGATTTTCAGGTGATAGGGGCGGGGGAGCCCGATGCCGGCCGCCTCTCCGCGCCAGGGCAACCTGCTGCGGAAGGCGCTCTGGGGGAGGCCGGCGCCGATCTCGAGGTGGCTCAGGATCGGGAGCGGAACCAGAACCAGACTCCGTCGATCCCGATGTTCGAGAAGTGCAGTCTGATTGACCGAAGACTTGCTTCCGCAAATCTAAATCCCGCGCAGCAGATTTCTCTGCAGGAACTTTACGAGTTCGCCTCGGATTTCGTACAGACCAGGGATGGAATCCCCGGAGGCAAGCGTTTTGTATTCAGCAGCGTTGACGATGCCAGAATTCTTGACAACTTCGTCAACCGCAAGACCAAGGAGATGGCGGGCCGTCTCTGCTTTCGGCAGGACAATGAGCAGAACGCGGCTCTCAAGGCTGATTTTGAAAGGCTCCTTGACAGGATCATGACCGCCGATTACCAGGCGGCAGCCGCCGAAGATATCAAGGAGGAACTCTCAAATCTTGCAGATCGCATAAAGAATTCGGTAGGCGGCGACGACGAACTCGCCAGGAAGGCGCGTTCGCTGCTTGACGAGGTCAAAACACGCTATTGCCGGATTGTCGACAATCAGGTTCAGCTGAGGCATCTTCTCGGCGCCCAGAAAAACGGCGAGAAGATAACTTTCTCCTCCCCGACCGATGCCATCGGCATCGGCCATCTCCTGCCCAGCGAGGAAGACAGTCTGGAATCGCTGGTTTCCAGGTCTGGCATCGACAACGAGAGCATCGCCGGGGAAATCGAAGGAGGCGGCAAGAACTACGACAGACTTCTTGCGGATCATCCGGAATACAAAAGCGCCCTGAACGAATATTCCTCTGGGGTGCTTGAGGAGTGCAGACGTACTCTTGACGAGGTGGCAAACGACATCGGCGAGCTTGGGAACAGGGCCGTGGCGCTTCGGACAGAGAGGCAGAACGGGCAAGTCGGGCAGAACGTGCAGACCAATGATGTCTCTTTTTTCAGATCCGCCATCGAGTCCTTGCGGACTTTAAAAGACATTTCCAGCCGTGCCGCAAGCCAGCTGTCTGCCGACGATCGTCAGACGCTCCTGGGGTCCGGCCAGCAGCCCGGCAGGATCAGCATCATGATCGACAGTCTGCTGGACAGAATCGCCGAGTCCTACCCTCAGAATCTTCCCGGCCTTAATGAGAAAATCTCTTTTCTTAAAAACAATCACGCCGTGCTGAACGGGCTTCTTGAAGCCGCGGGCTATTCCGAAACCGTCTTTTCCAGGATGGTGGGAGACCAGGCTTTTCTGCCGCTTATGTCGGTGCTGTCAGATGCCGCCGCCTCCCCGGGAAAACTTCGCGGCGCTCTGGGAACTCTTTCATCCTATTTCGCATCAGGCGATGCGGAAGCCGGCGGCATGGGCATGCTTAAGGCGGTGGTTTCCTCGCTCTCCCTTGAGGGCAGAACCGATGCCCAGAAGGCGGTGCTTGAACATATGACCGCATCCCTTGAGATCACTGCCGATGCGTCGGCCTGCATCGGCTACATCCTTTATGGCGATGCCGCTTCCGGCGCGAATCAGATCTTCAGCATCGAGGAACTGAAGGAGGCGTATCACAGACTGTGCAATCCTGATGCGGGACTGAAAGCATTTCTGAAAAAGCATGACGGCGGACTGAGTCTGCAGACCGCCGAGCAGATGGTGCTAAGGGCAGCCTATCATCTTTTCATAGCCGAGCATCCGGACGACGAACAGTGCCGGCTGGAATTCAGGGAAAACCAGCGGTTCAAGACCTTTATGGGAATTGTGGGCGATGCGCAGCAAAACCAACCCAAAACGGTGAACGAAAACCGCTACGACGGGTTTGATCCCATAACCGTCAACCTTGAAAACACCAAAATGAGCGCTTTTCTCTTCAATTTCAACCTGCTGATGAGCAAGACCGGTCTGATGCAGGGCGTCGAGAAGATCCCCACCGTCCATCTCACCAAGCGTCTGAGCGAGGCTGTGGGAGTGGACATCGAGGCTCTGCTTGACAGCAAGCCCGAACTTAGAGATTCGTACCAGCAGCTGGAACTGCAGCGGCAGCAGCCGGATGGCGCCAGGAAACTGCTTGCCTGGTTTCAGGAGCACCAGGCGGACCTGGCCGCCGGTCTCCGGCAGACCAAACTCCATGACTTTCAGACGATCAGCGCTGAGAGCCAGCGGCTTGCGCATGAAAACGACAGACTGCTCAAACGCGAACTTCTGCCGCTTAAAAACTTTATGGAAACCGGTTCGAAGCTTGGCGCTCCCGCTGCATCCCAGATCACTCCGGACGAGGCTCTCAGAATAGCCCAGAAGTCAGAGGGAAGCATCGGCCTTGCAACTCTGATTTCAACTCTCGGCATGCTCAAGTCCGGCTTCGGCGTGCATCTTCCTTCCGGCGGCTACAAGGGGCTTGGCGCGGCCGATTTCACCAACGTCGCCCGTATCGACAACATCAGAGCCGTTCTGTCCGCCGTGCCGGATGAGGAGAGAAAAGATCCCGATTTCAAATTCGCTTTCCTTGCCTACGCCAGACTGAAGTCGGCTCATGCCAACGCTGTGAGGGATGCCAATCAGATTCGAAACTACGAGTTGAATCCAGCAGCCGTGACTGCCGCGCTCCAGGACATCAACCTGCCGGATGTCCCGGCGAACGAGTTGGCTCTGCCAGGACCTAGTCTGCGGGAGCAACTCTCCGATTTCTGTCTCATGTCCGGCAGGATTGCGGCAAGGGATCTGGAAGCCACGCTGTCCAACATTTCGCTTTCGAAGAACCTTTTCAAGGCCGCTGGCAATGTCTTCATTCCTGACGACAAGACCGGCAAGGAGATCATGAAAGAGATAACGGGCGCCATCGGAAACGCGGTCAAGGCTCTGAAGAGACCGGGCGCGGATCCGAACGCCATCATGACAGATCTGCTTGAGAAGGTGACGGCGAAGATTGGCGGGAACGAGGCTGTAAGACGGGCCGACAGCATAGTGGCCATGAGCTCCTTCAGCCGCCAAACCGGAAATGCCAGGAACACGGATGAGGCTCTTGACCAGGGACTCCGTTCGATCTTCAAGGATCGCAAATCCTTCAGAGGCACGCTTTCGACTCTGTCTCGGAACTTTTCCTGTCTGCACTTCGAACGCGCCAAGGCGACCGGCGAAGCCCTTTCCAGCTTTGTCGCCTCCAATCGCGGCACGGACGAAGAGATCGGACGCATTTACGGAGTTCCGTACACCCAGTACGCTCTTAACAAGGCGATACGGCTTGTGGCCTACAACAGCGGCTTCAAGACCCGCGCCGACATGACCTACGCCATCGGCGCCGGCAACGGTCGGGGCGGCAAGAGCAGAGACGATCTGGTCCGGGAGTGCGTTTCCGCTCTCCGGGAACAGCTGGACTGCTCCAGAGATGTGGCCGAGCGTCTGGTGCAGAGGCATCTGAAAACCGACGTCTACATGAATTTCGAATCCGGCACCACCATCGGCCAGAAGATCCGCAGAGTTTTCCGCAAGTTCGCGCATTCCAAGGTTGGGTCGCTAGTCGGCCGGTTCGGCGCATTTCTGGTGAATCGTCACCACACCAGCGCCTCCATCGCCGAACGCAACGCCGACATTGACAGAAAAGAGGCGGCAAGACAGCAGCGACAGGCGGTGGCGGAATCCGTTCTGCTGTCCATGGATTCGGGAACGAATCTGATTTACACCAAGGAAAACAAGTTCAAGGTGAGCGTGGGATTGAAACAGGGAACGGGCGAGGTGCTTGGCAATGCGTTAGGCATTTCCGCCGGCATCGGACTTTCCGCCGAAACCGACTTTCAGATTTCCCGGGACGGCCAGAAATTCACCTACGTCATGAGCGCCGCCATCGGCGCGGAGCTGGAGGCCTCGGCGGATCTGGGATTTGTCAAGGCCAGCGCCAGCGTGGACGGGAAATACCAGCCGGTGTACGTGGTGCAATTTGACGGTCTTGACAAGGCCACAAAATTTCTGAGCAAGGTCCTTGAGGCATCCGTGAAGCTGTCGGATCTCAGAGAATCCTCGAACATAGAAAGACAGAGCAGATGGACCGTCGGCGCCGACGCCAGCGTAAAGGTCGACGTCGTGCGGGCGGTTGACGTGGCAGGGCTTGTCAGCGGCGACGGCAAGCAGTCTTCCCTGAAGGCCGACATCAGCGCCGGAGCCGGGATCTCAAGAACCAAAACCCAGGCCTGGGGATCGAACACACGATCCTTCAGCACCCACAAGGTCGGCTACGCGCGGGCCGGTTTTTCCGCGACCTTCGATGCTCACCAGCTGATGCTCAACAATAACAAGCTGCTGGGCGACAAACCGCTGAACAAACTGACGGAGGATGAAAAAAAGGAGAAGGATCAGAAAGAGGCGGAACTCAAAAAACTGGATTCCATGATCAATGTTCTTACCAATCACACCAGAGCCTTCAAAGGCTGGGTCAGCAAGCCGACGATCTCGCAGTTCTGGGACCGGAAGTACGGCGTGGCCGAGAACGCGGCATGGAGCAAAATGGACGATTTCCAGAAGTACGAGCATGACAAGGGCCGTTTTTTCTCCGAAGCCATCGCCTCCGCCATCGAACAGAACGTGGTGAACGGCGCCATCAAGGATGCCGACGGTCTTCTGGACTATGTGGCTTCGAAGATTCCGGTGGTGAACCACAGCAAGGAATTCTATGACGAACTGAAGAAAGGACTCACCCAGACGGCAGGCAACATGATTTCCGTCTTCAACGGATCGAATCTGAGGGTGGGCGGGAAATTTTCCCTTGGTTCTGACACGTCGGACTTGGCCACCGTCAGCGCCGATGTCTCCTACCGCTTTGACGAAACCAGACGCTACGACACCAATCTCCTGAACAACGATCTGAGATCGGTGGAAATGAAACATGTGGTGCAGCCGGAAACCTCGGGCTCCGACGACAATATCAAGCAGCACAACATGAAGTTCATGTCGGCCTCCCTGAAGAAGCTGGGCTTTTCAAAGGAGCAGATCGGCAAGGTGATGCGCGCCATGAAGCATCTTCAGGCCGAATCCACCATAGCCAGCATGGAAATAATCATGAACGGCAGGAAGGAATCTCTGCTTAACATCATGCGCAAGGTGCAAGAGGAGCGCGACCGCGGCGGACGCAGCGCCGGCGATGTCATCAGCAAGGGGGTGGAGAGCATGAAGAACGAGGATTTCGCCCCGGCGAAGGTTGTTTTCACCACCACGAAGAAACTGTCCTCCAACAGTCTCAGCCTCGGCGGCGGCACATTTGTGAACGTGGGACTGTCCGTAAACGAATCCGTCAGCAAGAACACGACCTACGAGGTCGCGTTCTGAAATCTACAGCCCGCTGAAAACGCGTCCGCCAGCCGTTTGCGACCGAACTGCGGCAACTGGCGCCTTCCGGGACGCGGAAGGCGACCTGAGTCTTTCTGTCCCGGAACTGTTTTTATATTTCCGCCGTTTCCGCGCGCGGCGCTGATTTTGCCGGTCTCGGGAAAGACGCCCGTCGCGGAATTACTCCGGCCTTCCGAGGCCGTTTCCGTGGCGGTTTTCTCCACGCAATGTAACTTTTGTGATCGATCGTCGTTGCCTGTATAAGGCGATTTCGAATAGGATTGTGCAGGTTTCCGGCGTTTTCGCCGCTTTCTTTTTGGACTGGAGTGGCCGACGCATGTCGCGGCCGGGAATTTTGACGAATTCAGACTGAAAACATTTCAGACGTTCTAACGGATTAGGGTAGTATCATGACAGGAATAAACAATCTTGACCCTCAGCGCGGCATTGGCGGTATCGCCGCGCTCGACGACGACAACAACAACCTGGCCGTCAACAGACAGCCTCAGCAGGCCCAGGCTCAGGCCCAGGTTCAGAACCAGGCCCGGAACGTGCATATCGCCGTTGACAACAACGGCATTCCTGTCCCTCCTTCCATTGATCAGTTCAGAAAATGCCGCGTCATCGATGATAAGCTCAGCGGCGCGCAACACAATCCTCTTCAGCAGATTTCACTGAAGGAACTTTACGATCTGGCCTCCGATTATGCGGTTTCATCCGGCGCGGGCGGAGACGGCCGCAAATACATATTCAAGGATGCCACCGACTCGCGAACCCTGGATCGGTTCGTGAACGACAAAACCAAGGAGATGGTGGCTCGTCTGTGCTTCGCCGACAATTCACCCGAGTCGGCCCGTCTGAGGAACGACCTTGAAGAGCTTCTTGATCGCATCATGACGGCCGGGTACGAGTCCGACGAGGCGGCGACGATCAAGGACAAGCTTGAACGGCTCGTCGGTGACATCGGCGCCAGAGTCGGCAACGGCGACGAGCTGGCGCGCAAGGCGCAGGATCTGCTGGGCGAGGTCAGAGAAAGGTATTGCAGAATCATCGACAATCAGCAGCAGATCGCAAGGCTTCTGAACCAGACCGGCGCAGGAGACAAGATCAGCTTCAAAACACCGGCTGACACCATAGGCATCGGCGCGATGCTGCCGGAGGACGAGGAAAGCGTGTCGAACATGTTTTCACTGCCAGGCGTCAGCGGAGACCGTATCGCTCTTGAAATCGAAAGCGGCAATTGCAGTTACGAGCAGCTGCTGGAACGTCATCCCGAATACTCAAGCGCTCTTTCCCAGTATTCGCAAAATCGCCTTGACGGCTATACGCGCAAGCTTGACGAGATTGACGAGGCCTGCGCGGACGCGGATCTGGCACGGAAGGCTTCGGAACTCAGAACCGCCAGGGAGGCCGGTCAGGCCGATGATACCGGTTTCTTCAAAACCGTGCTGACGTCGTTGAAGGATTTAAGCGGCATCATGACGAATTCCCTCAGGGAACTGTCACCGAACGACCGTCAGAAACTCTCCGACAGCGGCAGAATTTCCGGAAAAGTCAACGAACTTCTTGATCTGATAAGACAGAGCTATCCTCATGATCTGCCTGGTCTCGACGCCAGGATCGCTTTTCTCAAGGGCAATCACGCCGCGCTTAACGGGTTGCTTGACGCGGTCGGGTATTCTGAAACCATCTTCTCCAAGATGGTGGCCGACGATGATTTTCTTAATGTGCTTTCCTCCCTGGCGGACGAAACCCGGACTCCGGAGCAGCTGCGGGGGGATCTGGCAAGTCTTTCATCCTTTTTCAGAGCCTGCGAGACCGGCAGCGGCATGGGCATGCTGCAGTCCATCGTCTCGTCGCTTCCAGCCGAGGGACGTTCGGAGGCGCAGAAAACCGCTCTTGAGCATATGTGCGCATCCCTTGAGGTCACCTCCGATGCCGCCGCATGCATCAACTATGTCCTTCACGGCGACGAAAACGCGCATTACGCCGAAACCTTCAGCCTTGAGGAGCTGAAAAGCGCCTATCACCGTCTCTGCAATCCGGACAGAGACCTTAAAGCGTTTCTGAAGAGATCTGGCGGCGAGGTAAGTCTCAGAACCGCCGAGCAGCTGGTGCTCAGGGCGGCGTATCACCTTTATGTCGCAGAGAACTGCGAACGGCCGGAGCGCATAGCGGAATTCAGGGACAATGCGGATTTCAGAGCCTTCATGGGAATTGTGGCAGGCCAGGACAATCCGGCAGCCAGGCAGGTGAGCGTCAGTCGTTACGACGGCTTTGATCCCGTCACGGTAAATATCGACAACACCCAGATGTCCACTTTCCTGTTCAACTTCAACCTGCTGATGAGCAAGAGCGGATTTCTCCAGGGCGCCGAGCGGATCCCCGCCGTTCATCTCACCAAGCGTCTGAGCGAGGCGGTGGGAGTTGACATCAACGCCATTTTGGACGCTAATCCTCAGCTCAGAGCATCCTACGAGCGACAGGATACCCCAAAGAAGCTGCTGGCATGGTTTCAGGAGCACCAGACCGATCTGGCCGCAGGTCTTCAGAACTCCAGACAGGCCGATTTTCAGTCAATCAGCCACCAGGCCGAAGTTCTGAAGGAGGCCAACCGCAGTCTGCTGAGAAACGAGCTGACGTTGCTTAGAAGCATGATGAACACCACCGGCAGCGTGGGCTCCGTTTCGTCGTCCGAAGAGATTTCCACCGATGACGCGCTCAGGATCGGACAGAAGGTTTCCGCCAGCGCGGGCCTTGCAACTTTGATGACCACCATCAGCATGCTCGGGGCGGGGACTGTTCCCGCGCTGCCTGGCGGCGGCTATCACGGCTTGACCGCGGGAGATTTTCAGGATCTGAGCAGAATTCCTCACATAACCGCAACATTGAGGGATGTGCCGATTGAGGAAAAGAGCGGCGAGAACTACAAATTCGCGGTTCTTGCTCTTGCGAAGATGGTATCGGCCCGGGCCGGCAACGTGACCAATCCGCAGAACATCATGTCCTGCAGGGTGAACGACAATCTGCTTCGGGGGCTTCTGGTCAGTCTCCGCATTCCCGATCACGTGGGAGATGCGGGCGGCAACCGGTTTGTTGTCATGGAGGAGAGCCTGTCGGACCGTATCCACAATTTCTGCCTCAGCGCCGGTTCAATGACCGCCGCCGATCGCGCGGACATTCTAAGTCACATTTCTCTGCCGAAGGATTTTTTCAAGCCTGAAAACAATATCTTCATCGCCGACGAAGATGCCGGAAAGGCGGCCATGAAAAAATTCTCCTCCGCCATCGCCGAGGCGGTCAAGGCTCTGAGAAGACCGCATGCCAACCAGGGGCAGATTTTCTCCAGACTGCTGCAGAACATCTGCACCAGGGAGCAGCTCGGCGCCGCCGGCACCATCCTCGCTCTAAGCGCCTACAGGGATGGTCAGGCCGAACTGCCGAACGTCAACGCGCATCTGATGAATCAGGTTAAATCGCTGTTCAGAAAAGACCGGCGCTTCAACGCCAGTCTCGAAAGCCTTCAGCTTGGTTTCAACGCGCTTCATTTCGAGCACGCCCAGGCAAGCGGGCGCGCCATGCGGGATTTCGCGACATTCCGTCGCAATTCCGATGTTGCGGTGGAGAGCATTTACAATGTGCCGTATACCCAGTACGCTCTGAACAAGGTGATCAGGCAGGTTGCCTACAACACCGGCTTCAAGACCCGCGCCGACATGACCTACGCCATCGCTTCCGGCGACAGCCGGGGCGGCAAGACCAGCGCCGCCATGGTGAACGAATGCATCGAAGGGATCCGCAGCCAGCTGAACTGCTCCCGCGACATCGCCGAAAAACTGATTCAGCGGTACCTGAAAACCGATATCCAGATGAAGCCGCTGTCAGGACCTACCGCCGGCCAGACCATCCGCCGGGTTTTCCGCAAGTTCGCCCATTCAAAGGTCGGCTCATTCTTCGGCAAGGTAGGGGCATATCTGGTGAACCGTCACCACTCGGGCGCCACCATCGCCCAGACCAATGCGGCGGTCAGAGCTGAAGATGCCGCTTTGCAGAGACAGAAGGCGGTGGCCGAATCCATTCTTCTTTCCATGGATTCGGACACAACCCTGTCATACACCAATGAAAAGCAGTTCAAGCTTTCCGCCGGGGTGAAGGTCGGACCTAAAGGCGCCGTGGGAATCGAGGGCGGATTTGCCATCAAGGCCGGGTCCGAATTTGAAATTTCCAGGGACGACAACAGATTCACCTTCGTCATGAGCGCCGCCATCGGCGCCGAGCTGGAGGCCTCGGTGGACATAGGCTTTGTCAAGGGCGCCGCAAGCGTCAACGGACAGTATCAGCCGGTATATTCGGTTTCCTTCGACGGCCTGGACAAGGCCACCGAATTTCTCAGCCGGGTTCTTCAGTCCTCGGTCCGCGTTTCGGATCTCAGAGACTCATCGGACATTGAAAAGCGGACGAATCTGTCGGCGGGCGGAGAAGCCAACGTGGAAGCGGATGTTCTTCAGAGCCTTGAAAAAGCGGGAGTGAAAGGCGTTGAAAACTCGGAAAGCTCGCCGCTGACGGTAAACGCCAACTTCGGCATCGGCGGCTCCATAACAAGATCCAGGGTTTACGGCACCCAGACCAGAACCTTCGTCACCAACAAGACCGGTTTTTCCAAGGTCGGATTTTCCGCTTCGTTCAGTCCGCGCAAGCTTGTGCTGAATGAAGGAAAAATGTTCGGAAAGGATGTCGATGACATGTCGGAGGATGAAAAGAAACGCTTCATGGACAGCACTGACAGACTGGATGTCATCGACAGTTTTGTGCATCTGGCCACCGATCGCAAGAAGGCCTTCGGCGAATGGATCGCCACGCCGGCGGTTGAACAGTTCTATGAGCGAAAATACGGCAGAGAGGACGAACTGGCATGGCAGGAAATGGATGATTTCCAGAAATATCAGTTCGACAAAGGCCGTTTCTTTGCCGAAGCCGTAGCCTCTGCGGTGACGGACAACGTTGTCAACGGCGCCATTGACGATGCCGACAGCTTTTTGAGTTTCGTCGCCTCGAAAATTCCAGTCATAAGCGACACCAAGGAATTCATTGAAGACACGAAGAAGAGCCTGACAGAGATGGCGGGGAACCTGATCTCTTCGTTCAACACCTCGAATTTCAGAATGAGCGGAAATCTCTCTCTGGGCGCGGACTCCACCAACGCGATCAGTCTTGAGGCTGGAGCGACCTACTCCTTCGACGAAACCAGAAGCTATGATACCAATCTGCTGAACAACGAACTGAAAAAGGTCGAAATGAGCTACAAGATCGAGCCGGAAACCTCGGGAGACGCAAACAACATCAGAAACAACAATCTGAAATTCATTTCCTCGGCCATGAAAAAACTGAACTTCTCCGAAGAGCAGATCGCTCAGGTGACCAAGAAGCTCAGAAGCATTCAGGACTCATCGGTTATCAAGGAGATGGAAATCGTCATGAACGGCAGAAAGGAATCCCTGGTGAAAATCATGGAGAGAGTCAGCCGGGAAAAACGCGCCGGAAACAGCGATTCCGGCAGCATCATCAGCTCCGGGGTCAGCGGCATGAAAAACGAGGATTTTGTTCCGGGGAAGATTGTTTTCACCGTTACTGAAAATCTTTCCTCGTCCAGCGTTTCGATCGGCGGAGGCGCCTTTGTGAAAGTCGGCGTTTCATCAAACGAAACGGTAAATCAGAACAAGACCTACGAGGTGGTTTTCTAAGCCGGCATGGCCTGGCGATCTGGCCTCCGCCGTCCTTTCCATGTGCGGCGGAGATTTCGGTATGGTTTTTGGGGGACTTATGGACAGCGCGCTGAATGAAATCAATGAGGCACTTGAGCAGCTTTCGAGCCACGGCTTTCACGCCATGCGCGGAACGAAAGAGGATTTCTGTCTTCCCGCCATCGGCTACAGCTGCGTCGGCGTCAGCTATGACAGCGCGCTGCACTCTCTTTTCTGCCGGTGCGACACCAGCCTTAAGGCCGATGATGACGATGACGTGATACTCGCTCTTGAAATCAATCACGGCTCGGTGCTGAGTTCTGAAAACAGGCTGTTCATAAGTTCCCTGGATGACAGGACGGTCTGGCTTGGACGGAGCGTGGCGGTTGCCGATCTTCAGGTGTTTCAGATCAGGCAACGGCTGCTGGATTTTGTTGATTCGGTGGTGTTTGACCGCAGGAGGATCGACGATTACCTTGCAGGCCGCCCGGAAGGCGGCGATATGCCGGCCGAATTTGCCCCTTCGGGGCAGGAGCCGCTTATTTATCTCAGCGTCTGAGCCTTAGCGGGTATGCGGCCGCGGGAAGCGCGAATCCCGTTCGGCCTCGGCTCGGATTTTCTCATGGCCAAGTAGAGTCTTCTGTCACGTTTCGGGGCGTCCTTACAGCGGAGCGGCTTTGGGTTGGATGTCGGATCTGCCGATGCGCCTGTTGACTGCGGCGACGTCTTCTCCGCCGGGAGGATCCTTTGCCCGAAAGTCAGGGCGCGTATCTGATGTTCCTGCGCTTCTGGTATTTTTCCCCGATACCTGTTTTTCACGCCGCTGGCCGCCCGGTGCCGGAACATCTTTTCCGGCTCGGAACGCGGCAATGGCCGGCGGTCGCCTTTCCCAAACGGATTGGCCGCGCGGAAAATCGTTCCGGATCCTGCCGGGCCAGCTCGTGCAGCGAAGAATGACATTGTCCCGAAGAACGGGACCAAAGAAGCTGGTTTTACGATACGGTTTTCCTTGCTTTTCTTTTGCTCATGGCGTTTTGCCGCATTTTGAACTCAAACGGTCCGAGTCGCATTCTGAAATCGTCACTTCCCGGCGTCCGCAGGAGTCTTGAAAATCGCCTGGCTGACGGTTTGCCGGTCTAAGCCTTGTTTGTCTCTTTCGCCACAGGTGTTTTGGCGCTCGTGGTATAATGCCGCAGGATGGATCGCATCCTGGAGACCGGATGTATGCCCAGCCTGAAGTCTGGACTGGAGCGTGCCGGGAACCCGAGGGCGTTAGGGCACGGCGCGGGAGCACCGAAGTTTTTCCTGTAGACGGCATCCATGGCAAAGGAATATCCGGCGGCGTTTCCGTTATGGGACCTAAACCTGTGCGGAAACCAGGAGAAATTTGTTCTGATGCGCGTGTCGCATCATGGAATGTCACGGATTGGGAAGTTTTATGACAGATATCATAAACCGCGCATTCAGAGAGCTTGATTTCGGGCTTAACCCGCTGGATGAGGAGACGGGCGTTTCCAGCAACAGCGTCAACGGATTCAGCACCGAGTTTGTTCTGGATCGGGATCGGAACGTTCTTGCGGCAAGAAGCAGAATCGTCACGGTCAACGACTTCTACAAACGCCATGCGGGACAGTTCATGCGCGGCGTGCTGATGCTCAATCGCGACGGAATGCTGCCCTCGGGCTTCAGAGTCGGCCTTGACATGGTGGATTTTACGGTGGATCTCATCTTTGAAACTGATTTGTCCGCCGTTTCGGAGGAAAATCTGCCTGTCGCGCTGGGGAACATGATCAGAAATCTGATTTATTTTTCCGGGCAGGTGCGTCAGAAACTCAGCGAAGACTATGATCGGCTGGACGGGTAGAGCCGCAGACGGGCGCGGCAGATCGGCATTTCGCGACTTTTTATCCGCCGTCGCGGTGCGATACGCCTCTTTCATTGCCTGTCCTCTGCCGTCAGCAGAGATCCTGTGATTTCCGTTTGTTTTTAAAACTTAAGTAAAAATTTGAAAAACTTAAGATTTTATCCTAGAATACTGATATCAGATTAATTAATAAAGTTTCTGGAACCTGTCATGTTTGCATGGTACGGCTTCCAGCAGAGTTCTCTTCGAGGTGAAAAAGCATGAGCAAACTGATCAAACCGGAGGGCTATCAGCCGCTTCTTGACGTGAAACAGACCGAGCAGGGCATCAAGCGGATCAAGGATTTCTTTCAGCAGAATCTTTCCACCGAGCTGCGCCTGCGCCGCGTTACGGCTCCGCTTTTCGTGCTCAGGGGCCTTGGCATCAACGACGATCTCAACGGCGTCGAACGCCCGGTTAGCTTTCCCATCAAGGATCTCAACGAGTCGGTGGCCGAGGTGGTACACTCCCTGGCCAAGTGGAAGCGTCTTACCCTTGCCGAATACAAGGTCGAGCCGGGCTACGGCATTTATACCGACATGAACGCCATCCGCGCCGACGAGGAGCTGGACAATCTGCACTCCCTTTATGTGGACCAGTGGGACTGGGAGGCTGTCATCGCGCCTCATCAGAGAACCGTGGCCTTTCTGAAGGACGTGGTTGAAAGGATCTACGCCGCAATCCGCCGCACCGAATATCTGACCTGCGAGAATTTCCCGCAGCTCAGACCCTTTCTGCCGGAAAAAATCACCTTCATTCACAGCGAGGATCTGCTGAAGCTTTATCCCGATCTTTCTCCGAAGGAGCGCGAGGACGCCATCTGCCGCAAATATGGCGCGGTGTTCCTTATGGGCATTGGCGGCAAGCTCAGCAACGGACAGAAGCATGACGGACGGGCTCCCGACTACGACGACTGGTCCACCGTGGCTGAAAACGGGCAGACGGGTCTTAACGGCGACATTCTTATTTGGTATCCTATCCTGGGTCGCTCCTTCGAACTCTCGTCCATGGGCATCCGCGTGGATCCCGAAGCCATGCTGCGTCAGCTGGAAATCGAAGGCAAACAGGAGCGCAAGGAACTTTATTTTCACAAGAAACTGCTGAATAACGAGCTTCCTCTCTCCATCGGTGGCGGTATCGGCCAGAGCCGTTTGTGCATGGTGCTGCTGCACAAAGGGCATATCGGTGAAATTCAGGCAAGCATCTGGCCTGAGGATATGCGACGTCAGTGCGCCGAACTGGGGATGCATCTTATTTAGCCGGCTCACGGTCAGAAATGAGATTATTCTATTCCTCCGCAATTTTGCTGCTCATGCTGTCGGCCGCCTCCCAGACGCCGGCAGCTGACGATTTTATGGAACCGGAACAGGAACTGCCCCTCAAGTACGAAAGGGTGAAGGTGGAGATTGATTCCGATTTCAACAACAGGCCCTATTACATCGAATCCGGCATTGACGAGCTGGGGCTGATGATCCTGGAAAAGGCTCCGGAATCCTCCGGAGGCATGAAATCCCTGGCGAAGCTGGTGCTGGACGTGGACTGGCAGATCAATTCGGAGCAGAAGGCCGACATGTGCACCCTCCACGGTGTCAGGATAATCAACCGCTCGGTATTCATCACTCCCCAATGGAACCCCTCCGGCGAGATCAGGGAGGAGGACGACGAGAAATGGAACCGTTTTCTTGAGGCTGTCAGCAGTTTCCAGAACATCAATCGCGAGATCATCACGCAGCATCTGAACGGCTTTGCGCAGGAGATCCGGCGGATCAGGCCGGTAAGACGCTGCAACGAGCTGAAGAAACTGATTGACGATGCCGGCATGCGGCACCTGCGGAACGCGGGGCAGGAAATCAACGCCGTGGCCTTTGAGACCGGTTCGGGCAGAGATTTTCGCGATCTGGATTACCCTGATTTCTTTTCCGATCGTCCGGAAGCCCGACCTGATGCCGACAAGCAGCCCGAGAAGCCGACAGGTCAGAAGACGGACGGCAAACAGAAGTCTGATGCGAAACAGCCGGCCTCCGGCGGCAAAAAGGTGCAGAGCAGAAAAACAGGCAAATAGCCTCAAGCGCTCTGGCCGAATTTGGCAGGGCGCGGCAGGATTTTCGCTTTCTATCCCTCTCTTCCATCGCCTGCGTCCGCAATCCGGCCGACGGTCATTTCACGCTTGCTGCCGTATCCTGGACGCTTTTGGATTGCAAAGCCCGCAGCCGCCAGCCCTCTTCTGACCCGGCCCGAGACGGTGAATGTGGCCAGCGTGCAGTCGCCGGCGGCGGTTTTGGCCATGGCCCGATAGAGATCGTCGTTCCACAGATCGCCGTTGCAGGAAGGGGAATAGCCGTCAAGAAACCAGGCGTTAACCGCATGGCGCCAGTTTCCGGCAAATTCCGGAAGACGGTCGCGAATGTCTCCCAGATACAGATTCACCTGGGTATGAAGATCCGGCAGATCAAAGCCGGTCGCCGGCTTGGCGAAATCAAGGCCCGCATATGCCTCAAGCATCATGCCCGCGATCTGATGGTCAAGACAGAAGGCGTCCTGAGCTTTCTTCATATCCTCCAGCGTCAGGGGATGCTTTTCAAAGGAAACATAGCGCAGCCTGATGCGGCCGCGCTTCAGCAGATCCCTGAAGGCCTCCAGCAGCACAATGAGGTTGGAGCCGGTGCCGAAGCCGGTTTCGGCGATGGTGAAAACGGCAGGCGTCTGCGAACCGTCCCGCCTCTGCTCCGATGCGTCTTCAAGCCGGGCCTTGAGATTGTTGCCCCGGATAAAGGTGTGCAGCGTCTCCTCTCTCAGGCCGGAGGCTGAAAAGTAGATGTCCGGATAAATCAGGGATCGCGGATTTTGGGGATCGGTGAAATCGATGCGGGCGAATTCCAGGGGCGCTGCCGGAGCGTCGGCTCCGATCTGCCGTTTTGGCGGGGTGTCGTTCATGATTTCCTTGCTGGTCTGTTTTTTTCAGGGTCTTCCTTCGGGCGTATTATAGCATCCGGCATCCGATCCTCTTTCGGTTGTCCATGCTTTCCGAGACTGCCACGGCGGATTTCGTCCCCGGATGAGACCTGAAAATTTCATCGCCATAACGGAGTCTGCCGTAAAATTCGATCTGGCGTCTGTTCCATCATGACAGACGGGATGTTCCTGCAGGCCTCAGGAAAACCGGACGTCCGCCAAACAACGGAGTTTTTATGAAACTGCACTCGACATGCCTTGCGCTGCTATGGGCGCTTCTTGGTAATCAGGCTATGGCGGATCACATGGATAACAAGCTTGCCGGCGTATGGCTTGAGGCCGGCGGCACTTCCTACACCCGGCAGAAAGGTCTTGTCCTTGAGTTTGCCGGAAATCATACGGTCATGGTGTCCAATCTGTTGCAGGAGCCGGTAACGGCGGTCTACGGAATTCCCAAAAATCCGTATATGAGACAGCCCGAACCGGGAGCCTTCAGCATCGTCTACTCCCACAACTACCAGAAGCTGTCATCCGGCGTTCTTATCGACACGTCCTTCACCCAGGAGCTTTACTATCACGAGGAAAACGGAGTGCCCGTTCTTTCTGAAACCGGTTTCGAACACGACGGCTGCGGTTTCATGATCGCCACGGAATATCTGCCCCGGGACAAATACCGGGAAGGCTTCGTTTCGGAGCTGTCCAGAAAAGTCAACGGACGCTGCGACACCTCCGGCACCAGAGGGCGTTGAACTTCTCATCGCGGATAGTCCGTCAGATCAGGCGCGCTATCCGTGGAGAGCGGCGCGGTTTCCGGCGCCGAACAAATTTCCGTTCAGGAAACCCTCCGTTTGGCCGGAGCCGGCTTCAAAATCAGTCAGACGACTCCCGTCGTCCCCCCGCTCATGCGTTAAAGTGAATTTCAGTCAAAAAAATAGACCCGGCGATGGGCTATAATCTGTGGTGTCATATTTTGAGTACGGTGGATTAATCATGAGAAGAGCGGTGATCACAGGTCTTGGAATCATCTCCAGCATTGGCAACAACGCGCAGGAGGTGCTGCACTCTCTTAAAAACGGAATTTCCGGCATAACCTTCTCCGAGGAATTCAGAGATCGCGGCATGCGCTCCCAGGTGTGGGGCAGCGTGAAACTGGCGGTGGAGGAATTCATCGATCGCAAGATCCTGCGCTTCATGGGCAACGCTTCTGCCTACGCCTATCTGGCCATGAAGCAGGCCATCGAGGATGCCGGGCTTGGGGAGGATCAGGTTTCCAACGATCGCACCGGTCTGATCTGCGGCTCCGGCGGGGCCTCTCCCGCCAATCAGGTGGAGGCCTGCGACATTCTCAGGGCCAAGGGCGTCAAGAGGATCGGACCCTATATGGTGACCCGCACCATGGCGTCCACCACCTCGGCCTGCCTGTCCACTCCGTTTCATATCAGGGGCATCAACTACTCCATCAGCTCGGCATGCTCCACCTCGGCGCACTGCATCGGCAACGCCTGCGAGCAGATTCAGCTTGGCAAGCAGGACATCGTTTTCGCCGGCGGAGGCGAGGAGCTCGGCTGGTCGCTGGCCTGTCTGTTTGACGGCATGGGAGCGCTTTCATCCCGCTACAACGAAACTCCGGCCCAGGCCTCCCGGCCCTTTGACGACGACCGGGACGGGTTCGTCATCGCCGGCGGCGGCGGCATGGTGGTGGTGGAGGAATACGAGCATGCGGTAAACCGGGGCGCGAAGATCTACGCAGAGGTTACCGGCTATGGCGCCACCTCCGACGGCTACGACATGGTGGCTCCTTCGGGAGAGGGCGCGGAGCGATGCATGCGCATGGCCATCAGAGATCTCTCGCAGCCGGTGGATTACATCAATACCCACGGCACCTCCACCAAGGTGGGGGATGTGAAGGAGGTGGAGGCCATCAGAGCCGTCTTCGGGGACAGAGTGCCATACTTTTCCTCCACCAAGAGCATGACGGGCCATTCTCTGGGAGCGGCGGGAGTGCAGGAGGCCATCTATTCCCTTCTGATGCTGAAGCACGGGTTCATCGCTCCAAGCATCAACGCCTTCAGCCTTTCCGAGCCGTTTGCTTCCCTGCCGCTGGTGAGGGAAACTATGGAGGTCAAACTGAACACCGTGATGTCAAACAGCTTCGGTTTTGGCGGAACCAACGCCAGTCTGGTGTTCTCCGCCGTGCCATGAGCAGTCGCCCTCTTTTTCCCGAGCGCCAGAACGCCGTTGTTTTCATTTGACGAAATATCGAGGTGTCGCCATGAGCGGACAGTGGTTTTCCCGGCTTGTTCGTGACACGTGTCATGTGCTGAACCGCTTTTACGGCCTGAAACGCGTTCCGAATCAGCGCGTCCGCTCCTTTGCCGACAACCAGAGCAGACAGATTGTTTTCGATTTCAAGAACGGCCGGCTCTCCTCCGAAGTAGCCTGTTTCTTTCGCAACGCGGTGACCGGCATTACCGGCGGACGTTGCAGAAGCCATGTCGCAGCCTTTGTTCCGGCTTCCACCAGGGACAAAACCTGCAGCCGCTTTCTTCCTCTTGCCAAAAATCTCTCTGAAACCTTCAACATTTTCGCCTCCGTCAAAATAGTCCAGCGGGTACGCGACGCCACGGCCGCCCATATGGGCCAGAAAAGCGGCCAGTCGGCCGCCGATTTCAGAATCGACGGCGCCTGGATCAGAAACCGTCCCGTCATTCTGTTCGACTACGTCATCACGCGAGGAACCGCCTTCGCCGATACGGCGAAGGCGCTGATGGCCAGGGCCGAGCTCCTTCGGTCACCGGTCTTTTTCTGGGAAAAACCTTTCATACCCGGCAGGAAGGCTGCGTCATTTCCTATGTGGATCCGGGCAAAAAACGCGGCTTTTGAGACTTCGCCGGTTTTTCCGATCTGTTTTTGCTGATTCTTTTACGGGTTGCTGTTTTATGCGCAAGGAATATATTCTGGCTTTGCTTTACGGACTGAAGACCAGGGGAATAAAGGGGGTAGGCCCCAAAGCCGTTCTGAAAATCGCTCAGTCCCAGGCTTCCATGTCCCTGGCGGAGAATGGGGGCAGAGAGGATGCGGCGGAACTCTACGCCTGCGTCAGGGCCGGAGATGCCAAGCTGGCCTCCGGAATTGACGAAAATGTTCTGGCCGAGGCCCTGGATGCGGCATACGAGCTGATAGACAAAAGCCGCGAAAAGGGCATCGAACTTGTTGGCTATGGGGATGAAAACTATCCGCCGGGGTTTTATTTCGCCTGCGACGGCAAGGGCGTGAAAACGCCTCCGCCGCTGTTCTGGTACAAGGGCGACATCGGCGTTCTGTCCAAACCCGGCGTTGCCGTCATCGGCACCAGAGAGCCGACTCCCGAGGGCGGCAAGGCCGGCTACTACATGGGCAGAATTTTTGCCGAAAAAGGGTTCAACGTGGTGTCGGGACTGGCTCTGGGCTGCGACGCCTCGGCTCACAGCGGAGCGCTTGCGGCCAGGGGCGTCACCACCGCCATTCTGCCCTCGATCGTGGAACCTTCCGAGGTTATGCCCAGATCCCATCAGCGCCTTGCGGAGGAGATTCTCTCGTCCGGCGGTCTGCTGATGTCCGAGTACCCTCTCGGTCATGCCGTCTCCAAATTCGACTATGTGGATCGTGATCGTCTGCAGGCGGCGCTGGCGGCCGCGGTGATCGTGGTGCAGTCCAAATACAACGGAGGCTCCATGCATGCCTCCAACGCCGCCCTGAAGGCCCAGAAGCCGGTTTATGTGCTCAAATATCTCAGCGACAAGCTCAACCGGTCCGACATCACCTCCGGCAACCGGCTGCTGGCCGAAAGAGGCGCCGAATTCATATCCGGACAGGAAATGAAGGCGGGAGGCGCGAAGATTTTCGAGTTCATTCTGAAAAAACATGAGGAGCAGCAGGCGCGGACTTTGCCTGTTGCAAAGGCGAAAAAACAGGCTGGATTGCCGGTCTGACGCGGTGAGATTAATCATCAGAGGGAGTGAAGCATGCTCTTGGAATTTTCCTGTTCAAATCACAAATCCATAAGGAACGATGTTTCGTTTTCCGCAGTGGCGGGGCCGAGCCGTATCCTTGAGAACAAAACGCTGTCGTTCGGATCCTACAGGCTGCTGCGGTCGTCGGTGATATACGGACCGGAAGGTTCTGGCAAGAGCAATTTCACGGATGCCATTCTGTTCATGAGAGCTCTGGTGCTTAATAGCGCTGATTTTTCGGCCGAAGATCGTATCAGGCAGACAACCAACAGGCTTGAGCCTGCCGGCAGCGAAAGCTCGTACATTATGCATTTTGATTTTCATGACAGATTCATTTACGGTTTCACTCTGAAAGATTCTCTTGTGAAGGAGGAATACCTGCATTACTTTCGCGATGGAATAGAAACCATGGTTTTTGAACGCGGCGAGGACGGTTTTTCCATGGAAAGAGGGTTCGTGCGAAAGATGAACGCCTTCATGAAAACGGTTAAACCCAACCAGCTGCTGCTTTCCTGCGCCGCCAGAAACAGCGACTTCTACCAAATGAGGAGTCCGTACAGTTTTTTTGCCAGCGGACTTGCGGTGTGCCGGCTGGACAGCGACAACATGAACAGCATCTATCTGAATTATTCTCTCTATCAGATCAGCTCGTCTGTCCGGGCCAAAAGCCTAATGCTCAAAGTGCTGAAGGAACTTGGAACCGGCGTGAAAGATATCGAAGTGACAATTGACCGGAACAAGCTGGGGTCCGGGAAGACTTCGTCGCTTTCAGGCAGCGAGTTTGCGAATATGCTTATGCAGAAGGGTTCGCTTAACGCGAAAATCGTTTACAAACGACGCGTCACTGATTTGTTGAGGGATGAATCTGAAGATTTTCGCAAAATTTTTTATCTGTTCGGCATGGTGAGCGAGATGATGGCGGGCGACATGGTGGTTGTTTGCGACGATCTGGAAATGGGAGAGTATTTTTCGGCTGTGAAGGCTTTTATAAGCGCGATTTCGGAACTGGACGTCTACTCCGGGGCGCAACTGATTTTCACAACCAAAGATGCCCGTCTGCTGGATCATGATTTCTTCAGAAAAGATCAGATCTGGTTCGCCGAACGCAAGCGCGACAATTCGACCGATCTGTATCCGGTGACCCAGTTGAAGAATGCAAGACGCAGGGAAGGATACATATCGGGCAAACACGGGGACATTCCAATGCCGAACGATGATTTTGCCGAGTATTTGGCACAACTGTAAGCTTGTTTCAGATCTTCATGGCTGAATGTCGGCATAAGTATAATCCTGCTATCCTGAACAGGAAGCCATTGGAGATTCTGGCGACTGCCCTGATAAAAATTTCCTTTGTGCCAAAATTTAGACAAATGATTGCTGAAATTGAGCATGGCGGACGAACGTTCATTTTAAGAGGAAGGTTGCATGCTGCTGGAGTTTTCATGTTCAAATCACAAGTCCATACGAAAAGAGATTCTCTTTTCGGCCATGGCTGGGACCGATGACGCGCATGATGATAAAACAATCCGTTTCGGAAATTACCGGATCCTCCGTTCTGGGCTGATATACGGACCTAACGGCTCGGGCAAGTCCAATCTGATAGATGCTATTCTGTTTGTCAAAAGACTGGTCGTGGAGAGCGTTGGCTACCCGCTGGGACATGGCATCAGGCAGATAACCCATAAGTTGGAACCTGCAGACAGCGAAAGTTCATACGCAATGCAGTTTGTGGCGAACGGCATCAGATATATGTACGGTTTCACACTGAAAAACCTTCTTGTGGCCGACGAGTACCTGTATTACGTTCCAAATGGCAGGCAGATCAGGATTTTCGAACGCTCCGGCGCCGATTTCGCCGCCGGCAGCCGGTTCGGAGGAAAACTGAGCGCCTGCAGGAACGTGGTCAATTCCAACCGGCTGCTTCTTTCCTGCGCCGCCAACTACAGCAAGGTTGCGGAGATAATAGCTGCCTACAAGTTTTTTTTGCGCGATCTGCAGGTCTACAGCCATCTGAATCAAAACCGATGGACGCAATATTCCCTGTACCGCATCGGCTCGAATTCTGAGATTAGGCGCGCCGTGATCGGTTTCCTGCGGGACCTTGGAACCGGCATCAGGGATATCGAAGTCAAAATCGACCGGAAGAAACTGGAAATGGCCGATCTTCCCGATTTTTTCGGGGAATTTCCAAACATGCTGCTGCAGAAGGATGTGGACGCGATCTCGGCGAGAGTTGTTTATGATCAGTTTTCGACTGATCTGATGCGGGAGGAATCCGACGGTATCCGCAAACTGATGGCTCTGATATATCCTTTGACTGATCTTTCCTCCGGCAGCAAGGCGCTGATCTGCGATGAACTGGAAGCAAGCCTGCATGAGTCGGTTCTGCACAATCTGGTAAAGTTTGTGATGAATTTGCCAGAAGGCAACACCTCGCAGCTGTTTTTTACCACGCATGACACCACTCTCCTGAATTCCGATATTTTCAGAAGAGATCAGATCTGGTTTACCGAAATGACCAATGACAGATCGACAGATCTGTATTCTCTGGCTGAACTGAAGGATGTAAGAAAGAACGAGAATTTCGCCAGGTGCTACATGTTGGGGAAATACGGGGCGGTTCCCATGCAGGATCCTGATTTCGCCAAATATTCGTCCTTTTTGTAGTGTCGCGCATTCGTAACGGTTGTGGCGGATCATGAACAGAAAATTGGAAATCCGCAGACGCGGCGAGAATGTGCGCGAGCCTCGTCCTTTGCGAGCGGCGGTGCAGTTTGATATCCCGCAGATACGCCAGCATTTCCAGGAAAGTCTGAATGAAATCAAAAGGCAGTTTGAGGTGGCCGAATATCTGGTTTCAAACAGCAAACGGGAGGAAGCCGACAATATCTACCGAAGCCAGATAGTTTTTTTGGAAAGCTCTCTGGACTTTTTCATGCATGAGATTACAAAGTACGGTTTGCACCGTATTTTTACCAACTGCTGGGCCAGAACAGACAGATTTGAAAGAATATCGGTTCCCATGTCCAAAGTGTTCGAGGCTATTGAAAATCCAGAATCAACCGACTGGTTCTTTAACTATGTCAGCAATCAGTATTCCGATGTTGTGTTGCAGAGTTGGGATGCTATTAGAGATCAACTGAATCTGGTTGGCATACCATGGAGCGGGGTTTGCAGAGCATGCAATCCGGACATGGGCGAAAAAGAATCCATTGAGGAGGAGAAAACCTTTCTTGTCGAGCTGTACCAGCGAAGAAACAGGATTGCTCACCAGAATGATCGCAATCACGCCAATGCGGAAAAACAGGATATTTCAAGGACATACGTGGAATTCTGCATTGGCAGAGTTTGCAGGTTCGTTGACGCCGTCTGCGCCGGAGCGCTTGATCGTTGACTGGATTTGCCGCTGTTGCATACGTTAAGTGCCATGGAGCAGAAGGCCGGCATGGGATTCGTCTGCGAGGTTTTCGAGTTCCCGTCTCTTCAGAGGGTTGAAAAGACGCTTATTTTTTGATCGGACGATCCGAGCAGACCGGTTGACGTTTGCATATTTGATCGGCATCAATGTTTGTTTTATGACTCCGTGGCAGTATGCCACGATCTCAATCTGAATATATCCAACTGGAGTCTTTATGCTTAGCAATGAATTTTTCAAGAAGTCCCTGCTTGTTTCTGCCATAGCGCTTGCTCTGACAGCCTGCGGCGGCGGTGGCGGACACGGTCATGGCGGCAGCGGCGATGACAGCGGCAGCGGTAGCGGCGGATCCGACACTCCTGAGGATCCGACTCCGTCTCAGCCTGAAAAGACCGTTTCCGTGAGCGTGAACGCGAAGACCGCCGGCAATTTTACCTTCGATAACGATCTTGCGTCATTCACTGCGAATGCTGATGACGCCATCAGCAATCTGCGCATTTTCCAGATCATGGTGGCGGCCTTCCAGGACGGCGATTCCGGCGTGGGCTACGGCACCGGCTACGGCACCAGTTCCTTCAAGGGCGATCTCAAGGGCGTGATCAACGCACTTGACTACATACAGAGCACCGGTTTCAACGCCATCTGGCTCACTCCTGTCTTCGAGTCGGCATCCAGCTCCGACAACGCGTCAAAGCTGGATTCCACCGGCTACTACGCCAAAAACTATTTCAAGATCGATTCTCACTTCGGAGACGAGGCGACTCTGAAGAAACTGGTGGAAGAGGTGCACAAGCGCAACATGTACATCTTCCTTGACGGCGTGTTCGGCCACTTCAAGAAATCGGTGAACAAGACATCCCGGAACGGCAGCGTGCTGGTTGCCAAGAGTTGCGGTCTTGAAGACATCGGCGCTCTCTGCGCCGATTTCGACAAGGCAGGCACTCTTGACTTCTTCAAGGATGTGGCCACCTACTACATCAAGGAATTCAAGATCGACGGCTGGAGACTTGACCAGGCCTATCAGGTTCCGGTATCCGACTGGAACAAGATCAGAACCGCCGTTGAGGAGGCCGCAGGGGACACCGCCTATGAAAACGGCGACGGCGACACCGTGCATCCGCTGGGCTACATGGTGGGCGAAATCTGGAAGGGCGATTCCGACATTGTCAACGAGGGTTACGGCACCGCCTCCAGCAAGGGTCTCTTGAGCAATTTCGCCTTCGGCATGCGCTATGGCGTGGTGCAGACTCTTGCCTGCGAGGAATCCGGCGCCTCCGACCACACCGGCAACAAGCTTTACGATATGATCAGACTGATGGACAGCAACTATCCGTCTTTCGCCATTCCTAACTTCTTCCTTTCCAATCATGATCTGGTGCGTTTTGGCGATCTCATCCAGCGCTCCAAAAAGCTGGGACAGATCAGTTCGGAAAACTATGCGAGCCGTTATTTCCTCGCTCACGCTCTCACCTCGATTTTCAGTGGTCCGATGACCGTGCTTTACGGCGACGAGTTCGGTCAGGATGTGCCTAACTTTGACGTTCAGAAGCAGCAGGACGGCTATTACGAGGATCATGTTTCCCGCGTTGACGGCAAGATTTCCGGCTTTACCGACACTCAGAAGAAGATCCGCGATGGCTTTGTGAAACTGATGACGGCAAGAGCCCATCATCCGGCTCTCTACCGCGGCAAGATGGATATTCTCAACATCGAAAAGAATGTGGTGGCCATCAAGAAGTATACCGAGGGCGATGATGCCGAAAGCGTGGTGTTCGCCATGAACCTTTCGGAGTCCGACAAAGCCGAGATGACCATCGACGCGTCGATCGCCGGAGCCGAGACCGCTCTGATGGATGCCGTCACCTGCGCCGAATACACCGCCGAAGGCGGCAAGTTCAAGATCCCTCTTGCGCCTCTCTCCGGCGTGTTCCTGAGCGATCCTGACACTCTTGGCGCCGAGTGCGGCGAATAATCCGGCAGAAAACCTGCTGGTAAAATTGCAAAGGCTCCCTAAAGGGAGCCTTTCTGATTCTGTCAGATTCAGACCGAGGCGAGATTTCCGATACGCAAGGGTCGCGCACTCCGTCCGGCGCTATACCGCATCAATCCGCATATCGGCATCCGTCCCGCGCGGTTCAAGTCCGGCCTGCGCAAAGCCTGTGCAAGCCGGGACCGCAAACCTTGATTGAGGCGTCATGCGCCGCCATTTGGCTTGCGGGAGGTTCAGCGGGATCGGACTCTGCTCTTTGCGTGTCTGAAGTCCGACAGAAACGGATTGTACAATTTTTCCTCGCCGATGGTGGTGTCCGGTCCGTGTCCCGGCAGCACGGCGGTGTCGTCAGGCAGGATCAGAAGGTTGTCGCGGATGGAGGAGATCAGCTGGTCGTGGTCGCCCCCCGGGAAGTCGCTGCGACCCACGGATCTCCGGAAAAGAACGTCGCCGGAAAGCAGAAATCCGCTTTCTTTGAAGTAGTAGCATACCTGGCCCGGAGTGTGGCCAGGGCAGTGCAGAATCCGGATTTCCTCCCCCAGATTCAGATCAAGGATCCCGTTGTCCGAGAGAAAGAGATCCGGTCTCAGGGCGGGCTTTGAGGCAAGGCCGAACATTCTGGCCTGCACGTCAAGATGCTCCAGCAGCTGCCGATCCCCCGCCTCGGGTCCGAACACCGGGATCCCGTATAAGGCTGCGATTTCCGCGGCGGCGCCGCAGTGATCCAGATGCCCGTGGGTGAGGATCACCGCCACCGGTTTTGCTCCGGATCGTTTTACGGCATTTTTGACAAGCTCCGGATCATCTCCGGGATCCGCGATGGCGCATCTTGTTTTGTCCTGGCTTGCGATAATGCGGCAGTTGACCTGAAAGGCTCCCACCACCACGGTGCTGTAACTGAGCATGCTTGACTCCTGTCTGGATGGATCTGTCTGAAATTCTTCCGGTTTTCCTGTCGCCGGTTTATTCCGCTCTTACCGCAAGTCCCTTGAGATAAAGGGCCTCGGGGTAGGGCAGGGCCACCGGATGATCTCCGCTCTGGTGGAGATACTGGATTATTCTGCCGCTTCTTCCGGCATCAAGAAAGGCGTCGGCCACCACCTTCTGAAAAAGATCGGGGGCCATATGGCCGGAGCAGGAGAATGTCAGCAGAATGCCGCCGGGAGAGAGGAGGGAGGCGGCCAGCATGTTGATGTCCTTGTACCCCCGGCATGCCTTCTCCAGCTGGGATCTGCTTTCGGCGAACTTGGGCGGATCCAGCACGATGACGTCGTAAACCGCGCCCCCGGCCTTCATGCGCCTGAGGAAGGCGAACACGTCCTCTTTCACAAACTTCACCCGGCCGGGATCAAGATGATTGAGGACGATGTTCCGTTTGGCGATCTCCAGAGCGCTTTTGGACACGTCAACGTTGGTAACCGCTCTGGCGCCGCCCCTGAGAGCGTAGAGGCAGAAGCCTCCGGTGTATGAAAAGCAGTTAAGAACCGATTTGCCCCTGCAGTATCGTTCCAGAGTTTTTCGGTTGTCCCGCTGATCCAGATAGTAGCCGGTCTTGTGGCCCGACTTTATGTTCACCAGGATCTTCATGCCGCCGTTTTCGTCAATGACGATCTCCTCCGGAGGCTCGCTGCCGGAGATCAGCCCGGCGCGCTGCTCAAGTCCCTCCTTCGTCCGGGAGGAGGTGTCGGAGCGTTCGTAGATGCTGAAGTCGGGATAAAGCTTTTTAAGAGCATCGGTGATGCGCGGAAGGTGATGCTCGCAGCCGGCGCTCAGGATCTGCAGCACCAGAAATTCGTTGTAGCGGTCGATGATGAGACCCGGCAGACCGTCCGACTCGGCATCCACCAGCCGGCAGGCGGACATGCCGGTCTCAAGCAGCATGGGCTCCCGGATCTCTGCGGCCCTGGCGATCCGCCCCATAAAAAAATCGGCGTCGATCCTCTCGTTCGATCTGAAGGTCCAGATCCTGGCTCTGATCTGCGAACTGGGGGAGTAGGAGGCCCGGCCCAGAAACTCTCCGTCGGCGGAGAAGACGTCGATGTCTCCTCCGGCCTCGGGAGGATTTTCCACCTTCGCCACCGCCTTGGAAAAGATCCAGGGATGAAGACGTCTGACTGATTTTTCGCGGCCGTGCGCAAGTATGAGCTTAGCTTCCATGAGAACCTGATCCGAAGTTGAAAACGACGGGACGCCGCATGAGGCTTCCCGGGCATCATTATAACCTACAAGAGACCGCATGTCCGAGGCGATCCTGGGTTCGGTCCGGATCGGATGTTTCGGCTCGGTTCAGTCCAGCTCATGTCTGATCGGACTTCCTTGCCCGGTTATCTCTGTTGGAACTTTCCTGCTCCGTTCAGGCAGGAGCGGACTTTTCCGCTCTTTGCGAAATTTCGCATCAAACCGGAATTTCCGCATGTCATGATCTCCGTCCGTCATTGTTGTTTTCAGGGGCGGCGTCAAGCCGGCTTGAACTTTCGTCCCAGTTCTTCATGCGGTTGTACAGCAGGCTGATGGCCAGCAGGATCAGACCGGAGCCCACGAAGGACAGCGCTTTGGTCAGATCGCTGTTGTAGCTGATGTCCGCCAGAATCAGCTTGATCACAAAGACTGAGGCGGCAGCCAGTCCCGCGATTCTGAATCGGCTGTCATGGCGCAGGAAGCCCCAGATCAGAATGGCCAGCGCCAGGGCGATGCCGCTTAAGCTGAATACGGTCTGGCTCGCCTCCAGCATGCCCAGCATGAGCAGGGCCAGAAGGCCGTAGAGTTTGGCCGAGACGTACCAGCGCCTGAAACCTCCGAACTGGGGATTGGCCAGCAGAATCGGCGTGGTCATCAGCGCGAATGCGGCAAGACCTCCGTAGATGAGCAGCGAGTAGAAACTGATCCCCGGCAGCGTCCCCAGCAGGATCCTCAGCGTCCCGGCCATAAAGCCGACCGCCGACACGTAGGCGCCGAGAACAAGATACCGGCTGTTGCGGGAGGCGTCCTCATTGCGCGTCTCTAAGGCCTTATTCTTTCTGGCGGATCCTGCGGCGCGCAGGGAGAAGAAAACCATGATGCCGGCCATAAGCGGAACCAGGATCGAGCCTGCAAGTTTCACGTTACCCCATTGGCCGTCCATGATATGGACTGCCGCCGCGGACTGCGCCTCTGTGGCCTGTGATGCGAAATCGCAGCCTGTCGCCATGGCCGTCACTGCGGCCAGCGCCGTCAGCGCCAGATAAAGGCCCCCGAACCGCAGGGCGCCAGATCCGCCCCGCTTTCCTGATTTCAGAAGCATAAAGAGGCCGAAGGCGCCAGATATCAGTATGGCCATGATCCGGATCGCCTTCGGCGCGGTTTCCTCGTAGACGTTCTGCAGCAGCTCTTCCGGCGCTTGTCCGTACTCCGACGTCAGGGCCAGAGCCGCGACTATGGCGACGATCAGGGCTATGACAAATCCCGGCATATACGGAACCTCGATGTCGGACTTCCTTTCTGTCTGAGGCTCGTCATCGCTGGAGAACACATTCATGGCGCCAGCCAGCTCCGACAGAATTTTCGATCCGCCGACGGCGGCGAAGGCTGCGGGGAGCAGGCAGCCCGCCACCGGCAGCAGAGCCGGAGCAAGCGGGCAGACGGTGGCGACAAACAGCAGCGCAAGCGCCGTAAACCCGCATGCGGCTGCCGCCAGCTGGGTGCCGTCGCCGGAGCGCAGGGCCGCAAAGGCGTGGATGAGCGCCGGGATCAGCAGCATGGCGGAGGTTTCAAATCCGGCAAACACCGCCAGAAATATGGCAAGCAGCCCGTAGCTTGCAAGAGGATAGCAGAGATGTCCCAGCCGGTCGCGGTTAAGAAAGACCGTGGCGACAGCGGTGATATAGACAAATGCGCTGTAGAGGATCCGGACCGGGGTGGCGAAATCGCCGTAATGCAGCTGGTAGATGCCAATCGAGGCCAGCGCGAACATGACCAGCGCCGCAAGGCTCAGAGTCCTGCTCTTGAGTCTCTGGCCCATGTAGCACACAGCCGCCGCCAGAGGATAAACCAGGGACAGGGTGACCAGGCTGGAATCGAAGAACTTCATGGCTATCATGAGAATGACGCCGCAGGTTCCAAGAGTGTAGGCCGTCATGTGGGCGCGGTCGAAGCCGTCCCTGATGTCGCGCCTGAGATTGCAGTAAAGGACTCCCAGCGTGGTCAGAGTGCACAGCAGCCAGGTGAAGCAGTCAGGCAGCGCCGGCAGCGCGCTGCGGCCTATGGCCACGGTGGCGTCGTAGCCGCCGCAGGCCAGATAGAAGCAGACAGCCAGCGCCATCGCCGGCAGCCGGAACAGCAGATACAGTCGGGAAGCGTCCAGGCATGCCTCCTTTCTGAGCCCCGCCTGCAGCGCATTCCGGGTCAGATACATCACGACGCCGGCAATGGCGGTCATGACAAGGGGAGCGTAGAGGCGCCTGAGAGATATTCGGCGATGCAGAAGGTCGCATACAGCGTCCCGGCCCAGAGAATTGCAGTCTCCACGCCCCGGTGGACGGCGGGACGAGCCTCGATGTCGCTCTGTCTGATGAGATACGTCGCCAGAAGGAGCGCCGATGCCGAGAGGATTGCGATTCCGACCCATGTCAGAGCCGGATCCTCGAAGAAGGACATGCAGATCGCCACTGCCGGGATCAGTCCCCGCAGACAGTTGGCCGCCAGATTCATGCCTCTCAGCGGATGGACTGTTCTTACCCTGAAATCCGCCAGATACGGCAGGGCGAAGAGCGCGGTGGATGCGAGCCACAGCGCTCCGGCGGGCAGATGATCTCCCGCAAGGGCCCGCTGAACCGCCAGAACGCTGCTGTAGTCCGATGTCAGGAGGTAAATCAGCGACAGCAGAGCCACCGCCGGCAGGAGGAAGAGCGGGATCCTGCTTTCGCCGCCTTCGGCAGTCCGCAGAGTTTTTGAGGCATGCAGGCAGAGGGCGAAGGTTGCGGCCATTATCGACAGCATGAGGGCAAGCGGCGAGATAAGATGCAGGGTTATGCAGTAGACTGCGAAGAGCGCGACCGCCCAAAGGGTCGCAAGGCGCGCGGTAGCGGCGTAAAGTTCGCCTCTCTCCTCCGGTTTGCGCGATGCGCCCGTCAGGATGTAAGGCAAAACCGCGGCGGAGATCGCGGCTGCCTGAATTTTCAGTTCCGCGGTGTCAAAGCCGAAGGCTAGGATCATGAGGCCAGAAAGAATGGTGGCGGCGCAAAGACCTGCGGCGCGGGCGCGATCCCCGCCTTCGCCGCGTCCCGGCGCAAGGCCCAGGAAAAGTCCGCATGCCAGCGCAAGAGAGGATGCCGCGTAGGTTGGCCATGACGGCCAGGAGGCCGGCAGAATCGCGCTCTGAACGGCGGCGCTCTTATTCCAGCCGGAGGTCAGGACGAACAGCGTCCCGATGGTAAGAGCCGCCGGCAGTCCGTACAGAAGACGTCTTGATGCCAGAGGCTTAAAGGCGGCGCGCCGGCCTGCGACGGCAAGCGGCAGGCAGATCGCAAGGCTTGCGGCAAGAGGCAGGTACGATGGCGGGATCAGATGGGACAGGAGAACATACGCCAGAAAGAGGCCCGGCGCCCAGAGCATGATGAGACGGATCACCGCACGCCTGGTTTGCTCGTCGTCCTCGTTGTACTCCCTTGGAGCCAGACTCAGCAGCAGGGCCGGCAGAGCGAAGATCAGCATGGCGGTTCCCTGCAGAAAAGTTGCGCTGCTGCAGCCGTCAAGGGCCGCGACGACGGCGGGAATCGTCGCCAGCAGGGAGAAGCAGAGGTAGGCCAGATTCGAGCTGTTCATGCCGGCTCTGAGATCCCGCAGGGATTTGGAGAAAAAGAACAGCGCCAGCAGCAGACATGATGCTATGACCAGCGGCAGGGAAACCTCGGCCGGATCTCCGGCGTCCGGGATCAGTCTCAGCAGAGCGTGCGGGAGGATTTCATACTGCTCGTATGTCAGCAGAGGCACCGTGCGCAGAAACAGACCGTACATGCCGGCAAGACACGGCGCCAGAAGGTACCCTGCGGCGGGGTTTTCAGCGCCATGATCATTCCTTCTGAAGGCCGGCAGACGACGCGTCAGTTCAAGCAGTCCGAAAGCCGCGAAGGCGTAGAACAGATTGCCCCAGTCGCCGCCGATGGCGTTTGCGGCTACAGGCGAGACCAGCGCCAGCGTTCCGGTCCAGAGCAGCGCAAGAGGCAGAGAGGCTCTGTATGCATCGGCGCTGAACATGTCTTTCCATGCGGGGACAAGACAGATGGCGGCGGCAATCAGGGCGCAGACGGTCTCGGTGACCGTCGTCGCGACGGCGGACGAGCTCTGAACCCAGGCAAGAGCGGTCAGCAGCAGGGCAAAACCAGGCAATACGGCCTTCATCAGACTGGAGTCGGCCTTCATGAGCTCCTGGAGATTATTTGAGACCATCATGGAGGCGCCGAGGGCGATCATGGCTCCAAGAGTGACGATGCCGACGGACGGAGCTCCGCAGGCCAGCGGCGCCGCGGCGGCCGGCGCCGTCAGCAGCAGGGTCAGAATTCCCGCCAGTTTCCGGCTGTTCTCGTCATTTTTTAGCGCGGCTATGGCGACGTGAACAAGAACAATCAGCGGCAGCAGCAGCGGAAAATGCTGAATCCCGGAGTTTTCCGGGCCGTCTGCGGCAATCGGCAGCAGGAAGAATGCAAGAGGCATCGCCGCCATCGCAAGCAGCGCGACAAGCAGCGGCATCTTCAGCAGTCGGGCTCCGGCGGAAAACGATTTTTCCGTTGTTTCGGCCCAGACGGCCACGGCGGAGTATAAGCCCGCGGCCAGCAGCGTCGGCAGAAGCTTGAGCTGGGAGGTGTCCAGAGAGACAAGTTCCGCATGTCCGGATTCCAGTCTGGCTCGCGCCATTTCGGTAAGCAGAATGCCGCGCTGCGGCATTACGGCGCTGAGGATGCCCCGGCAGCCGGAGGCAAGACGCAGAAATTCCAGACAGATGACGGCGCAGAGAAACGCGCTGAAGCGGAAGAGACCCTGGCCGGATTGTCTCTTTTCTTCCGGCGAGGCCTGGCGGGCGCTGAACATGGCGATGAGAAGGGCCGCGCCTCCCATAAGAGCGGCCATATGCATATGCGTCGCGTTTCCTCCCTGAAACCTGCTCATGGCAAGGTACTGGGCCAGCATCATGAACACGCCTGACATGGTGCAGGTTCCAAGTCGGATATCTCCGCGCTTCAGCGCCAGGAAACTGATGGGCATCTGGGCCGAGAAAGCCAGCAGGAGAGTCTGGAATGGCGACAGATCGCCGGTTGAGGCTCCCAGAGGCATGCTGATGATGACGCCCAGCTGCGCCAGAAGAAACATGAAGCCGTGCCGTCTTGCCGCGCTGGCGGCCGCCGCCAGAGACCACAGCATGGTGGCCGGCGCCCAGAGATACGGATGGATCAGATCGAAGACGAAGCAGGCCGAGGCGGTGGTCGCGTACAGCAGGGAAAAGCCGATGCCGCACACCACGGCGCGGGATCGATCTTCTCCGCTTTCCTTCTTTCCGCCAAGTCCCCACAGGATCATGCCGATGGAAAGCGCCGCCATGCCGGCAAAGCGGCTCATAGGTCCGAAGGTGAAGTTTACGGCCCTGGCGGTAAAGATGAAGCCGATGACCAGCAGCACGGCGGCGAAAATGCCGGAAAGCATTTTGCCGGTGAACATTTCAAAGGAAGATCCGGACTGGGAGTCTTCCCTGCCGCGGATGCATTCCCTGATCTGCGGCTTCGGACGGGTTTCTTCATGCTGCGTCTCCGGACGGCGTTCTGCGGCGCGGGGGCTTTTGAAGCCGTCCTCTGCCGATTCTCCGGCTCGGCTCTGCTTCCTGAGGCCGCTGGTCAAGGCGGATTCATAAACCCCGACGCGCCCTGTGGCGCCGCCTGAAGTCTCAATGCCGGATTCGTCTGCGTTTTTTGAGGACGCGGCCATGGCTTCAGGCTGGGCAGGGAGGCGTTCATCGGCCGCCGGGATCCGCATGAGGCGTTCATCGCCAGGGAAGGCCTGAGGTTTTTCGGTCCCAGACCGTGAAGAAGGTTTCTCTTTGTCGTGAGCGTCAAGATCGCCGAAATCTGCAAACCGCGGTCCCGAGGAAAGACTGGAGCCAGTCGGTTTGTCTGGAAGCGGAATTCCGCCGGTCTTTGGGAAAAAGTCACCGGCAGTCGCCTCTGGGGCTGCTTCCGCCTGCCGGGCGGCGTTGCTCTCATCCCCGATCTGGACTTCCGGCGAGGTCAGGCGCTGATGCCGAACTTCAGAGACAGCCGGCTCGGCAGCGGCAGGATGGATCTCGGCGGATGGAAGGAGTTCTTCGGATGCAAACCGTTCCGCCGATGGAAGCGGTTCAGCTGTCTGGATTGACTCCGGCCCAGTCTGCCGCATGGCTTCTGGCGGCGCCCCGAGGGTTTCCTGCGGCTTCGAAGAGACGATGCAGCGCGTCGCGGTTTTCGGATCATCGCCAGGCTGCCGGTCAGGGACTTCCTGCGCGGCGCGCCGGGCGATGGAACCGATGATGCCGGAGCAGGCGCTGTCGTCCGTTCTGCCGCTGATGTAGTCGTCAAGGGCCGCTCTAAGACGTCTGGCTTCCTCGATGCTGATTGAGTTTTTCATGATGTGCTCTTTTATTATCGTTGTCTCGACGGTCCCCGTTTCATTTGTTCCTGCTTGAATCCGGATTGCGGCCGTCGGCATGCCTCGGCGCAGTGACGCCCGCCGTTTTGACGATAGGGTTTGAAAAAAGTTCCGGCGGCAAATAAAATACCTGAGGTGTTTTTCTGACGCATGCGGCAGTCCGTTTCCCCGAAACCGCCGCCTGCTCCGGCCTGCGCTCAATTATCAGCAAGGAGAAATTATGATCAAACTGTTTACTTCCGAGTCGGTGTCCGAGGGACATCCCGACAAGATCGCCGATCAGATATCTGATGCGGTGCTGGATGAAATCCTGCAGCAGGACGTGAACGCCCATGTGGCCTGCGAAACCTTCTGCAAGACCGGCATGGTGCTGGTGGGTGGGGAGATCACCACCTCAGCATGGGTCGACATCGAGGAGGTGGTCCGCCGCACCGTCAGGGACATCGGCTATGTGGATTCCAGCATGGGCTTCGACGCCAACTCCTGCGCCGTGCTCAGCGCCATCGGCAAGCAGTCTCCGGACATCAACCAGGGCGTGTCCAGAGCCGATCCGGTGGAGCAGGGCGCCGGGGATCAGGGCCTGATGTTCGGTTTCGCCACCAACGAGACCGACGTGCTGATGCCGGCTCCCATCACCTACGCCCACCGTCTGGTGAAAAGACAGGCCGAGGTGCGCAAGAACGGCACTCTCTCCTGGCTCCGTCCTGACGCCAAAAGCCAGGTCACCTTCGTCTACGACGACGACGACCGCATTCTGGGAGTGGACACCGTGGTGCTTTCCACCCAGCACCGCGCCGACATTTCCGGCAGGGAACTCCGGGAAGCGGTGATGGAGGAGATCATCCGTCCGGTGATCCCGGCCAAGTGGCTAACCGACAAAACCAAGTACTTCATCAATCCTACCGGCCGCTTTGTCATCGGCGGCCCGATGGGGGACTGCGGTCTCACCGGCCGGAAGATCATCGTTGACACCTACGGCGGCTACGCCCGCCACGGCGGCGGCGCCTTCTCTGGCAAGGATCCCAGCAAGGTGGACCGGTCGGCCGCCTACGCCGCCCGGTACGTGGCCAAAAACATCGTGGCCGCCGGACTTGCCGATCGCTGCGAGATCCAGATCTCCTACGCCATCGGCGTGGCCGAGCCTACCTCCGTGAGAATCGACACCTTCGGCACCGGACGCATCGGCGAGGACAAGCTTCTTGAGATGGTGAAGCGCAATTTCGATCTTCGTCCTTACGGCCTTATCAGGATGCTGGATCTCAGACGTCCGATTTATCGTCCTACCGCCGCCTACGGCCATTTCGGCAGAGTGGAGTTTCCGTGGGAGCACACCAACAAGGCCGAGCAGCTGCGGGAGGAGGCCGGACTTTGAAGTCCGGCGCCGCATCGCCTGCGCGGGCGTCTTCCGGGAAGACCGGAGGGCGCCTTTTTTTGGGGGAGCGCGCGGTCCGCGCTTCCAGGCGACATGCCGTCCCGTTGCCCGCTGATCTCCTGTCCCGCTTTTGACTGAACCGGTCCGCCGCCTGCATCCGTCCTTTTCTTCGTCGCCCCTCTCCCTTTCCGCCAACCCTCTTCTTGCGCTCCGTCACCTCTCTCCGCCAATCCTCCCGGCGCCCGCCGCGCATGATCCGCTTTTTTCTGCCCGGATCTGTCTTTTCTTTCCGGCCCCATCGTCGACGTTTGTGAAAAAGGCCGGAATTTCGCCTTCAAATTGTTGTCTCATGTCTATATTTTGATTTTTGACTGTTGTCAGGCGCAAAGGCTTGGTGATAACGTAACGTTTCAGGAAAATGGGAGACTGAGAATTTCATCGATGAAGGTGCTTACGAGAGCTTTGCTGTTGCTTTGCGCGCTGGCGACTCCGGCGCTTGAGGCGGCGGCCGAAACCATGGACAGTTTTGCCTGTCTCCTGAGCATGCACGAGAAAAAGGTGCGTCACGACACCGAGAACAGCTGTCGCGTGGCCATTATCGAGGAGCAGGATCTGATGGTGTTCCTCATCGGCCAGGAATACATCAATCTGGGGCGGCTGGGCGATGCGAAGAATTTCTATCGCAGCTATCTCAATTCCGGATATCACGAGGGCGCCGTGCTGGGGCTGTGGGCTATCGAGCGCTTTATTCTGGGCAACGTCACCGACGAGGATCCGGACATCAGGCGGGATCAGAAGTACCGTCAGGTGCTGAGGGAGGCTTCCCTGCGGGGGGATCGCATGGCCCAGTACATTCTCAAGGGCTACAAGTCCAAAAGCCTTGCCCGCATCAAGTCCATGGCCGAGGAGGGCGGCAACGTCTACGCCGCGGTTCATTACATTTTTGTCGGCCCGGAGTCCATCAGGGAGAAGCGGGAACTTATCAGAATGGCGTACCGCTCAGGCTATCCCATGGGGGACGTCATGCAGTCCATTTACGATTCGGTGGTAAAGCAGAAGGGAGACGACGATGCCGACCTCCGGAAGGCCTATGATCTTGCCCGGAGCGCCGCGGCGTCCGGCAGCCAGTGCGCCAATCTCCCTCTGAGCATTTTCTACCAGCACGGCAAGGCGGTGAACAAGGACGTGAAGGAAGCCACCAAGCTGTTTTCGCTGGCCAAAAAGCAGTGCTGGTACGCCCAGAAGAACTCGGATGTGGCCTGGAGATGAGCCCGGTTCCATCCGACGGACAAGGAATTCGAACACTTTGAGGATTTTTCTATGATAATGCAGCAGTCCTTTGCAAACCTTGTGACCTACGGTTTTTACGTGGACAAGACCGAGCCGATATACAACCTGGTGAAGTCCCGCTGCGCGCTGCTGGTGAGACCGAGAAAATTCGGCAAAAGCCTTCTGGTTTCCACCCTCAAGGAGCTGTTCGAGGGGCACCGGGAGTATTTCGCCAACACCTTCATCGATCGCTCCGACTACGATTTCAGACCCCATACCGTGCTGTCATTCAATTTCCACTACGACGTCACCTCCGCCTCGGAGCTGGCGCTCATTCTGAAGCAGACGGTCAGGGAAAAGGCCCAGGCTTTCGGCGTGACTCTCTCCAGGGACAAGCCCGACGAAATGTTCAGGGAGCTGGTGGACGCCCTGCCGGCGGATCTGGTGGTGCTGGTGGACAACTACGACTTCGTGCTGGCTGACAACATTTCAAATCCCGAGGTGGAGAAGATCGATCAGGTTCTGGCCAGATTCGTTGGCGTCATGAACGACAAGAACCGTTTCAGATTCGTCTTTCTCACCGGCATCAACCACTTCCAGCTCTGCGACGAGGGCTACGGTCAGGTGCTGGACTACGAAGACTACACCGGCCGGTCCGAGGTGGCTTCCATCTGCGGCTTTTCGCAGATCGATCTTGAGATCCACTACATCAACAAGATGCTCAATCTGTCCTCCCCGGCCTACGTGAAGGCCCACGGCATCGACGAAATGCTGGGCTCCGGAGTCTGCGGCAGCAAGCTCACCCAGCTTTACGCCGAGTATCTCACCCAGAAAAAACAGAGCGCCGACGATCTCATCCGGATCATCATGCGAACCGTGGGCGGCTACTCCTTCTCCGACAAAAAGACCAATCTGGCATCCGCCGGCTTCGTTCTTGACTTCATGCGCAGCAACGGAACCTTCAATCTGAACTACGACATGCGCTGCGCCAGAGGCTACATCGTCAGCAAGCTCCGCAGCCCGCTGTTCAATCTTTCCGATTACGTCAACCAGCCTCTTGATCCGGAGCTGAGCTGCGGTCCGCACTACTCCTATCGTCCGCAGCTGGGCTCTCTGCTGCTTCACAACGGCATTCTCACCATCAGGGATCTGGTGATGGACGAGGACAGCGTCCAGTGCTTCCTGAAGGTTCCTAATCTTGAAATATCCAATTTCATTGAAAAGCGGGTGGGGAAGTAGCCTTTCATCCTGTTTCCGGCAAAATCCGCCGGATGTTTCCCCATATATGCCGCGGATCTGATGCGGCCGAATCCGGACTCTGAGAAATGCGGAGTCCGGATTTTCTCCGTCCCGCACCTGACCGTAAGCCTCCCGCCCCGGACTGACAAACAGTCCCGTTCGTGGTAAAATCCGTCCAAAAATAGTGTGCTTATAAGGCTGTCAAAGCGCGCCCTGCCATCGGCTCTCCGACGGATCATAAAGGCGCAAAGGAAACGCCTGCGGAGCGGGTTCTCCCTTTTGACAGCGATTTTTTCTGATCCCGGTTTTTTGCATGAATACTATAAAGAAAATCTGCCTTCTGACCTCTCTCCTTTTTCCTCTTGCGGCGCATGGCGCCGAGGGCGGACTGTCAAGAGACATGGCCGATGCCGAATTCCTGGTGGTGATCCCCGGCAAAATCGATTCCTACGATCGCGCCTCGGTGGTGAACTCGGCCTTTGGAGAACTGACGGAGCGTCTTACCGCAGGTCAGTTCTCGGGCAGCATCTCCATGGACAGCATGAGTCTTGACGGCTACGTCGATTCCGTGGAGTCCACATCAGACGGCATCGCGGTTCAGTTCAACAAGAAGGATGTCATGAAGCTGTTCCAGGATCGGCAGATCGGAGTGTACCTCGGCACTCCTCCGGATGTGCTTCTCTGGATCCTCTGGGAGGATCCGGACGGAACCCGCCGGATCCTCTCCGACAGCGACAGCAACGGCTTCATCGCCGCGCTGAAGGAGCGCGCCAAATTCTACGGCCAGTCGGTGTTTTTCCCGATGATGGATTCCGATGACATGGCCGCGGTGAGCCCGGACACCATCGACAGTCGCCATATGGAGGATATCGCAGCCGCCAGCGGCCGTTACGGCACCCGCTATATCGCAGTCGGCGTGAAAAACGGAACCGGCCTGTACTGGGAGCTGTTCGAGGTTTCAAAAATGGCGTCACCGGTCTATCAGTCCACCACCTCCGGCGAACCTTTCGAGATCGGCAAAATGATGTCCCAGGGGATGGTTTATCACTTCGCCAAAGGCAAAACCGAAAAGATCCATGGCATAAGAGGGGCATCGGCGCCGGCGTCAAGCCGCGTCGGTCTTATCGGCGCAGCCGTGGGCAAGAACAAGGTTTACGTGGTTATCGCCGGGCGCATGAGCTATCCCGAAATGCTGACGGTGGAAAAGAAGCTCAGGCAGGTTCAGGGACTGACCAAGGCCAGTCTGTACCAGACCCAGGCGGATCAGAACGTTTACGAGATCATTTACAACGGCAATTACGACGAACTGAAGGCCGGCATCAAGCGCATCGCCGGCATCAAGCAGCTGGATGCATCGATGCCTTACAATTTCGACTACGATATCGCCTACGCGCAGGAGCGGGAGGAGCAGGAGCGCCTTGAGAAGGAAAAGGCGCAGGCTCTTGCCGCCGAGGCTGCGGCCCAGAAGCCGACGGAGGGCATCAGCGAAAACGGCAAGTCTGAAAACGGCGAGGGGAAATCCGGAGCCGAGGGTAAGGAGTCTGCCGCCGCCCCTGAGACCCAGGCCAAGCCGGCCGAGGAAGCTGGCGGCGTCAAAAAGATGCAGGCTATACCGATTACCGATCCCGATTCCATCATCGACACCTCCAACGAGCGTCTGTAACCTGAGCCGTGAGGAATTGACTGTTCGTCGCGGCTGTTGCCAGTCTGCGCATGACGAAATTCGCAGTCGAAAGCCCTGCGGCTAACCGGGGCGAGGATCAGAAGAGGTCGAGAAGCTCAAAGAGATCAAGCGGATCAGAGAGATCTGGTGGATTGAAGCGCTCAAAGGGAGAGGGGATGCGTTAGGCAGCCCTTCTCTCTTTTTGTTTCTTTCGCAACTCGCAGGTCCGGTGCCGAAACGGTCCTTTTCAGCTACTTTTCCGTGAACTGTCTGTCGCTTAGCCTGATCTGCTCGTTTCTTACCACCATGGCATCCAGCTTCGCCTTTTCCAGACGGGTGGTGGCGTAGCGCGCGGCGCGGTTGAGATTGGCGTTGGAGCGGTCGAAGTCCCCCGCCAGGGAGTTCAGTTCGGCCAGCGAGACGTAGTATTCGTAGTATCTTCCCAGTCTGCGGTAGTTCTGGGCCAGCAGATCATGGGCGATCATGTTTTCCGGATTTTTACCTATGAATTTCTTCAGCGCCGCGATGGCGTCGCTGTAGCGTCCGGCTGCCTGCAGCGCCGCCGCGTAATTGATGGCCACCGTCTGGTTTGCGGGAGAGAGATTGTATTTCGGAGCCAGGAGGGCTACGGCCTTGGCGGGCTCCCTGTTCATGATACTGATGTCCGTGGCGGTGTCCAGCAGGAAGTAGTTGCCCCCTGCGGATGAGGATATTCTGCCGAAGGTTTCCCTGGCCTTGGCGCCGTTTTTCTGGGCCACGTAGCCTAGCGTCAGCCCGTACAGCAGAGAGTCCCTGGAGCAGGTTTCGGTTTTGCCGTTCAGCGCTTTCTGGTAGTAGTCGATCACCGCCTCCGGCGTCATCCCGGCGAATCTAGCTCTGATGCGGGCCTTGGCAAAGCAGTATTCCGGGCTTTCATGGGCGCCGCGCCGGGGCATCCTGTCGGCTCTGGCGCGGGCGTCGGACACCCGGCGCTCAGGGATCGGATGGGTCAGCAGTCCCTGGGGAATGTTTTTGTAGGAAAGAGACGTCATGCGGCTGAACAGCTGCGCCATTTGGGTCGGGTCGAAGCCGGAGCGGTACATCAGATCGATGCCGATGTGATCGGCTTCCATTTCGTCGTTGCGGGTGTAGTCGATCTGGGCCTGCATGTTCAGACCCAGTGTGGTCTGCAGCGTGGCCATGCCCAGCGCCGGGTTGATGATGGCCAGGATCACGCCGCCCACGAATGCTCCGATGGTAAGGGGCTGTCTCGCGGCCGCCGCTTCAAGAAATCTTGCGATATGCCGCTGGGTCACATGGGTGATCTCGTGGGCCAGAACCGATGCCAGCTGGCTTTCGTTGTCGGTGAAAAGAACGAGTCCGGTGTGCACTCTCACATTGCCGCCCAGGAATGCGGATGCGTTGATGGTGGGATCCTGGGTGATGAAGAAATTGTAGGGAAAGTGCACGTTGTTGGCGTGGGATATCAGACGGCTGCCAAGATTTTTGATGTAGTCGTCCAGCGCCGGATCGGCAATGACCTTAAGATTCTCCCGGGCTTTGCGGAAGTAGAATCTGCCGAACACTCTTTCCTCCTGGACGGTGATGACCGAGGAGCCGGGAGTTCCGATCTGCGGCAGGCGGTTGTCCGCATCTCTGCGGCTGGTCTGGTATTCTCTGTAGCGAAGATCGGAGTCGTGCATGCGTCTCAGGGTGGCATCCACATCGATGCCGCCCACATCGGCGCAGGCTAGATGGGAAAACAGCAGCAGGGCAGTGGGGAGAGCAGACAGCAGGATCTTCATTGTTTGTTTTCAGGCACGTGATACTGATGAGACTGCGGATCGGCGGCAAAGTTCAATATTCCGCGCATGACGGCAGTCCGTCGGTGCAGTTTTGAACCGGCCCTCGATGACAGCCTGAAGCGTATCCGCAGCCTGACGCAGTGTCTTCACTTTGGCGGTCAGGAATGGCGAATCTTTGCCGAGAACATGCTTCCTGACAGTTTTCGATTTTTCCGAATATGTCACAGTTTTGGAACATACCCAGGCTTTTGAACATGATGCAAACGATTAAACTGTCTTCTTTGTGATGCTGTCAGAAAAATGCCGACGGCAATTGCGTTTAGAATCTGTCATCGTCTGCTGTTTGAAACGCCGGTTTCAGAGGTTGGGCAGATAATGTTTGTTTTCTATCTTTGATTTGTGGATATTTCTATGAAAAAGATTTTGCTGATGGCATCCGCGCTGGCTTTCGCCGGAATGTTTTCCGGCTGCGCCAACGTCGCCGTTCAGGATGCCTCGCCTGAGGGTTACGCCAAAGAATTCAATCCGCCTCCGGCCGGATGGGCCGGTCTGTATCTGTACAGATCCTGCAACATCCTCAGCGCCTCCTTCAAAAAGGGTCTGTATATCGACGGGCAGTACATCGGCGACAGTTCCCGCTGCCGCTTCTTCTACAGACTGGTCCGACCTGGCGAACACACCATCCAGACCGAGTCGGAATTCGGGGAAAACGATGTGAAACTGAGGGTCGAGGAGGGCAGGAACTATTATGTGAACCAGTACCTGCGTCCTGGCATTCTGCTGCTGGGCGCCGAAGTTGATCTTGAAGACGAGAAGTCAGCTCAGGAGGATATAGTGGAGTATTCTCTTGCCGAGAACATGGACGATCCTAAAAAGGATCTGGACAACTACACGGGCGGCGCTGGTCAGGGATCAATTCCGGGACCGCGCAACGCTCACGAGGCCAAGATTCTTGCAACAAAATAAGACTTTCGTTGAGAGTCTGAATGCTGATGACAATCAGAATGATTTGAATAGACTCCGTTTGGGATCTCTTTCTGGCGGAGTCTTTTCTGTTTTATCAATACCAATTTCTGAGCAGTTCATCTCTGAAGAAATTGACACTTCATCGAGGGATCGGCATGAGGCTTCACTAAGTTCGACATAGATAAACTTGGAAATCACTAGTTTTATCTTTTTACTCAGAAATAGTAGATGAAATACACTCTTTAGATGTAAATCCTGAGAAAGGATCGGCTCCTACTTTCCTTTGAAATTTACTGTATTCAACAATTGTCATAGGTCGTTTGGGAGAAACAGATGATTTGCTACCATCCTCCGAGTAACAGTACAGAATATCATTTTCTATAGAATACTTCTTGCACAAATCAGTCTCTCTCGGATAAAAATGATAAGCCTTTCCATTTAAACATTGAACACTTTCAACGGCACAACCTGTACAAAGATAAAATATAATAATGATTAGTAAGAGTCTACTTGTTTTCACATCCTTTCCTGTTTAAATCAATAACTTTATTTCCTTCTACTTTGATAGAGTAAGAACCAAACCCTCGTATTACGTATATAGCTACATCTGACAGTGCAACCGCACACCGATCCTGATCAATAGCATGATCAATAGCATCTTTTATATATAGAGGATCATTATTTAGTGACTGCTCTTCATTGACAACTCTTTCTCTATGAACCAATTGACCGTTATCTAGATTTATGTTTTTTGTACTTAGAATTGTAAAATCGCCCGTTCTAAATTGAGTGGTACAACCAGAAGTAAAAGCAATTGCTACTATACATAATATTAAACTAAATTTCATAAAGTACCTCTTGTAATGTGACTATCATTTTTTTTTGAAATATCTAATTCGTTGTAAATACAAAGCTTTATATCAATTTTTATTAAAACATACAGTTGTCTGATTTAGCAATGTAGATGATAAAAGGTTGTACTTGACTTCACGTTTTTAGAGTCGGTAAATATTACGCATGTGTCGTTGAGTGTTTATATTCTGTCTCTGTTACGAAATCGATTAATTGTTAAACTGCCGTACTTTCCTGTTGTCTAAACTGTCAAGTTCAACTTGAACAACCCTTTTTTAGAGTTTGATGATCAATTCCAATAGAAACTCACTTGATCATGGATAATTCTGAAGAGTTATCCTTCTTTTGGGTCTGAGCAAAATCTTGTTGGAAAAAAAAATCTGTTCAGATCTTGTACAGCCAGATTTTGGAGGCTGAGTCCGATATTGGAAAACGAGATCTGAACAATTAAAATGAATGGTGATTTAAACAAACTTCTATGAAA
>JAFURY010000025.1 GCA_017480795.1 Succinivibrionaceae bacterium
AACATCGTTACTCTTCGTCACCTCCTTCAGCAGGGTAGGAGGGGCGGATGCTACGGCTCAGTTTTCCGCTCCTGTCACGCTGCCGTCATGGGTGGGGACGTTGCATTTGACACCCATCCATGGGGTGTGAATAGTAACGCTGCAATCCGTTTCCGGAATGCCGCCCGTTCGAGATAAGCGACAGAGAATCAAAGATGCATCGGAAATACAGCAAAAAAACTTTGTCCATCAAGGCTTCGCAGGGCAAGTCAGAAGACGCAGCCGTTATTTATATAAGTGATCCGAGTCACATTTATTTCCAAAACGTAAGTGACAGACTTTATAAACATCCCTATACAACCTAAACTTTAGCCGTCAGTCGGCTCTCGGCCAGCAAGTCTACCGGAGCCGCAGCGCGCTGATTTAAACACAAGAGCACGTTAATTTCTTCAAGAGCACGTTAATCACGATACACGTTAATAGTGGGGAGCTTATGAAAATTTCAAGAATCGCATTTATGGTTGCCACCGCGGCAATGGCTTCCAGCGGCGCCCAGGCGGCCTCCGGCGGCCAGAACCTTGCCGTTTCCAGAGTAATCGACCAGTACAGCGCCGGCTCGGCCACAAGCTGCGTCATCATGAACGACAAGATGGATTCCGGCAACCCCGCCGCCGACCAGGCCATGCTGAACAAATACGTCAGCGTGAAGGATCTGGCCACCGGAAAGCCGGCCCAGCCCAACTTTCTGGTAAACAACCGTTCCATCTGCATTTCCGGTCTGGAATACGGCGCCAAGTACCGCATTACGCTTAAAAAAGGCCTTGTATCCGCCTCCAACCGTATCTTCAAGCAGGACAAGGATCTTGACGTCACCACCGTGGACCGCAACGGCACGGTGAACTTCGCCAACGGCAACGTGCTCTCTCTGAGCGCCCCTGAAAAGAACGTGGCCATCCAAACCGTGAACATGGAGAAGTTCAATCTCTCCCTGTTCAGAATCTCCCAGGAGGATCGCGCCTCCAGCGATTTCGCTCCGCTCTCCGACGACAACGACCGCTGGAGCAGAACCAGTCTTGCCCGCGGTCACGGCACGCTGCTGGCTTCCAAGCAGATCACCGTCAAAAACGACAGCAACCGGAACGTGACCACTTTGGTCGACCTGAAGTCCCTTGCCGGAGGCGAACTGGGAGCCGGCACCTATCTTCTGTTCCTTACCGCCGACACCCAGCCGCTGTGCCAGGACGATTTTTCCTGTATCGACGACGTGGACTACGACAAGATCCTTCTGACCAAATCGGTGGTCATAACCGATCTGGGCGTCACCACCTACAAACGGGACGACAGGATAGACGTCGCGGTGCGTTCTCTCACCACCGCAGAGCCGGTTTCAGGCGCCAAGGTCTCCCTCTACAGCCAGTCCAACGAGCTTCTTGCCTCCGCAACCGCCGATGCCTCCGGCTTTGTCAGTTTCAAAAAATCTGACGTTTCCGGCTACGGCGCCAGAACGCCGACGCTTCTGAACATCACAAGCGGCAAGGATCGCTACGTTCAGGATCTGAGAAACTCCTCCCTTAACATCGAGGGCGCGGGGGGCGATTACGCGCTGCCACGCTCCTCCGATCTCAACGTCTACTCGTACACCAACCGCACCATGGTAAGACCGGGGGAAAAGGTGCTTTTCAACGCCATTGTCCGGGACGGCAAAATGAACGCCGCCGACATCAAGGCCCTGAAGCTTATGGTGTACCGTCCAGACGGCAACCTGTACCGGGAGTTCGCGCTGAACGATCCGAAGTCCGGCGCCTTCAGCCAGGAATTCGAATTCGCGCCGAACGCCGCCTTCGGCTACTGGCGCTTCGAGGTGGGCTTCGACCGCAAGCATGTGCTTTCCACCGCCAATGTCACCGTGGACAACTTCATTCCGTCCTCAATCAAGGCCAAGATCAGCGCCGGGAGCGACTTTCTGAGCCCGGCGGATCAGATCATCGTGAACACGCGTTTCCTCTACGATGCTCCGGCGCCTGAAATCGCCATCGGCGGCAGCTACACCCTCGAGGTGGACCGGCATCCGGTGCCTAGCCTTGAGGAGTACTTCTTCGGCCCGATGAAAAGCGCCGACGAGGGCAACTTCTTCAATCTTGACGACTTCGTGTCCGACCGCTCCGGCAACGCCCGGGTGGATCTTTCCGACTGCGCCGGCACCATGAACGACGCTCCGTCCAAACTGAAGCTGCGACTGAATGTCAGCGATCCGAACAACAAGATGCTCAACCTCAGCAAGGAATTCAAAATGGCCTTCCAGGGCTCGCTGGTGGGTCTGAAGCCCGACTTCAGCCGGGACGATCCTTATCAGACCGACTTCTCCGTGCTGATATCCGATCAGAGCGGAAAACTCTCCTCGGGGGAAGTGCAGTACACCATCGCAAAGCGGAACATTTCCTATCAGTACGTTTACGAGAACGGCAGCTGGAACTACATCCGCAACGAAACCCAGACTCCGGTGGTCATCGATCGGCTGAACGTCTCAGGCAAGGACAGCCGCCTCAAGGCCAAACTTGCCGACGGCAGCTACCTCATCACGCTTTCCTCCGGCGGCATGGTCACCACCCATGCGTTCAACGTGGGCTTTGCCAGCGAATTCGACCCGAACCAGCCTGACCGCTTCGCGCTCTTTGCCGATCGCAAGGCATACAAGCCCGGGGACACCGCCACGCTGGAGTTCGACAGTCTCTTCGACGGCTACGCCGACGTCATGCTTGACGGCGTCTCGGATCTGGCGCTGACCAACCGCAGGATCGCCAAGGGCCACAACAAAATCGAGGTAAAACTGCCGGCCAGCTTCAACCGCGGATCCTATGCCCTGGTGTCGCTGTATTCTCCGGCCTCCTTCCGTCTTGGAGCCCAGCGCTCCCTGGGCGTGGTGTTCCTGAACCACCGCGACAGCGCCGACCGGACTCTCAGCGTCACCGCCCAGATCCCGCCGCTGGTTAAGCCTAACAGCGGCGTGGACTTCTCCTTCAAGGTGGACGGCGCCGAGGACGGCACCTATCTCACCGCGGCGCTGGTGGACGAAGGCATACTCTCCATCAACCGCCAGAAGTCCCCTGCTCCCGACAAGGCCTTCTTCGGCCAGTATGCTCTGGACACCGCCCTCTTCGATCCGTACAACCACCTGATGAAGAACGGTCAGAACCGCAAGCAGGGTTACGGCGGAGACGAGGAGGATGAAGGCGTCGACACTCCGACCCTCAACAACATTACCAAAAACCTCTTCACCTACTATTCTCTGCCGGTGAAAGTGGAAAACGGCAAGGCCACGGTTCATTTCGACCTTAACGACGTCAGCACCACCGCCCGTCTCATGGTCTCCGCCTGGTCTCCTACCAGAGTGGGCTCCCTGAGTCAGAAGGTTCCGGTGAAGGACTACGCCGTCACCAGACTCAACGCCCCGTTCTATCTGCATGACGGCGATGTCATGCAGACATCCCTTTCCATCAACAACCTCAGCCGCAGCGACGACACCTACCAGTACAGCGTCAGCTGCCGGGGCGTGCTGAAGTGCGCCAAGAAGGGCTCCCTTGAGGTGGCCGCCGGTCAGCTGTCCGCCGATCCGGTTTCCGTCACCGCCTTCTCCGCCGGCGACGGTTTCGTGGACATCGAGGTTTCCGGCAAGGACTACCGGTTCAAGACCACCCGGGAGATCACCGCCATCAACCGTTTCTCCCGCATGACGGAAAACCAGATCGCTCTGCTGAAGCCTAACGAAAGCGTGTCTCTTCCTTCCGCCAACGCCTTCGAGGACGGCTCCAAGGCGGTGGCCAGATTCGGTCAGATCCCGCTGACCGACGTGGGCTCCATGGTGGAGTCGGTGCTCAAATACTCCGGCTACGGAATATTTGACGAGACCGCCAGCGGCATGCTGCTGCTTGACGCTCTCTCCATCCTGGAAAAGGATTCTAAGACATCCAAGGATCAGTTGACCAAGATCACCGGCAGGATAGGCGAACTGATTTCGGCGGTGGAGAACCGCTTCCAGTACGGTTCCCTCTCCCTGAACTACTACATCGATTCTCTGTCCATGGACGTGGCCACCATCGGCTCCGCTCTGTTCCTCTACCGGGCCGATCAGGCCGGCTTCAACGTGAGCCGCGACCAGCTCAGAGAGCTGCGCAACCGCATTGAAAGCTTCAAGGACTCGGAGCGGGCCATCAAGGCCGCCATGTCGATGTACGCTCTGGCGGCCATGGGCGTGAACGTCCACACCGACGCAGTATTCTACTTCGACCGCCTCACCACCGAGGCTCTCAAGGGCGACAAGGCCCAGGCGGTTGACACCATGGCCTGGTTCTCCGATCTCTTCGCTCTCTACGGCGACGCCAAGCGGCAGAAGGAGGCCGTCAAGCAGGGTCTGCGCCTGCTGGACAACGCCCAGACCGACACCAAGCTGAACTTCAGAACCGCCACCTTCGCCCAGATCATGAATCAGCGGGCCGCGCTGCTGAACTACTTCCCGACCGAGGCCAACACCGTGACCCACGATGCCGTGAATCTGGTCCGGGCCGCCCTCAATGCCGGGGACACCGCCAGCGTGGAGAAGCTCTACGGATATCTCAACGCCGACAGCTACTTCTCCCTAAGCAGCAAGGCCGTCATGATGAACATGGCCGCCAGGTACAAAGCCGATCTGGGCAAGGCCGTCTCCAGCGTCAAGAACGGCGCCGTCGCTCTGACCAATCCGTCCTCTGAAGTGGCCGCCGCCACCGTCACCATCACCGGAGACGTGACCTCGGCCGGCAAAAGCGACGGATACGTCACCATCACCCAGAAGATCTACAACCGCAAGGGACAGCTGCTGAAGCCTCCTTACAAGTTCAGCGTCAACGAGACCTTCCTGGTGGTGAACAACGTCACCTTCAAGACGCCGTACACCGGCTACCTCCGCATGGAGAGCAAGATCCCGGCCAATGCCGTGGTGGTGAGCGAACTCGGCAAGAGCGAAATGCAAAAGCAGTATCCCGCTCTGGTGAACAACACCTTCTTCAACGCCACCGGCAAGAGAACGGACACCGCCATGAAATTCGACGATCACGTCTCCGACATGACATCGATCTCCTACGCCTACGAGCTCAAGGCGGTTTATGCGGGAACCTCGGCAGCTCTCATGGGCAGCGCCGTCATCAACAAGGTTCAGAGCAGAATGTACAACTTCTTTGATCCTGCCGGCGCCATTATCGTTAAGTAATGGCAAAGACATGGTATCTGCTGCCAGCTGCGGCTGCGGCGCTTCTCGGCGCCGCGGTCGCCTTCTGCAACAGCTGCATAGAAGAACTGGATTTTTCACCCCTTGAACAGCGTTCAAGGGTTCTTTACGCCCGCGACGGCTCCGTCGCAGCCTACACTCTTTCCTCCGACACCGAATCCTACCGGTTCTACACCAGAATCGACGACGTCAGTCCTCTTTATCTGCGGATGCTGCTGGCGGGAGAGGATCGGAACTTTTTCTCTCACCCCGGAGCGGATTTTCCATCCCTGCTGCGGGCCGCCTTGGTCAACCTGAAAAACGGCCGCGTGATCTCCGGGGGATCCACCATCGCCATGCAGGTGGCGAAGCGCCTGACCGGCCACGAGCGCACCTACTACAACAAGCTCAAGGAAATCGTTCAGGCCGTCTATCTGACCCGGAAATACGGCCGGACCAAGGTTCTCGAATGGTATCTCACCCTTGCCCCCTTCGGCGGCAACATCGAGGGGGTCAATGCCGCCTCTCTGAAATGGTTCGGCCATCCGCCTCGGCATCTGTCTCCCTCCGAGGCGGCGCTGCTTACGGCGCTGCCCCGGGCTCCTGAGGCCATCCGCCCGGATCGCAACCGCAAATCCACCCTTCATTACAAGAACGAGGCCCTGAGACTGGCCTACGAGAAGGGAGTCATCAGCGCCGAGGTCTGGCAGGCATCCCTGAAGGACGATCCGCCTCATGAGCTTCATACCATTGCCCAGAGCGCCCGCAGCTGTCTGGGGGCGTATTTTTCCCTGCCGGAGTTCGGAAACCGCTCCGGAAGCAGGCCCGGGAACCGCGGCGAAAGCCTGCCTGACGATCCGGACAGCAACCGCGGCAAAGCAGGAAACGCGCCGTCTTCTGCCGGGATCGAGGACGGACGCAACGCGGCGGGAGAAACCGCCGCCTCCTCCGAAAACCTGACCTCTGGCAGCGCCCATGACAGCAAAAAGAGCGGAAGTTCGGGCTCAATCTCAAATTCGAATTCGGAATCAGGATCAGACCTGGACCGCGCCTCGTCGGTTTCAGACAAAACCTCCAGGACCCGGCCGAAAGTCATGGACATCCAATCGGCTCTGGATCCCTACATTCAGCGGGCGCTGCAGTCCGAGGGCGAAATCTTCCATGCGAAGCACAACGACGGCGCGGTTCTCAGCGCCGTGGCGCTGGACAGCAGAACCCATCAGGTGGTGGGCATCCTGGGCTCGTCGGATCTGCGGGTCTCGGAAATGTGTCTGCCATTCGCCCAGCGGTCGCCGGGCTCGGCGCTGAAGCCTTTCGCCTACGGTCTGGCATTTCAGGAGCGGCGTCTGCATCCGGCCACCATCCTCCACGACGATCTGCGCCTGTTCGGCTCCTGGAGCCCTCTGAACTTCACCCGCCGCTTCTCCGGCCGGGTAAGCGCCGCCAGCGCCCTGACCCGATCCCTCAACCTTCCGGCGCTGGAGGTGCTGGAGCTTGTCGGGGCGAGACGCTTCTACAACTTTCTCAACCGCTTCGGACAGATTGTCACCGCCCGGGACGACGTGACGGACTACTCCCTGATCCTGGGCAGCGTCAACATTTCGCTTTACGATCTGGCCCGGCTTTACGCCATGCTCAACGAGGACGGCATGCTGCGGGATTTCAGCTTCGCCTCGGACGGCAGGCGGCCGGATCCGGATGCCGGCCCGGGTCGGACCCCCGCCCCGCCTGGCAAGGATTCGCCGGAAGCGTCCGGCGCGGATACCGACACGGCGCTTCAGGAATATCTTGAAAAATGCGACCGGATCTTCGAGGGAGACGCCTGCCGTTTTGACGTGGACTCCCTGACGGTGAGATACGATGCCCAGGATCGGAAGGAGAAGAAGGTTGCCGACAACAAGTCCTCTTGGGCAGGCGGCGGAGCCGGGACGGGCGCCGGTTTGAATGCTGGCGCAGGAATTGGCGCAAGAGCGGATGCAGGCGCGAATTCAAAAGCAGGCGCTGGCGCAAATGCAGACGCAGGCGCAGGGATGAATACGAGCGTTGTAACGGGTTCTGGCGCAAGCGCAGTTGCTGGAACGGGTAAAGGCGCGGTTGCCGGAGACAAAGCGGCGGACGGAGAGCCGGCCGCTTCCGGGCCTGACGGCGGCATGGAGATTGCATTGGGCAACCGGCGCGATACGGAAGAGAACAGTCCGGCCGCAGGAGTGTCGGGTCGCAAGGACATCCCTGGCGAAACAGATCGCGATCCCGCCGCCCGTCAGGCGCAGCTTCTGAAATTCTCCGATCGGAAGGACGGCTACGAGTTTTTCCAGGCGGATGCGGCCCGGACGATCTTTGACATTCTCAAATCAGCCAGAAGACCGGCGGAAGCCGGCAATATGGCCGAGGTGTCCTACAAGACCGGCACCTCCAGCCACTACATCGACGCCATCGCCGCCGGCTCGCTTGGCAGCTATACCGTGGCGGTGGCGGTGCGGATCCCGGACAACCGTCTTGGGTTTTACCAGTATTCAGGTCTCAGGGATGCGGCCCCTCCTCTGTTTCGGATCATGAATCAGCTGAAGCTCCGGGATTTCCCCAAGCCTGAAATCGCAAGCGATCTAATGACCGCATCGGCGCCGGATCTTCTTGCCGAAAACATGTCCAGCGAAAAGCGCATCGACGCCAGCGCTCTGCATATTGTCTTCCCGGCCGGCGACTCCACCGTCATGCCCGACTTCGAGGGCAGGATCTTCGTCAAGCATACCGGCGGCAGGGGGCGGCTGCTGATGACGGTGGAAGGCCGGCAGTTCGAGGGGGATTATTTCGTTCCTGAAAGGCAGGGGCGATACCGGGTAAGCCTGATGGATCTGGAGGGAAACTCGGATTCGGTGGAATTTACCGTGGTGATGGACGAGCCCGGCGGGATGCGGGCGGCAGACTGAAAGCGACAGTCAGGATGAGACTGATGCGAAACGTGCCGCCCGAACGCTTGTACATTCAATAGTTCTCAGACGTGTTAAGGAGCCGCTTTTGCCAGGGTTAAGTGTCCGGCCGTTCCAATCGTCCGAGAGAGACGCAAGCATGTAGCAATTCGCCGATGGCGTGCAAGCGTTTTACACTTGACATTGCATAGCTTGGGTACCGTTTCGCCGACTTGAGTTTTTTCGGCTGGCGTCCGTCCAGCAAGAATACCGCGCAATCAGGCAGTTCCTGCAGAACCCCTTCCTTGCTGCAGAAAACTAACGGATTTCAGGATCTCTATGTTCAGTTGAAAAAAATCACTGTAGCTTGACTGCATGGATGGTTGAGTATGCCTTACATCATTTATATGGAGGTGCCGGTTGGCATGCGTGTATAGTGCTACTTTTAGCGAAATCTTAGGTTTACAGTAAACAAGGCTCACCCCCGCTCACGCGGGAAAGACTATTCCTGCCCAGCGGCGGGGAAGAGGGCTTTAGGATCACCCCCGCTCACGCGGGAAAGACGACTGCTCACGTTCAAGAACACGCTGGCGATGAGGATCACCCCCGCTCACGCGGGAAAGACCTTCAATTGTTTTCATTGCTATCTCCTAAATTAGGATCACCCCCGCTCACGCGGGAAAGACAGACTGTGCAAAAACGCATATCAAGATCTTGTAGGATCACCCCCGCTCACGCGGGAAAGACCAGCGCAACCGCGAATCAAGTCATCAGCGCTTGGGATCACCCCCGCTCACGCGGGAAAGACCTGGCTGCCGGAAAGCGGAATTGATGCCGTCGAGGATCACCCCCGCTCACGCGGGAAAGACTAATGTCGCTTACTAAGTAAACGTAGTTCCGCGGGATCACCCCCGCTCACGCGGGAAAGACGAGGGAGAGGAATGCTCATCTGTCGCTCCTTTGGGATCACCCCCGCTCACGCGGGAAAGACGCTTCTTTCTCCGCAATCAGACACTTGAGACCGGGATCACCCCCGCTCACGCGGGAAAGACTCTCAGGTGATAGGGCAGAACGGCGCCGCTCAGGGATCACCCCCGCTCACGCGGGAAAGACCGTAGTGACGCGTATAACTAACTCTCACCCCCGGGATCACCCCCGCTCACGCGGGAAAGACGAAAGCCCTTAAGATTTACGACCTCGTTGCTCAGGATCACCCCCGCTCACGCGGGAAAGACCACAATATATCAAATTTCCGGCTGATAAATATGGGATCACCCCCGCTCACGCGGGAAAGACCATGGTACAAGGCAGGCTTCAGACATGGCCTTGGGATCACCCCCGCTCACGCGGGAAAGACCTCATATCCCGTCCCTGAAAATGTCATAAGCGAGGATCACCCCCGCTCACGCGGGAAAGACCCAAGCTTTCCGCCGCTCCTTTGTCTCGGAGTAGGATCACCCCCGCTCACGCGGGAAAGACTCACGTTCAATTTTTCATGTTTTCGTGATTACAGGATCACCCCCGCTCACGCGGGAAAGACTAACAGAAGTATGGCGGCTCTTTGTCGTCATGGGGATCACCCCCGCTCACGCGGGAAAGACACGTGGGGATCGTTATTCCGTACGCCTTGCACAGGATCACCCCCGCTCACGCGGGAAAGACTCAAATCTGTCGATATCACACTTAAGAAATGTAGGATCACCCCCGCTCACGCGGGAAAGACCCTGCCGTAAAGCGTCCACTCGCAAAAAAGATAGGATCACCCCCGCTCACGCGGGAAAGACTTGCGAAATTCGCCATGCACAAGTGAAAAAACAGGATCACCCCCGCTCACGCGGGAAAGACTTCAGCCACAACTCCAGCATCGGCATGAGCAGAGGATCACCCCCGCTCACGCGGGAAAGACTTCAGCCACAACTCCAGCATCGGCATGAGCAGAGGATCACCCCCGCTCACGCGGGAAAGACTGCAGCAGGACTCAATCCCGCCGGCGCGTCAGAGGATCACCCCCGCTCACGCGGGAAAGACTCCAGGGCGCCTAAAATTTTTTTCTGTAGCGCGGGATCACCCCCGCTCACGCGGGAAAGACCAAGGAGTTGCAGAATGCCTAACAGCCATTCAAGGATCACCCCCGCTCACGCGGGAAAGACTCCTTTGCGGTAGGCGTTTCCGGTCTGCCGCTGGGATCACCCCCGCTCACGCGGGAAAGACGACAATGGTGCTTCGCTTTATAGTCCGGCTGAAGGATCACCCCCGCTCACGCGGGAAAGACTTGCGAAATTCTCCATGAGAGAGTGAAAAAACGGGATCACCCCCGCTCACGCGGGAAAGACTGCAGTCAATGCAGCCTTCGTTTTTCTTTACAAGGATCACCCCCGCTCACGCGGGAAAGACAAGCCGGCTTTAGCCATAGCCTCGAAAAACTTGGGATCACCCCCGCTCACGCGGGAAAGACTAGATTTATCAACCTCTACCCAGATTTCGCTCAGGATCACCCCCGCTCACGCGGGAAAGACCCATACAAGAAAAGTTCCCGGGACTTGCCGGCAGGATCACCCCCGCTCACGCGGGAAAGACTTGAAACTGGCCGTAATAGCAGAATGTGGCTTGGGATCACCCCCGCTCACGCGGGAAAGACCTGCTCGGCCGCCATGCTCCAGGCTATGGGATAGGATCACCCCCGCTCACGCGGGAAAGACGCCGTGGCGTAAACAAAACAGTCTAAAGCCTCGGGATCACCCCCGCTCACGCGGGAAAGACAGTAAAAAGATCCCGTAAAAACGACATCAGAAACCAAATCTAGGAATAATTTTATTCAGTTTGATCAATCATAGCAATAATCGGGTTCAGCTTCAAGTTCAACACTATCTGCGTTGTCAACTCTCAAAATTTCGTGATATTTATAAATTCATGGCATAATGTCCATTGTCTAGAAATATCAGACCGAGGCTTGCGAGGCACAGTACCAGAACTTCTTTCAATTTATAGCCTCTAGCCGATGCGCTCGTTCCTAATGGTCTTGTTAGAGGCATGATTTTGTTATGGTATATTTACCATTTTTATCGATTGCGGCTTCTGCAATTCCCCACTTGCTCAGTAGTTGCGGTTTTGGGTTAGGGAATAACGGCTTGAAGAAATATCGGTGTATAACAAATCAAATTTTTAAAGAACCTAAAATCAATTTACTTAGAAAACATTCGCTGGTATAACTGTTTTATCAATTTGGCATCTTGAAGAGCCCTGTGAATTACACACTGATCTATACCATACGTTTGTAGCGTTGTAACAAATTTGTAATTAAGTTGAAAAACCTTCCTTCTTTTCGCTTCATACATCAAGTCCTTGGTTTTGTTTTGTATAGAGCCAAGAGAAAACTTTTCAAATGCCTTATTTAAAAACTTGATATCAAAAGATATGTTATACCCAACTAACACGGCGTCTTGAATGAAATTTTGAAAGTCTTTTACTACATTTTCCAAATCTGAGCCGCCTCTGAGCATCTCGTCTGTGATTTTTGTCAAGGTGTAAACTATACTTGGAATTTGTCTGTCGATTTTGATTAATCGATGAAAATCAACTTCATTTGACGAAGATTCTGATATTCTTATGGCGCCAATCTCAATAATTTGATCTTCATCAGCATTTAACCCAGTTGTTTCTATATCAAGAAAAACCAAATCTTTTTGTTTTTTAGTAAGACAAGAATTTGAAGTAGGCAAATCAGTAGAATTTTGGATTTCGGCAGAGGATGTTGGACAAGAAGTAGGCTGATTAACATCTGCCTCATTATTGACAGATTTTTTAACGCAAACATTATTGTCAGAAAACAAGGTCCAAGGGCTCAAAACAAGGGGTATTCCATCAAAATCAACAATATGGTTCTTCGTATTACATGTAGAAAAAGAATAACCTATTTCATTTCTGCAAGAATAACTTATTGTTGCCTCTCCTTCCTTAACCGTTTTTGATATCCTCTCCCAAAGATACTCTCTTACTTTTGAATTATAGTTTCCTACATAAACACCTGTCGAAATTTCCTGCATCCAACGTGTCAGATCCCCTCTAAGAGAATCGGGTACGCTTTTAAGAGTGATTACTGTAAAGGGCATTTTATTCGTTATAACAACTGTAATTAATACCGTACCTGACATTTCCCTCCTTGTTGTCCCACAAACTTAAAGGCTCAATATCTATGTTTTGTTCAACATCAATGTCAGTGACACCTATTAAAATTTGGATATCACGAACAATCCTTCCAAAGAGTTTGCCATCCACAAATGCATCGCGCACCTTTCTTCTTGTTTGTTTGGATATGTCGCCAGATTCGTATTCTGAAGTGACTTGAAAGGCTATAGGAATTGTTGTTTCAGCCTTATATAAATCAGCAACATCATAAACAAATGAAAGTTCGTGTCCAACGTGTACAAAACCTAATCCTGGAGCTAACCCCATAGCAGCTATTGCACAATGAGCCAAACCATACAATGCTACATTTGCAGATGACAAGGCCTTGTTAATATTGTCTCCTCCCTCAAAATTATCAGGATCGTAAATTCTCCCGTTCCACACAACGCCATATTTAGATGACATATTTCTGTACAATTTTCGAATACGAGCGCCTTCCTTTGCACGGAGCTGCTGCATTGTAAGGGATGAGACATCCTCATGAGGAAATCTCATCTGATACATTTTTCTGGCAACTTGGAGTCTTGATCTGGTATTGCTTACAAGCTTTGCCTGTATCTCCACAAACCGCGATGTGTGTGACAGGCATCTGCCATGAGCGTAATGTCTAATGCCATACTCACCAACCCATGCCACACTGGAACCAGAATCTCCAATTAGTTCCATTGCTCTATGACTGATATCTGTTCCCGGCCCAAGTAGCAGAATTCCGATTATAGAAATCGGAATTCTCACAACACCTCTTTTTTCCGCAACAGTAATAGCACCATCCACACAATTTATTTTCGAATGTTCGATATATATAAAAGTAACTCTATCAGATATTCTTGGCAATTCAGCGATTTTTGTTTTGTGACAAGCCATAGTCGATCAATCTCCGCATAGGCAGCGAAGTAGAATTGAAATTAACAAATAAACTATCCCAAAAAGAAAATACATTCAGTACACAAATTATTGATTATGAACTGTATATGTAAATGACATATGAACTAGATCTTGTAAGGTATCACAGTCATAAGACCAAAGCCATACGCTTTCTTTTTTCCAATTCCTTTTGTTAATGAGTGATAAAATACGGATTTATCAGTAACCTTCAATATACCTTCGTAAGTCGCTCTACTTAGCTTAATTGTTTTTTGGCCCGCTTTCTTCATCGGCACCCAGGATTTATCTACAATTAAGTAATTATTTGGCATTAATTCAAAACCGAGTTTTTCGGCGCGAGATTCTAGAAATTTCATCTGCTGCTCAGCAGTGATTTCGGGAACGACTCTGCCACGTTTTCCTTCATCCTGGTGAATTGACTTCACTGGGTTCAAAGTGACTCTAAACCTGTAAAACTTGTTTTCTTCTATAGAGTCAAGAAACTTATCATAGGATTTAGTCCTAGCGGTGCCTGAAACACCATATTGCTCTAACAACTTCAAATCTGGTTTTTCATCGCTTACAAGCAACAGATACCTAGTTCCTTGTATGGTGTCAATTCTCCAAAGTTTCCGACTTCTGATACCATTATTGATTTCAAGAGGGAAACTGTTTTCAACCCAGTTATGATATGCTCCGAGATGTGATAAATCTCTGATTTTTTGTCTGTTACAAACATCAATTTCAACTCGGGATAAATACATATTAATCCTCTCCTACAGCATCAAAAGCATCATGATCCTGAATAATTTCCCTTTCGATTGTACTTGGCAATTCTATTGATATACCGACCTCTTTTCTTGGATTGAATTTTCTACCTGTCATCTGAGAAAAAGAGATTACATTATCATTTCTAATTTGTATTCTTCCTTTACTCAACAAAGTTTCGTCCGCATAGATGAACAGCGGAGAAGCTCCATTTTTTTTTCGGTACCAGTCGGATGCCTGCCAGTCGAATTTTTTTAATAGAGAAACAGCTTCTTCATCGAAAACGCCCATAAAGATATCTGCGGCAGGAGGAAGGGATCTGCGACCTAAAAATAAAGAAAAATAAGGATTCGTAACAGACATTTGCACATCATCTATAAGCTTTGTATCATCAGAACTTAGTGCAACAATAAAAACCGCATCCTGGAGATAAAAACGCGTTGTAACATAAGTTCTATCAAACTCACCATTTTTCTTATATTTTTTGGCTGTATGATAATCCCTTAACATTTGTCCTGGCTGATCCACACGAACGGCATAACCTAGACTGTTTAATCTTGCCATGCCATCATTGTCATTTCGGGATAAACCTAAGCCTGCAGCTATAATTCCAATAACTCCGCTTTTGGAAGGATGCGTATCTGTGTATCTCCTAAAGCACGTGGATAAGGACGCCTACATTAACGATGACCATGACTCTAGGTATACCGGCTTCTGGTCGTACAGGTTTTCATCAAACCCAGCGGCGATACAAACTCTCTGGTGCTCCTTGAGCATGCCTCCGATCCAAT